>JAGWVN010000135.1 GCA_018970865.1 Betaproteobacteria bacterium
CCCGGCGGATTCAGGCCCGCGCGCTGCGGCACCACCAGATCAGGCAGCGCCTGCTCCCAGGCGGCGAAGGTGGCCAGGGTGTCGGCGCGGGACTGGGCCATGGCCTGCGCGAGCGCGCGCGGACCGCCCAGCCGCGCGGCCCGGGCCGGATCGTCGGCCGGTACCGCGTCAGCCACGCCCCCGCTTACACTTGCCTGGTGCATCGCTCATCCATCGTCATCGTGACCCCGGCGCTGGCCGCCGCCAACAACGGCAACTGGCAGACCGCGCGGCGCTGGGCGCGCCTGCTTGGCCGAGCTTATCGCATCACCCTCACCGACCGCTGGGAAGACGGCGCGCACGACGGCATGATCGCGCTGCACGCGCGCCGCTCCGCGGCCTCGATGCGGGCCTGGCGGCAGCGTGCGCCGGGGCGCCCCCTGGTGCTGGCGCTGACCGGCACCGATCTGTATCGCGACATCGACACCCACCCCGAGGCCCGCGCCTGGGTCGACGACGCCGACCGGCTGGTGGTGCTCAATGCCCTGGGCGCACGGCGCCTGCCGCCGGCCGCGCGGGCGCGCGCCATCACCGTGCTGCAGTCCTGCGGCGAGCGGCAGCCGCTGCCCCGCAGCGCGCGACGCCTGCGGGCCCTGATGGTGGGCCATCTGCGCGACGAGAAGGACCCCCTCACCTACCTGCGCGCCGCCCGCCGCCTGGCGGGGCGCGCCGACATCCGGCTCGACCATGTCGGCGCGCCGCTCGATGCCGACCTGGGCGCGCAGGCCGCCGCGCTCGACGCCGCGGGCATCGGCTACCGCTGGCTGGGCGAACTGCCGCACGAGGCCGCGCGTCGCCGCATCCAGGCCGCGCATGTGCTGGTGCACGCCAGCCGCATGGAAGGCGGCGCGCATGTGGTGATCGAGGCCATCCGCAGCGGCACGCCGGTGATCGCCTCGCGCATCGACGGCAACCTCGGCCTGCTCGGCGAGGACCATCCCGCGCTGTTCGAGCCGGGCGACGATGCCGCGCTGGCCGCGCTGCTCGAGCGCGCCCGCGACGAGCCCGGCTGGCTGCGCGCGCTGGCGCAACGCAGCGTCGCGCTCTCGCCGCGCTTCAGCCCCGAGGCCGAGGCCGGGTCGCTGCTCGGCCTGCTCGCCGGGCTGCTGCCCGCGCCGGGCGCGACATCGCGCCGGTGAGGCGGGCATGGCCCGGCTCGTGCCCTCGGAGCTCGACCTGGCGCCCGCGGCCGACGCCGGGCGCGAGGCCGAACGCAAGACCCTGCTGCGGCTGCGCGACGGCCTGTCCGACGCCTTCACGGTGTATCACGGCACCCACTGGGCGCGCGGCCTGGCGGGCGGCTCGGTCTATGGCGAGATCGACTTCATCGTCGCCGACCGCGAGGGCCGGCTGCTGGCCATCGAGCAGAAGCTCGCCACGGTCTGGGTGCGCAACGGCGAGTTGTTCGCGCGCTATCGCGACCAGGCCGATCCCGGCCGCGTGATCAGCCAGCTCAGCCGCAACCTCAACGGCCTGCGCGGCGAATACGCCCGACGCCATCCCGGCCAGCGCCTCACCCTCGACCACCTGCTCTACCTGCCGCAGGCGCGCCTGGCCGGCGCCACGCCCTCGGGCATCGACCCTTCCCGGGTGATCGACGCCGACCGCGACGCGCAGCTGATCGACATCGTCACCGCGCTGATCGAGGCCGCCTCGCCGCCCTCGGGGCCCGAGGCGCCCAAGGCGCTCGATGTGCACGACTTCCTCGCCCAGCAGGTCTGCGCCGAGCCGAGCATCGGCGTGCTCGGCCGCTCGGCGCGCGAGCTGAGCACGCGGCTGTCCGACGGCCTGGCCACCTGGGCGCAGCGCCTGAGCCTGTCGCCCTGGCGCTTGCGGGTCCAGGGCACCGCAGGGTCGGGCAAGACCCAGCTGGCGCTGGCCGAACTGCGCGAGGCGCATCGCTGGGGCAGCCGGGCGCTCTACCTGTGCTTCAACCGGCCGCTGGCCGATGCCATGCGGCAGGCCGCGCCGGCCGCCGAGACGGTGTTCACCTTCCATGAATTTGCCCGCGTCGTGATGACGCAGGCCGGCATGGCCCTGCCCGACTTCGCCGAGCCCCGCGCCTTCGAGAGCCTGGCCGAGGGCTTCATCGCGCTCAGCAGCCGCCTCACCGGGCTGTTCGACACGCTCGTGATCGACGAGGGTCAGGACTTCGAGCCGGCCTGGGTGGCGGCGCTGCTGGGGCTGGCCGGCCCCGATGCCCGCGTGCTCTGGCTGGAGGATCCCGACCAGACCCTGTATCGGCGCGCCGCGGTCGACCTGTCCGGCTGGCCGGTGCTGCGCAGCCCGGTGAACTACCGTTCGCCGCGTCGGCTGGTCGAGTTCATGAACGCGCTGGGGCTGACACCCGCGCCGCTGCAGGCGGGCAGCGCGGTCGATGGCTTCGATCCGCGCTGGCTGGAACACGACGACGGGGCCGACCCGCTCGCCGTCACGGCCGATGCGCTCGGCGAGCTCCGGGTCCAGGGCTACCTCCCCGCCCACACCGTGGTGCTCAGCTACCGCGGTCTGGCCAGCAGCCGGCTGTTTCGCGCCGATGCCCCGGCCGCTCTGGCCGGCCTGCGGCTGCGCAAGCCCGACGGCCATGACGACCAGGGGCAGGCCCGGTTCACCGACGGCGACCTGCTCGTCGACTCGCTGTTCCGCTTCAAGGGCCAGGCGGCCGACGCGGTGGTGATCACCGAGATCGACTTCGAGATCCTCGACGAGACCGTCTGCCGGCGGCTGTTCGTGGCCCTCACCCGGGCCCGGCTGCACGCGGTGCTGATCACCTCGGCCCGGGCCGGCGCGCTGCTGCGCGAGCGGCTCGCGCAGCGCGGCTGGGATGCAGGCTAGGCGACCTGGCCGCGGCCGCGCCGCCAGGCCTGCAGCGCGGCGAGATCCATCGGTGCCGCGTAGAGATACCCCTGCCCGAAGGTGCAGCCAAGCTCGCCGAGCAACTGCGCCGCGGCCGCGTCCTCGATGCCTTCGGCCACAGTGCTCAGTCCGAGCGGCGCGGCCAGGGCGAGCGCCGACTTCACGATGTGCAGGCTGCGTGGCGCGCCAAGCATGCGGCCGATGAAACTGCGGTCGATCTTCAGCGCGGTGAAGGGCAGGTCCTGCAGGTAGCTCAAGCCCGAATAGCCGGTGCCGAAGTCATCCAGGGCGATGCCCACGCCGATCGCGCGCAGCGCCTCCGCCACCCGGGCCACGCTCTGGAGGCTGGCGATCACCACCGTCTCGGTCAGCTCCACCCGCAGTTCGGCGCCGTCGATCGCCCGCGCGGCCAGCGCGGCGCCGATGAACTCGACGATGCCGGGTTCGGAGAGCTCGGGCGCCGACAGGTTGATGCACAGGAAGGCGGGCACGCTCGCATCGCAGAGCGCGCGGATGCGCGGCCAGTCGTCGAGCGCGCGCTGGATCACCCAGCGCCCCATGCGATGGATCACCTGGGTGCGCTCGGCCAGCAGGATGAACTCGTCGGGCGCCACCAGCCCCAGCGTGGGATGCCGCCAGCGCACCAGCGCCTCCACGCCCGCCATCGCGCCGCTGCGCAGGTCGATGATCGGCTGGTAATGGAGTTCGAGCTGTCCGGACTCGATGGCCTGGGTGAGATCGCGCGCCAGCCAGATGGTGCGCAGCGCCGCGGCGTGCGGATCGAAGGCCGGCAGGCGCTCGGGCCGCTGCATCCAGGAGGGCGCGGCCACGGCGGCGGGCTGCGCCGACGCCGCGGCGCGCTCGCTGCGGAAGCGGTACAGCAGCAGACGCATCAGGTACTGGATCACCGGATCGGTCTGCTCGAGCAGCGACTGCACGTACCGCCGCTCGATGCGCACCAGCACGGTGGGCACCAGGGTGCGGATGGTGGCGGTGCGCGGCAGGCTGTCGAGCAGGGCCATCTCGCCGAACAGATCGTCGCGCGAGAGCACATCGATGCGGCGCAATCCGCCATCGGCCGCCACCAGCACCTCGCAGCAGCCGGACTCGATCAGGTAGGCGCAATCGCCCGGCGCCCCCGACTCGATGACGGTGACCCCGGCCTCGAACGACTCTCGGGTGAACTCGGCGGGAACGGGAATCACGGTGGGCATCCGCGGGGTGGATCGGTCAGACCAGGGCGGCGACCAGCGCCACTTCCAGCACCACGATGTTAAGCGCCGCGAAGGCGGCCAGCGGCCAATCCCGACGCCGCAGCAGCCTGACCAGCAGCACGCCGAGCGCCGGCAGCGAGGCCAGACACAGCCCGAGCATCGCCATCAGGCACAGCAGATCCCCGCTGCCCGGGGCAAACCGCGCGTTCGCATCGCCGGCGCCCGCCGCGGCCGCCTGCACCATCAGCGCGCGCCAGTGGGCGGACGACTGCTGCCAGTGCGCCGGCAGCTCGTTGGCGGGCACCAGGCCGGGCGCGATCCCGGCCGCGTAGCAGCCAAAGGCCAGGGCGAGCAGGCTCAGACAGAACCCGGCGGCAAGCTGCAGCACCCGGGCGTGGACCCGCGCGTCCTCCTCGCGCTCCCAGGCCTCGCGCGGGCCAACCGGCGGCGCGGCCGGGTCGGGGTGCCGGTCGGCCGTCATGTCAGCCCCCGGACGAGCGCGCGCAGGCCGGCCAGCAGCAGCACGCCGAGCACCAGCCGGCGCAGCGTCCGCGCGGGCAGACGCTGCAGCAGCCGGACGCCCGCCGCGGCACCCACGGTGACCCCGAGCACGGCCGGCACCGCCACCGCCGGCAGCATCGCGCCGTGACCGAGATAGACCAGCGCGGCCGGCGAGGTCATCGAGAGCACCAGCCCGCTGGTGCCCGCGGCCACCTTCAGCGGCAGGCCCATCAGCAGGCTGAGCACCGGCACATTGGCCCAGCCCGCGCCGAGCCCGAACACGCCGGCCACGAAGCCGATGCCGAGGAAGATCAGCCAGCCCGGCACCAGCCGCGCGGCGCTCCAGTCGGCCGTGGACGCGGCGGGATCATGCCCGCGCCCGCCGATGCCCAGGACGCCCGCCAGCGGATCGGCCTCGGGCGCGATCCGACCCGCCGGATCGACCCGCCACATCAGCAGGGTGATGCCCAGGATGACCAGACCGAGCAGGGTCTGCGCCAGCGACTCGGGCAGACGCAACCCGGTGCGCGCCCCGGCGATCGAGCCGATCGAGACCGCGAGCGCGAGCGGCAGGGCCAGCCGCAGGCTGGCCAGACCCTGGCGCAGCAGCGCCGGTCCGGAGACCAGGGCGCTGGTGAGCGCCACCAGCAGGCCGGCGCCGCGGACGAAATCGAGATGGAAGGGGAAGAAGCCGCCCACGATCGGCACGAACAGCACGCCGCCGCCCACGCCCGCGGGCACGGCCACCAGGCCGATCAGCACGCTGACCAGGAAGACGCCGAACGACCAGCCCCACCAGGGCAGGGTCGCGGCCGGTGGGGCGAGCTCGGCCGGCAGGGCAAGCACGGCCGGTGACAGCAGCGAGAGCAGGACGGCGATCGCCAGCGGCGCCAGGGCCGGCCGGGAGGCAGGGCACGGCCGCCGCCGCCGGCGGGGGCTCGGTGGGCGGGCCGGCGGTCCGCCAGCGGTCCCGATCGGGGAGGCGATCACGATGCGGCACAGGATGCCACAGCCCGCGAAGCCGCCCAGCGGCGGGAATCGCCCGCCGAAATGGCCGGCAGGACGCCCGCCGTCGTGGCCGCCGGAGCGGCCGCCGTCGTGGTCGCCGTCGCAAGGCTGACACAGCCCGCCGGACGGCGCCTGCCTGTTGCGCCGCAACAGTTGATCAAAGCAGCCAGTCAGGGGATGATCAGGCTCAATCCAGCCTTGGTCGTCGAGTCCATGAAGCCCTTTCTCCGACGCCTTGCGGCGGTGGTCGGCCTGACGGCCCTGTGCCTGTCCGCCTCGGCGCAGACCTCGTCGCAGTCCAACCGCAGTGCCCTGATCGTCGGCGTGTCCACCTACGCATCGCCGGACATCCCGTCGCTGCGCGGCGTGGGCTTCGATGTCGGCAGCGCCCGCCAGATCGCCGCGGCCATGGGCATCCCTGATTCGCGCATCACCGTGCTGCGCGATGCCGAGGCCACCAAGGCCGGCATCCTGGCGGCGCTCGACCGCCTCGCCAGCACCGTCGGCGAGGGCGGCCGGGTGTTCGTGTACTTCTCCGGTCACGGCACCCGCTGGTTCGACCCCCAGGTCAACGGCTGCAAGGAGGGTCTGCTCGCCTATGACCAGGGCACCATCACCAACGAGGAGATCGCCCAGCGCACCCGCCGGGTGAGCGAGACCGCCGACAAGGTCATGATGTTCTTCGACGCCTGCCATTCCGACGGCGTCTCGGTGAACCGCAACCGCACCCGCTCCCTCGCCGGCACCGACCCGGTCACCCTGGAGCTCACCCCGAAGTTCTTCATCAAGGGAAGCGCCGACAACGAGGTCTGCAGCCGTCCGGCCAATGTGCGAACCCGCAGCCTGCTGGCCGAAGCCTCCCGTCTGGGCGCGCTGAGCGAAAACTTCGTGCAGATCACCTCGGCCCGGGCCGACGAGGTGAGCTTCGACGACCCGAACCGGGGCGGACTGGCCACCCAGGGCGTGCGCGACTGCCTCCTTGGCGCCGCCCGCGATCTCGACGCCTCAGGCGCGGTCTCCATCCGCGAGATCGAGCAGTGCGCGCAGTCGTTCGTCGAGCAGCGGCTGGCGCCCTTCCCCTCGCTGCAGCCGCACCACATCACCGTCACCGGCAACCGCAATCTGGTGCCGGCGCCCAGCCGCCCGCCGATGGCGCTGGCCGCCGCGGCTCCGTCGCCGGCTCCGGTCGCCCAAAAGCCACCCGCGCCGGTGGTGGTCAATCCTGCGCCGGCGCCCGTGGCCGCGCCGGCCCCGGCGCCGGTGGCTGTCGCCCCTGCGACGCCGCCGCCCGCAGCCTCGCCGCCTCCGCCTCCACCTCCGCCTCCGCCGCCGGCGGCGCCGGTCGACCCGGGCGCTGCGGCGCTGGCCACGCTGCGCGAGATCGAAGCCCAGCAGAACCCCCGTCGCAAGCTCGACGTCACCCTGAGCCGCAGCGCGCTGCGCATCGGCAAGGACCCCCTCGAACTGCGGCTGAAGTCCAGCCATGACGGCCATGTCTACCTGGTGCTGCTCGGCAGCGACCGGGAGAGCTTCTATGTGCTGTTCCCCAACGGGCTCGACCGCAACAACCGCATCCAGGCCGACAAGCCGCTGAACCTGCCGCGGCCCGAGTGGGCGATCACCGCGAAGGGCCCCCCCGGCGTGAACAACCTGCTGGTGCTGGTGTCCGATTCCCCCCGCGACCTCAGCGCCCTCACCCGCGGCCAGGCGGGTGCCCTGCCCACCTTCAGTTCCGCGCTGAACACCCTCAACGGCCGCGGCTCGCTGATCGATCTGTTCACCGGGCAGGGCCTCACCGGCGGGTCGGAAGCCTTTGCCGCCCGTCTGCTGCGGATCGAGGAAATCCGCTAGCGCCGCACCGTCCACGCCATTCCCCAGCGAGCACCGTCATGTCCACCACACTCAGAGCCCTGTGCCTGGGCCTCGTTCTGGCCAGCCTCAGCGCCACCGCGCAGGCGCAGTGGCTGGTCAGCGACCAGGAAGCCGCCGCCGACCGCGCGGCGCCCGAGCCGCTGGGCATGAAGGCCATCCCGGCGCCGAACGCGCCGCGCATCAACCTGGTCGCGCCGGCCCTCACCGGCAACGCCACGGTGAGTTCGCCCACCCGCATCCTGGTGCGGTTCGAGCCCACGCAACCGGCCACCATCAATCCCGACTCCTTCCGCGTGAAGTACGGCTCGCTCAAGCTCGACATCACCAGCCGCATCACCGCGGCCTCGAAGGTCACGGCCGAGGGCATCGATGTCTCCGAGGCCCGTCTGCCCAAAGGCGCCCACCGCCTGCTGATCGAGATCGAAGACTCCCTCGGACGCGTCGGTGAGCGGCTCGTCCAGTTCGTCATCGAATGAGGCCATGACCCGCCACCCCGCCCTCGCCGTCGCCTGCCTGCTCTGCCTCGCCGGCCCCCTGCTCGTCGTCGACGCCGCGCTGGCCCAGACCGCAGCACCACCCGCTGCCCCCGGTGGCGCTGCGCCCAACCGGGAATCGCTGTCGGTCGATCAGATGCTCGAGCAGCTCGCCCCCACCGGGCGCACCCGTGGCATGCGCAACCTGGTGCCGGTTCAGGTTCAGCCCCCGCCCGCCGCGCCGGCGGCCGGTGGCGCAGCAGCCGCCACCGCACCGTTGGCGGCTCCGGCGGCAGCGGCGCCGG
>JAGWVN010000136.1 GCA_018970865.1 Betaproteobacteria bacterium
AAGGCGATGATCGCCGCGAACAGCGCGGTGGACAGCGTGAAGGTGAGCCCGCCGGCGAGGGATTCCCACCAGAGGCTGTCGCCGTCGGCGTTGGGCTCGAGGAAGATGCCGAGGTTCATGCGCGGGCCCCTGCGGGTGGGCCCGGCGCGAACGCCGGGCCGGGACACGCTCGCCGCGCCCGCTCGGCGCGGCGCGCGGGACGAGGGCTCAGACGCCCTTGTCGTTGGGGTTGCGGAAGGCGTCCTTCAGCGGCGGGGTCTGCGGGAAGTTCAGGTTCACACCCTTGGGCGGCACCGGGCTCATGAACCACTTCGCGTAGATCTTCTCGATCTCGCCGGACTTCATCACGCCGGAGATGGTCTTGTCGATCAGCGCCTTGAACTGCGGGTCATCCTTGCGCAGCATCATGCTGTAGGGCTCCTGGCGCAGCGACTCGCCCAGGATCTTGAAGTCGGCCGGCGACTTGGCGTTGGCGATCTGCCCGGCCAGCAGGATGTCGTCCATCACGAAGGCCGAGACCCGGTCTTCCACCAGCAGCAGGAAGGATTCGGCGTGGTCCTTGCCGTAGATCTCCTTCACATCGATGCTCTTGGTCTTCTCGTAGGCCTTGAGCAGCGGCACGGCGGTGGTGCCCGAGGTGGTGGAGATGTTCTTGCCGTTGAGGTCGGTGAGGCTGTTCACGCCCGAGGTCTTCTTCACCGCGGCGGTCACATTGATCACGAAATAGGTGGGGCCGAAGGCCACCTGCTGCTGGCGCTGCACCGAGTTGGTGGTGGAGCCGCACTCCAGGTCGATGGTGCCGTTCTGCAGCAGCGGGATGCGGTTGCTGGAGGTGACCGGCTGCAGCGCCACCTTGAGATTGGGCAGCTTGAGCTCGGCCTTGACCGCATCGACCACCTTCATGCACAGGTCCATCGCGTAGCCGATGGGCTGCTGCTTGTCGTCGAGGTAGGAGAACGGGATGGACGACTCGCGGTGACCGATGGTGATGGTGCCGGTCTCCTTGATCTTCTTCAGGGTGCCGGCGAGATCCTGGGCCGAGACCGAGGCCGAGACGAACAGCGCGGCGATGCCCGCGATCAGCGAAACGGTTTTCATGGGGTGACTCCTCAAAGAAGCGGCGATTATAGGTGGGCGCACAGCGGCCGGGGAAAAGCCCGCGGCACCAGCAAGGCGCTCAGCGGACGGACTCCTCGAGGAACTCGGCGGCCGTGCGAGGCCCGTTGGCCGGCCGAGCCTTCTCCTGGCCGCGAAGTTCCACCCGGCGGATCTTGCCCGAGATGGTCTTGGGCAGGTCGCTGAACTCGATGCGACGCACCAGCTTGTAGCCCGATACCCGGCCGCGCATGAAGCGGAAGATGTCGGCCGCGGTGGCGGCATCGGGCTGATGGCCGGGCGCGAGGATGACATAGGCCTTGGGCACGAAGCCGCGCAGGGCGTCGGGCGAGGGCACCACCGCCGCCTCGGCCACGGCCGGGTGCTCGATCAGCGCGCTCTCGAGTTCGAAGGGGCTGATCCGGTAGCCCGAGGCCTTGAAGACATCGTCGGCCCGGCCGACATAGGTGATGTAGCCCTCGGCATCGCGCATGCCGACATCGCCGGTGTGGTAGTAGCCGTCGCGCATGCACTCGGCGGTCTTCTCGGGGTCGTCGGCATAGCCGGTCATCAGGGCGAGCGGACGCCGCGACAGGTCGATGCAGATCTCGCCCTCGTCACCGGGCACGCCGTCGGGATCGAGCAGCACGATCGGATAGCCGGGCAGCGGCCGGCCCATCGACCCGGGCTTGAGCGGCGCGCCCGGCGGGTTGCCGATCTGGGCGGTGCTCTCGGTCTGCCCGAAGCCGTCGCGGATGACGATGTTCCAGGCCGCCCGCACCTGCTCGATGACCTCGGGATTGAGCGGCTCGCCGGCCGAGATCAGCTCGCGCAGCTTCACCGGCCAGGCCTTGAGGTCTTCCTGGATGAGCATGCGCCAGACCGTGGGCGGCGCGCACAGCGTGTTCACGCCGTGCTCGACCAGCGTGCCCAGGATGGCCGGGCCGTTGAAGCGGCTGTAGTTGTAGATGAACACGCAGGCCTGGGCATTGAAGGGCGCGAAGAAGCAGCTCCAGGCGTGCTTGGCCCAGCCCGGCGAGCTGATGGTCCAGTGCACATCGCCCTTCTTCAGGCCGAGCCAGTACATGGTGGACAGATGCCCCACCGGGTAGCTCACCTGGGTGTGCTGCACGAGCTTGGGCCGCGCCGTGGTGCCCGAGGTGAAGTACTCGAGCAGCGGATCGGCGGCCAGCGTGGAGTCGGGCGCCTCGAAGGCGACGGGCGAGTGGCGCGAACCCCAGTAGTCGATCCAGCCCGCCGGCAGGCCGCCGCTGCCGGCCGACACGCTGATCAGGCTGCGGCCGGTGGTGTCGGCGGCGGGCAGCTCCTGGAACTTGGCCATGCCGGCGGCGTTGGTGATCACATGCCGGACATTGCCGCGGCGCAGCCGGTCGGCGAGGTCATCGCCCGAGAGCAGGGTGGTGGCCGGGATGAGCACCGCGCCGAACTTGATCGCGGCCAGCATGGTCTCCCACAGCGGCACCTCGTTGCCGATCATCAGCAGGATGCGGTCGCCGCGCCGCGCGCCCAGACCGATCAGGAAGTTGGCCACCTGGTTGGAGCGGGCCGAGAGCTCGGCGTAGCTCAGCCGCGACTGCGCGCCGGACTCCTCGACGATGTGCAGCGCCGGCGCGGGGTTGTCGCGCGCCATGGCGTCGAAGTAGTCGATCGCCCAGTTGAAGCGGTCGAGCTGCGGCCACTCGAAGCCGGCCACCGCGGCGGCCAGGTCGGTGCGGTTGGCCAGGAGATGATCCCGGCAGGCGAGGAAGCGGTCGAGTTCGCGCAAGAAGGTTCTCCGGTGGGTCGGCCCGGCCTGCCGGCTTCGCCAGCCGGAACCGGCCGGTGCCAAGACGGTTCCGGGCGCCATTCTATTCGCCCGACCCGATCCCGATAATCATCGCCCCGTGCCGACCCCGTCGGCCATCCTGCGGTAGTGTCCGCCTATCCCGAACCGGCTCCCCGAGGACTCCATGCACTACGACACCGCCACCGGCCGCCATGGCCTGAAATTCGATCCCTTCAAGGCGCTGGCCGTGCCCCGACCGATCGGCTGGATCGGCACCCTGGGCGCCGACGGCCAGCCCAATCTCGCCCCCTACAGCTTCTTCAACGCGGTCAGCGATCGCCCGCCGATGGTCGTGTTCTCCTCGGGCGGCCACAAGGACAGCCTGCGCAACATCCTCGCCAACGGCGAATTCACCTGCTCGCTGTCCACCCTCGACCTTCGGGACCAGATGAACATGAGCTCGGCCACCGTGGCGGCGGGCGTCGATGAATTCGCGCTGGCCGGTCTCACCGCCACGCCCGGCGTCACGGTGCGCGCCCCCCGGGTCGGCGAGAGCCCCGCGGCCTTCGAGTGCAAGCTGTGGAAGACCCTCGACATGCCGTCGCCCGCCGACGGCAAGGGCGTGACCTACACCGTGGTCTTCGGGCTGGTCACCGGCATCTACATCGACGACGCCTTCATCCGCGACGGCATCGTCGACACCCCGGCCATGAAGCCGCTCGCCCGCCTGGGCTACATGGACTACTCGGTGCTCTCGCCCGAGACGGTGTTCTCGCTGAACCGTCCCACCGTGGCCGCTGACGGACGCAGCGCCTCGGTGGTGCCAGGCCCCTGGGACGGCGTCTACCGCTGAGCGCCGCCGTGAGCGCGCCGCCGCCCGCAGGCGGCCCGGTCAACATCGTCGGCGCCGGCATCGTCGGACTGTCGGTGGCCTGGGCGCTGGCCAGCCGGGGCCGCGCGGTGCGGGTCTTCGACGCCCAACCGCCCGGCGCAGGCGCCTCCTTCGGCAACTCGGGCTCGCTCTCCAGCGGCTCGGTGGTGCCGCTGGCAGTGCCCGGCGCCGCCCGCGCCGGGCTGAAGATGCTCGGCAGCCCCGATGCGCCGCTGGTGGTGCGCCGGCGCTACCTGCTGCGCGCCCTGCCCTGGCTGAGGCAGTTCGTGCGGGTCTCCGACGAAGCCACGGTGCGGCAGGTGGCCGACGCGCTGCTCGCCATCCTGTCGCCCACCCTGCCGGCCTGGGAGGCGGTGCTCGGCGCCATCGACGCGCGCGATCTGCTGGCGCACACCGGCCAGCTGCATGTCTATGCCTCGCGCCAGGCGCTCGCGGCCGACGGCTTCGCGTGGCGGCTGCGGGCTGACCTCGGCGTGCGCTCCGAGGCGCTCGATCGCGACGGCCTGCTGGCGCGTCAGCCTGGCCTGGGCCCGGCCTACACCGCCGGCATGTTCCTGCCCGAGGCCGCGGCGATCACCGATCCGCACGGCCTGTGCCTGCGGCTCGCGCAGGCGCTGCGGCAGCGCGGCGCCGAGTTCATCCAGGCGCCGGTCGACGCGCTGGGTGCCGACGGCGGCCTGCAGGCCGCCGGCCGGACCTTCCCGGCGCAGGCCTGCGTGCTGGCGGCGGGCGCCTGGTCGATGGACCTGCTGCGGCCGCTGGGCCTGCGCGTGCCCCTGGAGAGCCAGCGCGGCTACCACCTGCAGCGCAGCAGCCTGGAAGTCGCGCCGGGCGAGCCCTTGCGCGGCCCGGTGGTCACCGGCGACACCAAGGTCTTCATCGTGCCGATGCGCGCCGGCGTGCGCTGCGGCGGCACGGTGGAGTTCGCCGGCCTGCGCGCCGACCCCGGCGAGCGCCGCTTCGCGCTGCTGCAGGCCAGCTTCGAGCGCGCCTTCCCGCAGGCGGGCGAGGCGGGCGCGGCCGGCCAGACCCGCTGGATGGGCCATCGCCCCTGCCTGCCCGACACGCTGCCGGTGCTCGGCCCCCTGCCCGGGCTGCCAGCGTTGTGGGCCGCTTTCGGCCATGGGCATCTCGGCCTGACCATGTCGGCGGTCACCGGGCAATGGCTGGCCGAGGCGATCTGCGGCCGGGCCGTGCCCGAGCTGGCCCGCTTCGGCATCCAGCGGCCCTCCCTGGGCGCGCGGCGCGCCGCCTGAGCCGGCGGGCCGACTCGCCAGGCCGCCCGGTGTCCTGAACGCCCGCTTGCCCGCCACCGTCCTGATCATTCCGACAGCCCACCCACCCCACTGCGCGCAGGAGCGCCCATGAGCCCGACATCACCGCCCCTCGTCATCGACACCGGCACCGACCAGCTGCTGTGCGAGATCCGCGACGCGGTCGCGCTGATCACCCTGAACCGGCCGCAGGCGCGCAACGCCCTGTCCGACCAGCTCACCCCGGCGCTGCGCCGGATGATCCGCGAATGCGGCGACGATCCGCGGGTGGGCGCGCTGCTGATCACCGGCGCGGGCACCGCGTTCTGCGCCGGCGGCGATGTCAAGGGCATGGGCGACAACAGCAGCCGCAAGGACTGGTCGCCGCAGGCCCGCATCAGCGATCTGGTCGAGCGCCAGCGCCTGCTCACCGGCGCGCTGATGGCGGTGCGCAAGCCGACGCTCGCCGCGCTGCCCGGCGCAGCCGCCGGCGCGGGGCTGGCCATCGCCCTGGCTTGCGACATCCGCATCGCCGCGGCCTCGGCCTTCGTGAGCGCCGGCTACTCGCGCATCGGGCTGTCGGGCGACTACGGCGTGGCCTGGCTGCTCACCCGCGCGGTGGGCTCGCCGATCGCCCGCGAGATGATGTTCACCTCCGAGCGGGTGGACGCCGCCCGCGCCGAGCGCATCGGCCTGTTCAACCGGGTGGTGCCCGACGCGCAGCTGCAGGATGAGGCCTTCGCGCTGGCCCGCGCCATGGCCCGAGGGCCAGGCCTGGCCCTGGCCCACATGAAGGACAACCTCGACGAGGCCCTGCACATCGACTTCGACGCCGCGCTGCGCCACGAGGCGCGACGACTGGTCGAGTGCTCGCAGACCGACGACCACCGCGAGGCGGTGCGCGCCTTCGTCGAGAAGCGTCCGCCCGTGTTCGGCGGCCGCTGAGCCCGCGCCGCCCCAACGCCCACCCCAGCCCGAGACGATCATGACCGTCACCACCCAGCCCAACGCCGGCGGCACCGCCGATGCCGCCCCCGCCACCATCGCCCCGCTGCGCAACGCCGCCACCCTGGTGGTGATGCGCGACGCGCCGCAGGGCCTGGAGGTGCTGCTGCTGCGGCGCGCCGAGCGCGGCGACCACAGCAGCGGCGCGTGGGTCTTCCCGGGCGGAGTGCTGGATGCCGCCGACCGCAGCGGCCATGGCCATTGCCATGGCCTGGACGATGCCGCCGCGAGCGCCGGCATGGGCCTGTCCGAGGGCGGGCTCGACTACTACGTGGCAGCCATCCGCGAGTGCTTCGAGGAGTCGGGTCTGCTGCTCGCCTGCGAGCCTGACGGCTCCCTGGTCCGCCTGGAGGGCGAGCGCGGCGAGGCCATCCTGGCCTGGCGCCAGCGCCTGCACCGGGGCGAGAGCACCCTGGCGGGGTTGTGCGAGCACTTCGGGCTGCGGCTGGCCACGCAGCACCTCGCCTACTACGCGCGGTGGGTCACCCCGGCCATCCGCGTCAAGCGCTGGGACACCCGCTTCTTCTTCGCGATCGCGCCGCAGGCCCAGGAGTCGGCCCATGACGCCGTCGAACTCGTGGAGCAGCTCTGGCTGCCGCCGGCCGAGGCCGTGGCGCGCAGCGACTCCCTCAAGCTCCTCGGCCCCACCCGGGTCACGCTCGAGACGCTGGCCCGCTTCAGCCGCGCGCACGAGGTGCTCGAGCACGCCCGCGCGCCGCGCACCGTGGCGCTGCCCGCGCCGCGGGTGGCCGACGGCCCGCAGGGCATGATGCCGGTAGCCGCTGACCATCCCGCCTGGGCCGAGGTCGGCCGGCTCGATCCGCCCGGTCACGGCAGCGCCCGCTACGCGATCGAACCCGGTCTGGCGGTGCGTCTGTCGCCGCGGGTGATCCGCGTCACCGCGCCCAATCCCGGCATGATGACCGGCCCGGGCACCAACACCTACCTGGTGGGCGGCGGGCCGGCCAACCAGTGGGCGGTGATCGATCCCGGGCCCGCGCTGGGCGTGCACCTCGAGGCCGTGATGGCCGCCGCGCCCGGCACGATCAGCCAGATCCTGGTCACCCACACCCATCCCGACCACTCCCCCGGCGCCGTGGAACTGGCTGCGCGCACCGGGGCGCCGGTGTTCGGCCGCATCGCCGATCACGCCGGCAACCAGGACCCGACCTTCTCACCCACCCGCCAGCCGGCGCACGGCGAACGCCTGAGCATCGATGCAGGGGTCAGCCTGCGCGTGCTGCACACGCCGGGGCATGCCTCCAACCATCTCTGCTTCCTGCTCGAGGAAGAGGCCACGCTGTTCACCGGCGATCACCTGATGGGCGCCTCCACGGTGGTGATCGGCCCGCCCGATGGCGACATGAGCGCCTATCTGGCGTCGCTGCGCGCCCTGGTGCCGCTCGCGCTCGACTGGCTGGCCCCGGGCCACGGCTTTCTCATGGCCGAGCCGCGGCGGGTGATCGAGGGCGTGATCCGGCACCGGCTGGGCCGTGAAGCCAAGGTGCTGCAAGCGCTGGCCGAGCTCGGGCCGGCCACCGCCGGCGACCTGCTGGCGCGGGTCTACGACGATGTGCGCCCCGCCCTCCATCCGGTGGCTCTGCGCTCGCTCACGGCGCATCTGATCAAGCTGCGGCGCGACGGCCGCGCCGCGCTGGAAGGCGAGCGCTGGCAGGCGCTGACTGCGGCCTGATTCTTCTCCCTGTTCCGAGCGGGGCATTGCCCCGGCGGCGCGCGCCACCGGCTCTATGCTGGCTGACAGGCGATCCGTCAGAGGTCGTCGTCAACCCATGGAGACACACATGAACCGATCGCTCAGGAAATTCCTGGCCGCAGCGGGCTTCTCGCTGCTGGCCGCCGGCATCAGCGCCCCCGCCTCCGCCACCGATGTCTGGAAGCTCGGCACCGCCGCACAACCCGGCACGGTGCTCTACGACATCGTCATGAAGTTCATCAACGACTTCAACGCCGCGGCCGGCAACGAGCTCGAGCTCGAGTACCAGCATGTCGGCAACGAGCAGGAGATGCACCAGCAGGTGGTGCGGGGTCGCCTGCAGGCCGGCGCCTCGTCGTTTGCCGGCGGCGCCATCACCGTGCCCGAGGGCGCGGTGTTCAACGCCCCCTACCTGTGGAAGAACGACGAGGAGCGGGCCTGGGTCACCGACAACCACGGTACGCCGGTGATGAAGAAGCTCTACGCCGAGAAGGGCCTGGAGCTGAT
>JAGWVN010000137.1 GCA_018970865.1 Betaproteobacteria bacterium
CCGCGCAAGCTGCCCAGCGTGGCGGGTTACGACCTGGAAATTGCCGGCTTCGAGTCCGGGGAGTGAGGTGAGCGGTGAGCATTGACATCTTCGACGCCGGAACCAACGGCGAGGGCCTGCGCATCGGCGTGGTCCAGGCCCGGTTCAACGAGCCGGTGTGCGCGGCCCTGCGCGAGGCCTGCCTCGAGCTGCTGATGCGTCTGGGCGTGGGCGAGGAAGACATCTTCGTCTGCACGGTGCCCGGCGCCCTCGAGATTCCGCTGGCGCTGCAGAAGCTCGCCCAGACCGGCGAGTTCGATGCCCTGGTGGCGCTGGGCGCGGTGATCCGCGGCGAAACCTACCACTTCGAGGTGGTCTCCAACGAGAGCGCGGCCGGCGTCGCCCGGGTGTCGCTCGACTTCTCCATTCCCATCGCCAACGCCATCCTCACCACCGAGGACGACGAGCAGGCCATGGTGCGGGCCGCCGAGAAGGGCGCCGACGCGGCGCGCGTGGCGGTCGAGATGGCCAACCTCACCGCCTCGATCGCATCGCTCGGCGGCGGCGCCGACGACGACGAACTCGAGGACGACTGATCCATGGCCGAGCGCCCCGCGTCGGGCCCCCCGCGTCCGGCGCAGCGCAGCGCCCGGCGCCGCTCGCGAGAGCTTGCCGTGCAGGGCCTCTACCAGTGGCTGGTCGCCCGCGAGGATGGCGGCGTCATCGAGGCCCATCTTGCCGAGGCGCCGGAGTTCGGCAAGGCCGACCGCGAGCACCTGTCCGCGCTGCTGCACGGGGTCATCCGTGACCTCGACACCCTGCACGAGGCTCTCGTGCCGCACCTTGACCGCACCCTGGCCGAACTCAGCCCGGTGGAGCATGCCACGCTGCTGGTGGGCGCCTACGAGCTTGCCCGGCATCCCGAGATTCCGTATCGCGTGGTCATCAACGAGGCGGTCGAGCTCGCCAAGACCTTCGGCGGCACCGACGGCTTCCGCTATGTCAACGGCGTGCTCGATCGGGTGGCAGGCCGGCTCCGGGCCACGGAGGTGGCCGCCCGGCGCCACTGATGGGCGAGTTCGAGCTCATCCGGCGGTTCTTCTCGGGCGCGCCGGCGCGCCGCGCCCGTCTGGGCATCGGCGATGACTGCGCGCTGCTGGCCGATGTCCCGGCCGGCGAATGCCTGGCGGTGAGCACCGACCTGCTGGTGGCCGGCCGGCACTTCTTCCCGGATGTCGACCCTGAGTCGCTGGGCTGGAAGTCGCTGGCGGTGAATCTCTCCGATCTGGCCGCGATGGGCGCGACGCCGATCGGATTCACCCTGGCCCTGGCGCTGCCGGCGCTCGACGAGCGCTGGCTGGCCGGATTTTCCGCCGGGCTGCTCGCGCTGGCCGCGCGGCACGACTGCGAGCTGGTCGGCGGCGACACCACCCGCGGGCCGCTCACCGTCGGCATCACGGTCTTCGGTCATGTGCCGCCCGCGCAAGCCCTGCGTCGCGACCGGGGGCTGCCCGGCGATGACCTCTGGGTGTCGGGCCCGTTGGGCGCAGCGGCCTTCGCGGTGGCCGAGCGCCTGGACGGGCGGCCGCTGCCCGACGGGCACCCGGCCCGGGTCCGGCTGGAGCGACCCGGCCCGCGCCTGCGCCTGGGGCGAGCCCTGCTGGGCCGGGCGCATGCGGCGATCGATCTCTCCGACGGGCTGTGGGGCGATCTTGCCCACCTCTGCGCGCGATCGGGCACCGGCGCGCGCGTCGACTGGACGGCGGTGCCGGTGTCGCCCAGCCTGGCCGGTCTGCCGCCGGCGCGACGGCGCGCGCTTGCGCTGGCCGGCGGCGACGACTACGAGCTGCTCTTCAGCGCGCCGCCCGAGGCCCGGGCTGCGATCGCCGCGCTCGCGGGTGACGGCGCCGCGCCCACGCGGATCGGCAGCCTGGTCGATGCGCCGGGAATCCGGCTGATCGATGGCGATGGGGCTACCATCGATACCGATGAGCTCCGCGCCTTCGACCACTTCCGCTGACGCCGTCCGTCCCTTGTCCGGCGATCTCCCGCTCCGCGATCTCCCGCCCGGCGGCGTCACCCCCGCCGGGGGGGCCGCGCCGCCGGAGGGCGGGGCGCTCCCCCATGGGCCCGCGCCGTCGGCGGTCGTGCCGCGGCCCGGCTTCGCCTTCATGCGCCCGCGCTTGGCCCGCTGGATCGCGCTCGGCTTCGGCAGCGGCCTGTCGCCGCGCGCGCCCGGCACGGTCGGCACGCTCTGGGCGTGGGTGGCCTGGCTGGCGCTGCCCGCGCACTGGCCGGCGCCGGCCCAGGCGGCGCTCATCGCCCTGGGCCTGGCGATCGGCCCGTGGGCCTGCGCGCGCACCGCGCATGATCTCGGCGTGAAGGATCACGGCGCCATCGTGTGGGACGAGATCGTCGCCTTCTGGATCGTGCTGATGGTGCTGCCGGCCACGATCGGCTGGCAACTCGCCGGCTTTGCCCTCTTTCGCCTGCTCGATGCCACCAAGCCGCCCCCGATCGGCTGGGCTGACCGGCGGGTGCCGGGCGGCCTGGGCGTGATGCTCGACGACCTGCTCGCCGCCTTCCTCACGCTGTTCCTTCTCGCGCTCGCGCGCCCCTGGCTCTGAGTCCATGACCCTGCCCCCTGACCTTGCCGCCGACGAGGCCGCCGTGGTCGCCCTGGCCACGCGCCTCGGCCGGCTGCTCGCGCCCTCGGGCCGCATGCTGGCCACCGTCGAGTCCTGCACCGGCGGGCTGATCGCGCGCGCGCTCACCGAGACGCCCGGCTCCAGCGCCTGGTTCGACCGCGGCTTCATCACCTACAGCAATCAGGCCAAGACCGAGCTGGTCGGGGTGCCCGAGGCCCTGCTCGCGCAGCACGGCGCGGTGAGCGAACCGGTCGCCCGGGCCATGGCCGAGGGGGGGCTGGCGCGCAGCGCGGCGTTCCTGGCGATGTCGGTCACCGGGGTGGCCGGCCCGGGTGGCGGCAGCCCCGACAAGCCGGTGGGGCTGGTGTGCTTCGGCTGGGCGCTGCGCGGCGAGCCGTCGCAGAGCGCCACGCATCGTTTCGAGGGGGATCGCGCAGCGGTGCGTCGGCAGGCGGCGCTGTTCGCGCTGCGGGGCGCCCTGCAGCGCGTCGCTCCGCGCCCGCCCAGTCCCGCGGATGAGCCCTGAGGCCTGTCGGTTCGCAGCCACAGCCGGCCGGATCGGCCAAAGGTCTGATTGTTTATACAGTAGTCCTGTGGGATACTTTGGTCCTCACCCCACCGGAAAACGCCATGGACAAGGTCATCAAGATGGAAGACGCCAAATCCAGAACCGAGCGCGCCAAGGCGCTCACCGCCGCGCTGGCCCAGATCGAAAAGCAGTTCGGCAAGGGCTCCATCATGAAGCTGGCCGATGGCGAAGTCGCGGCCGACATCCAGGTCGTCTCCACCGGCTCGCTCGGCCTTGACATCGCCCTCGGCGTGGGCGGTCTGCCGCGCGGCCGGGTCATCGAGATCTACGGTCCTGAATCCTCCGGCAAGACCACGCTCACCCTGCAGGTCATCGCCGAAATGCAGCAGCTCGGCGGCACCTGCGCCTTTATCGATGCCGAGCATGCGCTCGATGTCCAGTACGCCGCCAAGCTCGGCGTGAACCTCTCCGATCTGCTCGTGTCCCAGCCCGACACCGGCGAGCAGGCCCTCGAGATCGCTGACGCCCTGGTGCGCAGCGGTTCGGTTGACCTCATCGTCATCGACTCGGTCGCGGCGCTCACCCCCAAGGCCGAGATCGAAGGCGAGATGGGCGATTCCCTCCCCGGCCTGCAGGCCCGTCTCATGTCCCAGGCCCTGCGCAAGCTCACCGGCACCATCAAGCGCACGAACAGCATGGTGATCTTCATCAACCAGATCCGCATGAAGATCGGCGTCATGTTCGGCAACCCAGAGACCACCACCGGCGGCAATGCGCTGAAGTTCTACGCCTCGGTGCGGCTCGACATCCGGCGCACCGGCTCCATCAAGAAGGGCGAAGAGGTGGTGGGCTCCGAGACCAAGGTCAAGGTGGTGAAGAACAAGGTCGCGCCTCCCTTCAAGCAGGCCGCGTTTGACATCCTCTATGGCGAGGGCATCTCCCGCGAGGGTGAGATCCTTGACCTCGGCGCCGAGTGCTCGGTCATCGAGAAGTCCGGCGCCTGGTACAGCTATCAAGGCGAGCGCGTGGGACAGGGCAAGGACAATGCCCGGGAGTATCTGCGCGAGCATCCCGAGCTTGCCCGCGAGATCGAGAACAAGGTTCGCGAGCATTTCGGGGTCAGCCACCGCGGCGGTGCCGAGGAGGCCGCCTGATCGGCAGGCGGTCGGGGCCGCCGCTCTCGCTGAGAGCGCGGGCCTTGGCCCATCTCGCGCGGCGCGAGCACAGCCGGACCGAACTCGCCCGCAAGCTCGCGCCCCACGCGCCTGATCCCGATGCCCTCGACGCAGTGCTCGAGGGTCTGGCGCGGGAGGGGCTGCTGAGCGATCAGCGATTCATCGAGAGCCTGGTCCGCCGGCGTGGCGCGCGCTATGGGGTGCGCCGGCTGGAGCAGGAGCTCGCCGAGCATCGGCTCGCCGGCGAGGTCAGCGCCGAACCGCTCGCCGAGTTCCGGCGAGCCGAGCCCGAGCTCGCCTGGCAAGCCTGGGAGCGCCGCTTTGGCGCGCCGCCCGCCGATCTTGCCGAACGGGCTCGGCAGCAGCGGTTTCTCATGGCGCGCGGCTTCGGGGCTGATGCGGTCGCCTCGGTGTTCCGGCGGCTGCGGGCGCTGCCCGAGGCATCGGCTGCCGAGCGGTCCGCGGGCGCCACGCCAGACTGATCCCGGCGGCGTGCCGGTCACCGCCGCCCGATTCGCCCCCGGATCCACAGCCCCCCTGTGGTACCATCTCGGATTGCGCGGTGCAACAATTTCCCCGGCAACTGGATTGCCCGGGTTGAGCGCACTGCGCCCAGCCAGCGTGTTTCTTCCTGTACCGGCGCGCGCCGAGGCCACGACCTGCCGTGCCCATCCCGTGTTCGAGGTGATCACCCATGAAGATCCATGAGTATCAGGGCAAGGAGATCCTGAAGCGGTTCGGCGTGCCCGTGCCCCGCGGCATCCCCTGCTTCACGGTCGATGAGGCGGTGAGCGCGGCCCAGGCGCTGGGCGGTCCGGTGTGGGTGGTCAAGGCGCAGATCCACGCGGGAGGCCGTGGCAAGGGCGGCGGCGTGAAGCTCGCCCGGTCCATCGACCAGGTGCGCGAGCTGGCTTCGTCCATCCTGGGCATGCAACTCGTCACCCACCAGACCGGCCCGGAAGGGCAGACGGTCCGCCGACTGCTGATCGAGGAGGGCGCCGACATCCGCAAGGAGCTCTATGTCGGCATCGTGACCGACCGCGCGTCGCAGCGGGTGTGCGTGATGGCCTCCAGCGAGGGCGGCATGGACATCGAGGAGGTGGCTGCCCACACCCCCGAGAAACTGCTGAAGGTCTTCGTCGACCCGGCCACCGGGCTCACCGATGCGCAGGCCGACGGCCTGGCCAGCGGCATCGGCGTGCCTGCCGCCTCGCTGCCCAAGGCGCGGGCCGTGCTGCAGGCGCTCTACCGCGCCTACTGGGATACCGACGCCTCTCTGGCCGAGATCAACCCGCTGATTCTCACCGGCGGCGGCGACATCATCGCGCTCGACGCCAAGTTCAATTTCGACGCCAACGCGCTGTTCCGCCATCCCGACATCACGGCGATGCGCGATCTCGACGAGGAAGATCCGGCCGAGATCGAGGCCAGCAAGTTCGACCTCGCCTACATCCAGCTCGACGGCAACATCGGTTGCCTGGTGAACGGCGCCGGCCTGGCCATGGCCACCATGGACACCATCAAGCTCTTCGGCGGCGAACCGGCCAACTTCCTCGATGTGGGCGGCGGCGCCACGACCGAGAAGGTGACCGAGGCTTTCAAGATCATGCTGCGCAATCCCAAGGTGGCGGCGATCCTCGTCAACATCTTCGGCGGCATCATGCGCTGCGATGTCATCGCCGAGGGCGTGATCTCGGCGTCGCGCGCGGTGGGCCTTAAGGTGCCGCTGGTGGTGCGCATGAAGGGCACCAACGAAGACATCGGCAAGAAGATGCTGGCCGAGTCCGGCCTGCCGATCATCGCGGCCGACACCATGGCCGAGGCCGCGCAGAAGGTGGTGGCCGCGGCCGCCGGTTCGCGCTGAACGACGCTCGCCCCTGACATCGGAGATCACGCAATGGCAATCCTGATCAACCGGGACACCAAGGTCATCACCCAGGGCATCACCGGCAAGACCGGTCAGTTCCACACCCGCATGTGCCGCGACTATGCCAATGGCCGGCAGTGCTATGTGGCCGGCGTCAATCCCAAGAAGGCCGGCGAAGACTTCGAGGGCATTCCCATCTATGCCACGGCTGGCGAGGCCGCCCGCGCCACCGGCGCCACGGTGTCGGTGATCTATGTGCCGCCCGCGGGCGCCGCGGCCGCCATCTGGGAGGCCGTCGAGGCCGATCTCGATCTGGTGGTGTGCATCACCGAAGGCATTCCGGTGCGCGACATGCTCGAGGTGCGCAACCGCATGAAGGCCAAGGAGGCCGCCGGCGGCAAGCGCACCATCCTGCTCGGACCGAACTGTCCGGGCCTGATCACCCCCGACGAACTCAAGATCGGCATCATGCCCGGCCACATCCACCGCAAGGGCCGGGTGGGCATCGTGTCGCGCTCGGGCACGCTGACCTACGAGGCGGTGGCGCAGGTGACCGAGCTCGGGCTGGGCCAGTCGAGCGCCGTGGGCATCGGCGGCGATCCGATCAACGGCCTGAAGCACATCGAAGTGCTCGAGATGTTCAACAACGATCCCGACACCGACGCGGTCATCATGATCGGCGAGATCGGCGGCCCTGACGAGGCCGCGGCCGCGCAGTGGGCCCGCGAGCACATGCGCAAGCCGGTGGTCGGCTTCATTGCCGGGGTCACCGCGCCGCCGGGCAAGCGCATGGGTCACGCCGGGGCGCTCATCTCCGGGGGCGCAGACACCGCGGATGCCAAGCTGGCGGTCATGGAGGCCTGCGGCTTCAAGGTCACCCGCAACCCCTCCGAGATGGGGCGCTTGCTGAAGAGCGTGCTCTAGCAGGAGCGACCATGGATATCGGCTCAACCGCCTTCTGGCTGGCCCTCGGCCAGATCGTCTGGATCAACATCCTGCTCTCGGGTGACAACGCGGTGGTGATCGCGCTGGCCGCCCGATCGCTGCCGCCCAAGCAGCAGAAGCAGGCGATCATGATCGGCTCCGGCGCGGCCATCGTGATGCGGATCGTGCTCACCCTGGTGGCTGCGCAGCTGCTGCAATTGCCCTGGCTCAAGCTGATCGGCGCGGCGCTGCTGGTCTACATCGGCGTCACCCTGGTGCTGCCCGAGGACGAGGAAGAGGGCGACGGCAAGGAGGCCAGCGGCATGGTGGCCGCGGTGCGCACCATCCTGATCGCCGACCTGGTGATGAGCCTCGACAATGTCATCGCCGTGGCGGCGGCCGCCAAGGGCGACACGCTGCTGCTCATCGTCGGCCTGGCCATGTCGATCCCCCTGGTGATCTTCGGCAGCACGCTGCTGCTCAAGGTGATCGAGCGTTTCCCGATCGTGGTGTGGCTGGGTGCCGGCCTTCTCGGCTTCATCGCCGGCGAGATCGTGGTCGACGATCCCGCCATCAAGGACTCGCTCATCGCCGCGGCCGGGCAGGCCGGGCTGCCCGCCGCCAAGCTGGGCCTGGTCTCGGGGCTGATGGGCGTCGCGCTCGTGCTCCTCATCGGCTGGGTGATGTCGCGCCGTCAGAAGTCCGGCGGGCACGGGGCCACGGGCCACTGAGCCGCCCAGGCGCCCCTGACGGGCGCTTGCCTCTCTGACGACCGCCGGTCGGGCCCCCTGGCCGCCGCCGTCCGGGCCCCTGACCACCGCTGTTCGGGCCCTCTGACCACCGCCGGTCGGGCCCCCTGAGGCCCGACGACTGGCGCCCGCGCCGCCTGGCGGAGGTCGCTGGCCGTTCGTGAAGCCGGTGGGTGGGCGCCCGTCGCGCACCGCCTAGAGTCCGCGGCATGAGCCCTCATGCCGCACGCCTGACTGCCCCCGCACACCGGACGCCGGCCGCCTGCCAGCGCCGGGCTGCCATCGCGCTCGTGCTCGTACCCGAGCCG
>JAGWVN010000138.1 GCA_018970865.1 Betaproteobacteria bacterium
CCTCTCCAATGTCGATCCGGCCGCCTGGCAGATCCTGCAGCCTCAGCTCGACCCGCACGCCAGCCTCGCGATCATCGCCTCGAAGTCCTGGCGCACGCTCGAAACCGCCCGCAACATGGACGGCGTGGTCGCCTGGTTCGAGGCCGCCGGCATCTCCCGCGCCGGTCTGGCGCGCCACCTGGCCGGGGTCACCGCGGCGCCCGCGCTGGCCGCCGCCAGCGGCATCGCGGCCGACTCGCTGTTCCCCTTCTGGGACTGGGTCGGCGGCCGCTACTCCCTCTGGTCAGCGATCGGGCTGCCGGTGATGCTGGCCATCGGCGCGCCAGGCTTCCAGGCGATGCTCGCCGGCGCGCACGAGATGGACCGCCACTTCGCGCAGGCGCCGCTGGGCGAGAACGCGCCGGTGGCGCTCGCGCTGATCGCGTTCTGGAATCGCCTGCTCGACCCCGCCGCCACCGAGGTGGTCGCGCCCTACTGCGACCCCCTTCGCCGCCTGCCGAGCTACCTGCAGCAGCTGCAGATGGAGAGCAACGGCAAGTCGGTCGACGAGACCGGTCATGCCCTCGACTGGCACACCGCCGCGGTCACCTGGGGCGCCGCCGGCACCGATGCCCAGCACTCGTTCTTCCAGGCGCTGCACCAGGGCACGGCAGCGCACCCGGTGGAGTTCGTGCTCGCGCTGCCCGATCAGCCCGACCCGCAACGCCGCGACGAGGCGCTGCTGGCCAATGCGGTCGCGCAGGCCCAGGCCCTGATGCTCGGCCGCAGCCGCGAGGAGGTCGAGCGCGCCCTGCGCGCCGCGGGCATGGCCGAAGCCCAGATCGCCGCGGCGGCAAGCCATCGCGTTCATGCCGGCGACCGGCCCTCCACCACGCTGCTCATCGGCAGGCTGACCCCGCAATCCCTGGGGGCGCTGATCGCGCTCTACGAGCACAAGACCGCGGTGCTGGCCTGGCTCTGGGGGATCAACCCCTTCGATCAATGGGGCGTCGAACTCGGCAAGCAGATGGCCGGCCCCATCGAGACCGCGCTGCATGCCACGCGGGCAGGCGACGCCAGCGCGTCGGCGGCCATTGCCGACCCTGCCGCGCGGGCCTGGGTCGAGCGGCTGGGCGCCGCGCTGCAGACCGACGACATCCTGCGCAGCGCCGCGGCCCCGCGCGCCCGCGACTGAACGGCGACGGACCGGGTGCCGCGATCAGGCACCCACCAGGCGCCCCGCCCTCAGGGTGAGGCGCTGGCGACAGCGCGCGGCCAGGCCCTCGTCGTGGGTGACCAGCACCAGCGTGGCCCCGGCCTCGCGATTGAGCGCGAACAGCAGGTCGATGATCCGCTCGCCGGTGGCCGCATCCAGGCTGCCGGTGGGCTCGTCGGCCAGCAGCAACGGCGGCGATCCGGCGAAGGCGCGGGCGATGGCCACCCGCTGCTGCTCGCCGCCCGACAGCGTGCGCGGGTAGTGTCCCGCCCGATCGGCGAGCCCCACCCGGTCGAGCAGCTCACGGGCCCGTTCGGCCGCGGCCGACTCGCCGGCCAGCTCCAGCGGCAGCATGACATTCTCGAGCGCGGTCATCTGCGGCAGCAGCTGGAAGTTCTGGAAGACGAAGCCGACATGCCGCGCGCGCCAGGCCGCGCGGCCGTCCTCGTCGAGGTCGAACAGGCTCTGCCCGCCCACCACCACCCGCCCGGCGCTGGGCAGGTCGAGCCCGGCCAGCAGCCCCAGCAGCGTGGACTTGCCCGAGCCCGAGGCGCCGACGATGGCGGCGGTGTCGCCGCTGGCCACCCTGAAAGAGACATCCTCCAGGATCGACAACCAGCCGTCGGCGTCTCGCACCCGACGCCCCAGCCCCTCGACGATAATCGCGTCCATGCCTCTGCCGTTTCTTCCGCCCGCGCCGCGGGCCGTGCCGCCCTGCGCCGGCGGCGAGGGTCGAGTGCGCCGGCGCCTGCTTGGCCGGCTCGCGAGTCTACCCCTGCTGGGTGCAGCCGCCCTGCTCTCCCTTACCGCGGCGCCTGCCACCGGCCAGAGCGCATCCCCGGCCGCAGCCCCGCTGGCGCTGGTGCTCGGCGACAGCCTGTCGGCCGAGTACGGACTGCGCCGCGGCAGCGGCTGGGTGGCGCTGCTGGCCGAGCGGCTGGCCGCGCGCAAGCCGGCCTGGGCGGTGTTCAACGCCAGCATCAGCGGCGAAACCACCGCTGGCGGCCACACCCGGCTCGCGGCGCTGCTTGCCGAGCATCGCCCGCGCCTGCTGGTGATCGAGCTCGGCGGCAACGACGCCTTGCGCGGCCTCGATCTGGCCGCCACGGCGCGCAATCTCGAGGCCATGGTCACGGCCGGACAGGCCGCCGGCGCGCGCGTGATCCTGCTGGGCATGCGCATGCCGCCCAACTACGGGCGCCGCTACGGCGAGCAGTTCGAACAGATGTACCGGGACATCGCCAAGCGCCGACAGTGCGCGCTGGTGCCCTTCCTGCTCGAGGGCATCGGCGAGCGGCTCGACCTGTTCCAGGCCGATCGCATCCATCCCACCGAGGCCGCCCAGCCGCTCATCCTGGCCAATGTCTGGCCCGCGCTCTCGGCCCTGGTCGGCCGCGGCTGATCGCGCGCCCGGCTGGGGCCGGACCGGTCCGGCCTCGTGCCACAATCCCGGGCGCGCGCCCATGGCGGAATCGGTAGACGCCGGGGACTTAAAATCCCCTGACCTCGGTCGTGCCGGTTCGAGTCCGGCTGGGCGCACCAGGCCGCCGGCCGGCTTCAGGCCGAGGCCGGCTGGAACAGGCCCTTCACCCGGATGAAATCGATCACCGACTGCAGGCCCTCGCGGGTCTTGAGGTTGGTGAACACGAAGGGCCGATCGCCGCGCTGCTGGCGGGCATCGCTCGCCATGATCTCCAGCGAGGCGCCGACATGCGGCGCGAGGTCGGTCTTGTTGATCACCAGCAGATCCGAGCGGGTGATGCCGGGCCCGCCCTTGCGCGGGATCTTCTCGCCACCGGCCACATCGATCACATAGAGGGTGAGGTCGGACAGTTCGGGGCTGAAGGTGGCGGCGAGGTTGTCGCCCCCCGACTCGATGAACACCACATCGGCCTGCGGGAAGCGCTCGAGCATGCGGTCGACCGCCTCGAGGTTGATCGACGCATCCTCGCGGATGGCGGTGTGCGGGCAGCCGCCGGTCTCCACGCCCATGATGCGCTCGGGCTCGAGCGCGCCGGCCACCGTGAGCAGGCGCTGATCTTCCTTGGTGTAGATGTCGTTGGTGACCACCACCAGGTCGTGGCTGTCGCGCATGGTCTTGCACAGCATCTCGACCAGGGTGGTCTTGCCCGAGCCGACCGGGCCGCCGATGCCCACGCGCAGCGGGGGCAGAGTCTTGGTGCGCATCCGTACCTCGTGAAAAGGGATCCTGCGATCAGGATCGGAACAGCCGCGTGTACTGCCGCTCATGGCGCATCGCCATCACGCCAGCCAGCGGCGAGAAACTCCAGGGCTCGGCGGGCGGCGCATCGGCGATGCGCCCGCGCAGGCGCAGGATCAGCCGCTGCCCCGCGCTCTGGCCGAGCGGCACGATCTTCACCGCAGCCTGCACCTGATTCTCGATCCAGGCAAAGCCCCACGCGGCGCGGGTGGCCACGGCGGGCAGGCCCTGGGCGCTGCCGCACAGCGCGAAGGCGATCGGCGCGGTGGGACCGACGCGGCTGACCGCCAGCGCCCGGCCCAGCGCCGCCTCGCGACCCTCGGGGTGCAGTCCGAGCAGCCAGCGCAGCAGCGCCGCGCCGGTCTGGCGGGTCTCGGCGCGGGCCTCCGCGCTGTCGCGGCTGGCGAGGAACCCCTCGTCGAGGGCCTGCAGACCGGCGAGCAGCGCATCCCCATCGGGATGGCCGGGCAGGCATTCGGCGGTGGCGGCCTCCAGCGCCTGCGCGGCGGCCAGCACGGCCGGCAGCTCCCGCACCGCGAAGGCGCTGCGCCAGTGGGAGTCGATCCACTCGAAGGCGCTCGCCTCGTCGCTCACCCGACCGGCCCAGGCGGCCGCCTCGAGGCCCTGCGAATAGCTGAAGCTGCCGATCGGCAGCGCAGGCGAGGCCAGCTGCAGCATGGCCGGCAGCCAGTCGGGCAAGCCCACCGTGGCACCGGCCCCGCAAGCCGACTCAGTGGCCATGGCCATAGGCGCCGCCTTCCGGCTCGAAGGGCGCCCAGGTGCGCCTCAGGGTGGCGCCCAGCCCGACCAGCATGTCGGCCAGCACCGGGTCATAGCCGAGCACCAGACGGTCGGCCAGCACCTGCACCGGCACATGGCGGTTGCCGAGGTGATAGGCGGCGCGCAGCAGGCCCAGCGCCGTGTCGGCCCGCACCTCGAGCACATCCTCGTCGGCGGCCTCGACCCGAACCCGCAGCTCGGCGCCTGCGATCACCGTGCCGTGACGCAGCACCGTGCCGCGCGGCAGCACCACCGCCACCTCGCGCCCATCGGCGAGCCGGGCGCGCAGACGGCTGCGCGAGCGGGCGTCGAAGGGCAGGCGCAGCACCGCGCCGCACTCGCCGGCCGAGGCCTCCACCCGGTCGAGCAGCGGCAGGCCCGCGATCTCGGGCGGCCGCTCCCGATCGGGGTCGACGATGCGCATGCCCATGTCGCCGCCCTTGCGCCGCTCAGAAGAGGAAGTAGCGCTGGGCCATCGGCAGCACCTTGGCCGGCTCGCAGGCGAGCAGCACGCCATCGGCATGCACCCGGTAGTTCTGGGCGTCGACGGTGATGTGCGGCGTGTAGCCGTTGTGGATCATGTCGGCCTTGCGCACGGTGCGCGTGCCCTTCACCGGCACCACGCGCCGCTGCAGCCCCAGGCGCTCGCCCACGCCCGCGGCATGCGCCGCCTGGGACACGAAGCTCACGCAGGTGCTCGACAGCGCCCGGCCGAATGCGCCGAACATCGGGCGGAAGTGCACCGGCTGCGGCGTGGGGATCGAGGCATTGGGGTCGCCCATGGCCGCCGCGATGATCGCGCCGCCCTTCACGATGAGCGCCGGCTTGACGCCGAAGAAGGCCGGTCGCCAGAGCACCAGATCGGCAAGCTTGCCCGGCTCGATCGAGCCCACCTCGTGCGCGATGCCGTGGGCCAGCGCCGGGTTGATGGTGTACTTGGCCACATAGCGCTTCACGCGGGCGTTGTCGGCCCGCGCCTCGCCGGGCAGCGCGCCGCGCTGCTGCTTCATCTTGTGCGCGGTCTGCCAGGTGCGCATGATCACCTCGCCCACCCGGCCCATCGCCTGGCTGTCGGAGGACATCATCGAGATCGCGCCAAGGTCGTGCAGGATGTCCTCGGCGGCAATGGTCTCGCGCCGGATGCGGCTCTCGGCGAAGGCCACATCCTCGGCGATCGCCGGGTCGAGGTGGTGGCACACCATCAGCATGTCGAGGTGCTCGTCCACCGTGTTCACCGTGTACGGCCGGGTGGGGTTGGTCGACGAGGGCAGCACATTGGCCTCGCCCACCACCTTCAGGATGTCGGGCGCGTGACCGCCACCCGCGCCCTCGGTATGAAAGCTGTGGATGGTTCGGCCCTTGAAGGCCGCGATGGTGGTCTCGACGAAGCCCGACTCGTTCAGGGTGTCGGTGTGGATCGCCACCTGGATGTCGTGGTCGTCGGCCACGCTCAGGCAGCAGTCGATCGCCGCCGGCGTGGTGCCCCAGTCTTCATGCAGCTTCAGGCCGATCGCCCCGGCCTGCACCTGCTCCACCAGCGCCTGCGGCAGGCTGGCATTGCCCTTGCCCATGAAGCCGAGGTTCATCGGCAGGCCCTCGGCCGCCTCGAGCATGCGGGCGATGTGCCAGGGCCCCGGCGTGCAGGTGGTGGCATTGGTGCCGGTGGCCGGCCCGGTGCCGCCGCCGAACATCGTGGTGATGCCCGACATCAGCGCCTCGTCGATCTGCTGCGGGCAGATGAAGTGGATGTGGGTGTCGATGCCGCCGGCGGTCACCAGCATGCCCTCGCCCGCGATCACCTCGGTGCCCGGCCCGATCACGATGTCCACGCCGGGCTGCACATCCGGGTTGCCGCCCTTGCCGATGGCCGCGATGCGTCCGGCCTTCAGGCCGATGTCGGCCTTCACGATGCCCCAGTGGTCGATGATCAGTGCATTGGTGATGATGGTGTCCACCGCCACCGCGCTGCCGGCCTGCGACTGGCCCATGCCGTCGCGGATCACCTTGCCGCCGCCGAACTTGACCTCCTCGCCGTAGATCGTGAGGTCGCGCTCGACCTCCACGAACAGGTCGGTGTCGGCGAGCCGCACGCGGTCGCCGACGGTGGGGCCGAACATCTCGGCATAGGCCTGTCGGGAGATTCTCATGAGCGGCCTCCCGCGGCGGTGTCGAGCGCGCCCATCACGGCGGCGTTGAAGCCGTAGACGGTGCGCGATCCGGCGTAATCGACGAGTTCGACCGAGCGCGACTGACCGGGCTCGAAACGCACGGCGGTGCCGGCGGCAATATTCAGCCGCATGCCGCGCGCCGCGGCGCGGTCGAAGTCGAGCGCCGCGTTGGTCTCGGCGAAATGGTAGTGCGATCCGACCTGGATCGGCCGGTCGCCCCGATTGGTGACCTCGACGCGCAGCACGCGACGACCGACATTGAGTTCGATCTCGCCGGGGGCGGCGACGATCTCGCCTGGAATCATGGGTGTCCTCCCTGCAGTGGGTGCGCCGCGGCGCGGATCAGACGATCGGCTGGTGAACGGTGACCAGCTTGGTGCCATCCGGAAAGGTGGCCTCCACCTGGATCTCGGGGATGAGTTCGGCCACGCCATCCATCACCTGCGAGCGGGCCAGCACGGTCTTGCCCATGGCCATGAGCTCGGCCACGGTACGGCCGTCGCGGGCGCCCTCCAGGATGGCGGCGGTGATCAGCGCCACCGACTCGGGGTGGTTGAGCTTCAGGCCGCGGGCCAGCCGCCGTTCGGCGAGCAGCGAGGCGGTGAAGATCAGCAGCTTGTCCTTCTCTCTGGGTGTCAGGTCCATCGGGCGGGTCCTCCAGGCGAAATGGGTCGGGCGCGCTGCGGCGCGTCCGCGGGTCGATTGTGCCTTCGATCAGGTCATCCAGATGCGTGGCGGAACGGCCTCGCGCTGCCGCAGCAGGGGCCGCAGCCGCGCCCAGGCGAGCGCGAGCGCGCCGCGCACCGTCTGCGGCGAACGGCCCACCACACGCACCAGCATCAGATGGGGTTCCACCCGGGACGCGCCGCCGATCGCGGCGGCCTCGCCGGCGCCGCCATGCTCGGCGGAGGCCTCGAGGGCGCGGTCGAGATCGGCCTCGAGCGCATCGGCCAGGTCGTCCGGCAAGGGATCCGGCGACACCGCCCAGAGCAGACCGCTGACATGGCATGACCCCAGCGCAGCCGCGCCGGTCTGGGCGCCGTCGATCCGCGACTGCTCGTCGTACAGCAGACGCCCGGCGCGGCGCAGGCTCAGCCGGCTGTGGAAGCGCGCCTGCGTCAGCCGCTCGCCGCTGGCGCGGCGCCCGAGCACCAGCACCTCCATGCCGACCGCGCTGGCGCGCTCGCCGATGTCCACCCGCATCCTCTGATCGCCCGACACGCCGTCGTGCAGGATGGTCTCCTGGGGCAGCCACTCGAGATGCGCGCCCTCGTCCACCGCGACGCTGACGGTCTGCGTGGCAGGCGCATCGGCGCGGTACCAGCGACCGGCGCCCGGCGTGGTCAGCAGCAGCTCGGCTTCGGGCCGCAGCCTCAGATCGAAGGACAGGCTGTCGCCGGCTGCGAGGCCCGAGGGCGGATGCAGCAGGATCACATGGGCGAGCCGCGGGCCCTCGGGCCACAGCAGCTTCTGCACCCGCAGGGGCCCGTCGTGCGCGAGCCGCGAGGCCACGCTGCGGCCGTCGCGCAGGGCGATCTCGAGCGACAAGCGCGCCTTCCAGCCGCCACCGTACGGCGCGAGGACCTGATCGCCGGCGGGGCTCGCCTCGGTCGACGGGGAAAGAAAAGTCAAGGCGGGCTCGGTCAGCGCGGAACGGTTCGGCGGTGCAAGCATCGGTTCAACGCCCACGGCAGCGCCGATTATGACAGCGGGCAGCACCCGGGCCGCCGCGGCGGGCGCCAGGCTCACACCGCGACCATCGCCCGCACGCCATCGGCCTGCATCGCGCTGCCGGCGCCGCG
>JAGWVN010000139.1 GCA_018970865.1 Betaproteobacteria bacterium
CTTCCACGCCCTCGGCAAGACGCTCGATGGGCGTGCGCTGCACATCACCTTCACGCTGCGCGGTGATGGCACCCTGATCCGGGTGATCTCGGCGCGCGACATGCACCGAAAGGAAAGGAGCGTCCATGACCAAGCCCGCCAAGCCGCTGCCCAGGTTCAGGACCGAGGCGCAGGAGCGCGCGTTCTGGGAGACCGAAGGTCGCGACTCCACCCAGCATCTTGACTGGGCGAAGGCGCAGCGTGTGGTGCTGCCCAACCTGAAGCCGTCGACGAAAACCATCTCGCTGCGCCTGCCCCAGCACCTGCTCGATGCCATCAAGGCGGCGGCCAACGCGCGCGATGTGCCCTACCAGTCGCTGATCAAGGTGTGGCTGCAGGAGAAGGTCGGGGGTTGATGTCGGCGGGGCCCGCCGCCCCGACCGTCAGACGTTGAACCGGAAGTGCATGACATCCCCGTCGTGCACCACATACTCCTTGCCTTCCAGCCGCATCTTGCCCTTCTCCTTGGCGCCGGCCTCGCCCTTGCAGGCGATGAAGTCGTCGAAGGCGATGGTCTCGGCGCGGATGAATCCCTTCTCGAAGTCGGTGTGGATCACGCCTGCGGCCTGCGGCGCGGTGGCGCCGATGCGCACCGTCCAGGCCCGCACCTCCTTCGGGCCGGCGGTGAAGTAGGTCTGCAGACCCAGCAGCTTGAAGGCGGCCCGGATCACCCGGTTCAGGCCGGGCTCGTCCATGCCCATGTCTTCAAGGAACACCGCCTTGTCCTCGTCGGGCATGTCCGCGATCTCGGCCTCCACCGCCGCGCACACCGGCACCACGATCGCCCCGGTGGCCTGCGCATGGGCGCGCACCGCCGCCAGGTGCGGATTGTTCTCGAAGCCGCCTTCCTTCACATTGGCCACATACATGGTCGGCTTGGCGGTGATCAGGCACAGCGGCTTGAGCAGCGCCTTTTCCTCGTCGTAGAGATCGAGCGAGCGCACCGGCCGCGCCTGATCGAGCACGGCCTGGCACTTCTCCAGCACCGCCACCAGGCGCGCCGCCTCCTTGTCGCCGCCGGCGCGCGCCACCTTGCCGTAGCGCACCAGCGCCTTGTCCACCGTGGCCATGTCGGCCAGCGCCAGTTCGGTGTCGATCACCTCGATGTCGGAGAGCGGGTCGATCCGGCCGCTCACATGGATCACATTGCCGTCCTCGAAGCAGCGCACCACATGCACGATCGCGTCGGTCTCGCGGATGTTGGCGAGGAACTGGTTGCCCAGCCCTTCGCCCTTGGAGGCCCCGGCCACCAGACCGGCGATGTCGACGAACTCCACGGTGGCATGCAGCAGTTTCTGCGGCTTGACGATGCCGGCGAGCAGATCGAGCCGCGGGTCGGGCACCTCGACGATGCCGACATTGGGCTCGATGGTGCAGAACGGGTAGTTCTCGGCCGCGATGCCGGCCTTGGTGAGGGCGTTGAACAGGGTGGACTTGCCGACATTGGGCAGGCCGACGATGCCGCACTGGAGGGACATGGCGCGATTCCTTGGGGACGGGCCGCGGCAAGGCGAGGGCTGCCCGGCAAGAAGCGGATTGTACTGGCGCGCCTGGCAGGGCCGGCCGCGCGGGCGTCAATCGTGCGAGGGTGGGGCGGCAGCGGCGGCGAGCGCGGCCGCGAGATGCCCGGCGATGACTGCCTCCTCGTCGGTGGGGATCACCCAGACCCGCACCGGCGCCCCGGCCGGGCTGATCAGCCGGTTGCCGGCGCCCTGCGCGGCGTTGGCCGTCGGCTCGATCCGCAGCCCCAGGAAGGCCAGGCCCTCCACCGTCTCGGCGCGGGTGAGCGGGTCGTGCTCGCCGATCCCGCCGGTGAACACCAGCGCATCGAGCCCGCCGAGCGCTGCAGCCAGCGCGCCCACCGCCTCGCGCAGGCGCGCCACGAAGTGCGCGATCGCCTCCCGGGCCTGGGGCAGGTCGCTCTCGCGCAGGCTGCGCATGTCGGCGCTCAGCCCGCTCAGACCCTTGAGGCCGCTGCGCCGGTAGAGCAGGTCGGTGAGCGCGGCCGCATCCATGCCGCGCTCGGCCATCAGCCACAGCAGCACGCCCGGGTCGAGGTGGCCGGGCCGCGTGCCCATGGGCAGGCCGTCGAGCGCGCTGAAGCCCATGGTCGAGGCGAGCGACCGGCCCGCGCGCAGCGCGCAGGCCGAGGCGCCGCTGCCCAGGTGCGCCACCACCGTGCGCCCGGCCGCCGCGGGCGGGTCGAGCTCGGCCAGGCGCCGCGCGATGCACTCGTAGGAGAGCCCGTGGAAGCCGTAGCGACGCACCCCGGCGGCATGCAGTTCGCGGGGCAGGGCATAGGCATCATGCTCGGGCGGATGCCCGTGGTGGAAGGCGGTGTCGAAGCAGGCGAGCTGCAACGCTTGCGGAAACCGTTCGCGCGCCGCGCGGATGCCGGCGAGGTTGAAGGGCTGGTGCAGCGGCGCGAGCGGGCCGAGCCGCTCGAGCGCCGCCAGCACCGCCTCGTCCACCACCACCGGGGCGGCGAAGCCCGGGCCGCCGTGCACCACCCGGTGCCCGACCGCGCGCACCGTCCGCCCGGGGGCCCACCGCGGCAACCCGGCGAGCACCCGGGCGAGCGCGGTGTCGAGGTCGCGCACCGTCTGCGGCCCCGCGCCGGCGAGCGGCTCGACCGTGCGCGGCTGGCCCGCGGGCGCCAGCTCCAGTCGGGGCTGCGCGTCCAGCCCGGCGAACTGGCCGGCGAGCCGCAGCGTCGGCCCGCCGCCGGCGTCGTCGAAGAGCGCGAACTTCAGCGACGAGGAGCCGGCGTTCAGCGTGAGCAGGCTCATGGCGCGGCCGGCGCCCCCGACTCACCGATCGTGTGGCCCGCGGGCACCGCGCTGGCGCCGGTGACCTGCCAGTGCTGCAGCAGCACCGCCAGCGCGCAGGAGAGCAGCCGCGCGCGCGCCGGGTCGGCGCGGCTGGTGAGCATCACCGGCACCCGCGCGCCCAGCACCAGCCCGGCCGACTCGGCATGGGCGAGAAAGCTAAGCTCCTTGGCGATCAGGTTGCCGGCCTCCAGATCGGGCGCGATCAGCACCTCGGCCCGCCCGGCCACCGGCGAGTCGATGCCCTTGGCGCGCGCCGCGCCCGCGTCCACCGCGTTGTCCATGGCGAGCGGCCCGTCGACCAGGCCGCCGCCGATCTGGCCGCGCTCGGCCATCTTGGCCAGGATGGCCGCGTCCAGCGTGGACGGGATGTCGGGGTTCACGGTCTCGACCGCGGAGAGCACCGCCACGCGGGGCTGCGCCAGCCCGCAGGCGCGGGCGAGGTCGATGGCATTGCGCACGATGTCGGCCTTGGTGGCGAGGTCGGGCGCGATGTTGATCGCGGCATCGGAGATGAAGAGCGGATGGTCCACGCCGGGCACATCCATGAGGAACACATGGCTCATGCGCCGCGCCGTGCGCAGCCCGGCCTCGCGCGCCACCACCGCCGCCATCAGCGTGTCGGAGTGCAGCGAGCCTTTCAGGATGGCCGCGGCGCGCCCCTCGGCGCACAGCGCGACCGACCGCTGCGCGCAGGCCGCCGCCGAATCGGCGCTGACGATGGCCACGCCGGCGAGCGACCGGCCGGCGGCATGCGCCAGCTCGGCGATGCGCGACGGATCGCCGACCAGGATGGGCGTGATGAGGCCGGCCTCGGCCGCGAGCAGCGCGCCCTCCAGCGAGGGCAGGTCGTGCGGCATGGCCACTGCGGTGGCCAGCGGCGGCAGCGCCTCGCAGGCGGCCAGCAGCCGCTGGCCGTGGCCATGCCGGTGCACCAGCACCTCGGGCGGGGCGCCCCCGGCCAGCGACTGGCGGGTGTCGGCGGCGATCACCTCGGCCAGGCCTTCGGCCACCGGCTCGCCGGCCGATGAGCTCACCAGGGTCTGCAGAACCAGCAGCGCCGGCGCGCGCTTCTCGAGCAGCCGCAGTTCGAAGCGCAGCTCGTCGCCCACCGCCACCGGCCGGTGATACGCCAGCGAGTGCGCCCGCAGCCGCGCCCCGGGCCCGGGCAGGCGGGTGGCGATCAGCCGGGCGATCTGTTCGCCGATCCAGCCTGCGGGCGCCAGCGTGTCGTGGGCGCCGGGCGCGGTGGCGGCGCCTGCAGCGGGCAGCGCCACCGGGCTGCCGCCGGCGAGCGCGAAGGCGCGCAGGTCCTGCGCGGTGCACACCCGGCTCGCGCGGGCGCTGTCGCCCACGGCCAGCTCGTCGAACAGCCGGTTCTCGATCGCCATGAGGGGAAGGCTATCATCGGATGGCAACGGTTCCGTGCGGTGTTCCAGGAGGCAGCGAAATGCCGGTGTCGCTCGATGGCAAGCTGGTGGTGGCGATCTCGTCTCGGGCGGTCTTCGACTTCGAGGAGGAGAACCGGGTCTTCGAGCGCGACGACGATGCCGCCTACATGGCCCTGCAGCGCGAGCGCCTCGAGCGCCCGGCGGCTCCGGGCGTGGCCGGCGCCCTGGTGCGCAAGCTGCTCGCCTTCGATGCGCCCGACACCCCCGAGCCGGAGCGCCGGGTCGAGGTGGTGGTGGTGTCGCGCAATGACCCGGTGAGCGGTCTGCGGGTGTTCCGCTCGGCGCGCCAGGCCGGCCTGCGTCTGGAGCGCGGCGTGTTCACCCGCGGTCGCACGCCCTGGCCGTATCTGGTGCCGCTCAAGGCGAACCTCTTCCTGTCGGCCAATGGCGACGATGTCCGCGCCGCGCTCGAGGCCGGCTTCCCGGCCGCTCGCGTGTTTCCCGATTCGGTGAAGGCCTCCGAGTCGCATCCCGACGAGGTGCGCATCGCCTTCGACGGCGATGCGGTGCTGTTCTCCGACGAGTCGGAACAGGTCTACCAGCGCGACGGCCTCGATGCCTTCCAGCGCCACGAGGAGACCCACGCTGCCCGGCCGCTGCCCTCGGGTCCGTTCATGCCGCTGCTCGAGGCGCTGCACGGCCTGCAGCGCGCCGGCAGCCGCGCCGGCATGCGCATCCGCACCGCGCTGGTCACCGCGCGCAGCGCGCCGGCGCACGAGCGCGCGATCCGCACCCTCATGGACTGGGGCCTGGAGGTGGACGAGGCGATGTTCCTCGGCGGGCTCGACAAGGGCCCGTTCCTGCGCGAGTTCGAGCCCGACTTCTTCTTCGACGACCAGACCCGGCACTGCGAGTCGGCGGCGCAGGCCGGGCCCACCGGCCATGTGCCCTCGGGCATCGCCAATCAGCCCGGCTGAGGCTCAGCCGAAGAAGCGCAGCACATCGTCCTTGCGCGCCAGCGCATCGGCCCGGCCCAGTTCCACCAGCCGGCCGGTGTAGCCCGGCACGAACAGCAGATAGGAGCTCAGCGCCGCGCCGCGCGTGTCGGTGGCGCCGATCAGCCGCAGCAGCACGCGGATGTTGCGCGGCAGCTCGCGCACATGCGGCGCGGCCAGCGTGTCCAGGCGCTGGCTTGGCGAGATCACCAGCGGCTCGATGTGGCGAAGCCCCGCCGCGCCATCGGCTTGCGGCGCGAGCGCGGCCAGGGTGCGGTTCACGCGGCTCAGCCGTTCGATGTCGCCGGAGAGCGCGTCGAGGAAGATGCCGGCCATGGCGTGGCCGGCGATCTGGGCGAGGCTGGGATAGTGCTCCTGCGAGCCCGCCGGCCCGGACTGGCGCGCCGGGGTCTCGAAGCGGCCGGCGCCGATCACCACCAGCCGGTCGGCCCCGAGGTGGATCGCCGGGCTGATCGGCGCCGACTGCCGCATCGACCCGTCGCCGAAGAACTCGTGGCGTTCGTCGATCGGCAGCGGCACTGCCGGGAACACGAAGGGGATCGCGCTCGAGGCGAGCAGGTGGTCGATGCCGATGCGGGCGGGCGCCGCCAGCCGCTGGGTGCGGTACCAGGGCGGCAGCGCCGAGCGCGTCTCGTACCAGGTGACATGCTGGCCCGAGGTGTAGCTCGAGGCGGTGATCGCCAGCGCGCGCAGGCGGCCGTCATCGAGGCAGCGGCCCAGGCGCTCGGTGTCGATCACCCGCGCCAGCAGCTCGCGCAGCGGGCTGTTGTCGAAGAGCGAGCGCGGGCGGGTGCGGGCCAGCCAGCCGAAGAGCAGCGCGCCCAGCCAGTGCGCGGCGTTGCCCAGCGAGCCGCGCAGATCCACCCGGTAGATGTCCTGCGGCTGCACCGTGCGCCACAGGCCGGCGATGCGCCGGATCGATTCGGCCCAGTCGTCGCAGCCGGCCGCGTAGGCCGCGGCATTGATCGCGCCGGCCGAGGTGCCGCACACCACCGGGAAGGGGTTGCGATCGGCCGGCCAGCCCGCCTGGTCGAGCAGTTCGGCGAGGCCCTCGAGAACCCCGGCCTGGTAGGCGGCGCGAGCGCCACCGCCCATGAGGATCAGACCGGTCGTCGCTGTGGTGTCTGGCACGGTGGCTGCTGCGCTTGCCGGGCGCCCGGCCGTGCGCCGGGCAGCCAGTAGAATGCGGAGCTTCGATCGTACGACTTTCCCCGGAGGATGCGCCCATGGCCGTGAACCTGCGTGTGCCTGATCCCGCCGAGCTCCACCCGGTTGCCGGTGTGCGCATCGGCACCGCGCGCGCCGGCATCCGCAAGCCCGGCCGCCGCGACCTGCTGGTGGTCGAGATCGCCGCGGGCGCCAGCGCGGCCGGCGTGTTCACCCGCAACCGCTTCTGCGCGGCGCCGGTCCAGGTCTGCCGGGAGCACCTCGCCGGTGAGGGCGCGGCGGCCATCCGCGCGCTGGTGGTCAACACCGGCTGCGCCAATGCCGGCACCGGCCAGCCCGGCCTGGCCGATGCCCGTGCCACCTGCCGCGAACTCGCCGCGCGCCTGGGCTGCCAGCCCTCGCAGGTGCTGCCGTTCTCCACCGGTGTCATCCTCGAGCCGCTGCCCATGGACCGCCTGGTGGCGGGTCTGGCCCCGGCCGTGGCCGATCTCGCCGAGGCGCGCTGGGCCGATGCCGCCGAGGCCATCATGACCACCGACACCCTGCCCAAGGCCGCCTCGCGCCGGGCCACCGTGGCGGGCGCCACGGTCACGGTCACCGGCATCGCCAAGGGCGCGGGCATGATCCGTCCGAACATGGCCACCATGCTCGGCTTCGTCGCCACCGACGCGGCGGTGCCGGCGGCCCTGCTGCAGCGCTGGGTGCGCGAGGCGGCCGATGCCAGCTTCAACCGCATCACCGTCGACGGCGACACCTCCACCAATGACTCCTTCGTGCTGGTGGCCAGCGGTGCCGGCGGCCTGCGCGTCGCCGCCGAGGACGACGCTGGCGCGGCCGCGCTCAAGGCCATGATCGTCGAGGTGGCGCGCGAGCTCGCGCAGGCCATCGTCCGAGACGGCGAGGGCGCCACCAAGTTCATCTCGGTGCAGGTCGAGGCCGCCGCCACTCCGGCCGAGGCGCAGGCGGTGGCCTACGCGATCGCCCACTCGCCGCTGATCAAGACCGCCTTCTTCGCCTCCGACCCCAACCTCGGGCGCATCCTGTGCGCCATCGGCTATGCCGGCATCGACGACCTCGATGTCGACCGCGTCGATCTCTTCCTCGACGATGTCCCCGTGGCCACCGCCGGCGGGCGCCATCCCGCCTACCGCGAGGAGCAGGGCCAGCGGGTCATGAAGCAGTCCGAGATCACCGTGCGCGTCGTGCTCAACCGGGGGTCGGCCAGCACCACGGTCTGGACCTGCGATCTCTCGCACGACTATGTGTCCATCAACGCCGACTACCGTTCCTGAGATCCGCGGCCGATGTCCGACCTGAACCAGCTCATCCAGCGCGCCGAGCGGATGCTCGAGCGCCTCGAAACCCTCATGCCGGCGGTGGCCCCGCCCGACTGGTCGGCCTCGGTCGCCTTCCGCTGGCGCCGCCGCGCCACCGGCCTGGGCGTGCAGTCGTGGCTGCAGCCGGTGCGCCAGCTGTCGTCCATCCGCCTCGCCGACCTGCACCACATCGACGAGCAGAAGACCCTCATCGAGCGCAACACCCGGCAGTTCGTGCGCGG
>JAGWVN010000024.1 GCA_018970865.1 Betaproteobacteria bacterium
GACAGCACCGTCGTGATCGCCGCCGTCAGCGTCGTCTTGCCGTGGTCCACATGCCCAATCGTCCCCACGTTCACGTGCGGCTTGGTGCGCTCGAATTTGCCTTTGGCCATTGCTCTTTCTCCGATTTCAAAGAACGTTGCTGTCTGTCAGCGTCACTTGGTGCGCGCCGAGATGATGGCCTCGGCCACATTCTTGGGCGCTTCTGCGTACTGCTTGAATTCCATGGTGTAGGTCGCGCGGCCCTGGGTGAGCGAGCGCAGCGTGGTGGAGTAGCCGAACATCTCGGCCAGCGGCACCTCGGCGCGGATGGCCTTGCCGCCACCCGCCATGTCTTCCATGCCCTGAACCATGCCGCGGCGGGAAGACAGGTCGCCCATCACCGTGCCGGCGTAGTCCTCGGGGGTCTCGACCTCGACCGACATCATCGGCTCGAGCAGCGCCGGGCTGGCGCGACGCATGCCTTCCTTGAAGGCGATCGACGCGGCCTGCTTGAAGGCGTTCTCGTTGGAGTCGACATCATGGTAGGAGCCGAAGAACAGGGTGGCCTTGACATCGACCACCGGGTAACCGGCGAGCACGCCCGCGGGCAGGGTCTCGCGAATGCCCTTCTCGACGGCCGGGATGAACTCGCGCGGCACCACGCCGCCCTTGATGGCGTCGACGAACTCGAAGCCCGCGCCGCCCGGCTCGAGCGGCTCGAGCTTGATCACCACATGACCGTACTGGCCGCGGCCACCCGACTGCTTGATGAACTTGCCCTCGACCTCGTCGACCGGCTTGCGGATGGTCTCGCGGTAGGCCACCTGCGGCTTGCCCACCGAGGCCTCGACGCTGAACTCGCGCTTCATGCGGTCGACGATGATCTCGAGGTGGAGCTCGCCCATGCCCGAGATGATGGTCTGGCCGGATTCCTCGTCGGTGCGCACGCGGAAGGACGGGTCTTCCTGGGCGAGACGGCCCAGCGCAATGCCCATCTTCTCCTGGTCGGCCTTGGTCTTGGGCTCGACGGCCTGCGAGATCACCGGCTCGGGGAAGACCATGCGCTCGAGGATGATCACATTCTCGGGATCGCAGAGCGTCTCGCCGGTGGTGACATCCTTCAGGCCGACGCAGGCGGCGATGTCGCCGGCGCGCACTTCCTTGATCTCGTCACGCTGGTTGGCGTGCATCTGCAGCAGGCGGCCGATGCGTTCCTTCTTGCCCTTGATGGGGTTGTAGATGGTGTCGCCCGAGTTCAGCACGCCGGAGTAGACGCGGATGAAGGTGAGCTGACCCACGAAAGGATCGGTCATCAGCTTGAAGGCCAGCGCCGAGAATTTCTCGCCGTCGTCGGCCTTGCGGAAGACTTCCTTCTCGCTGTCGTCGGCGCCCTTCACCGGGGGAATGTCAACCGGCGAGGGGAGGTAGTCGATGACCGCGTCGAGCATGGCCTGCACGCCCTTGTTCTTGAAGGCGGTGCCGCAGAGCATGGGCACGATCTCGCCGGCGATGGTGCGCTGGCGGATGGCGAGCTTGAGGTCCTCGACGGAGAGGTCGCCCTCCTCGAGGTACTTGTTCATCAGCTCCTCGTTGGCCTCGGCAGCCGCCTCGAGCATCTTCTCGCGCCACTCGGAACAGGTGTCGGCGAGGTCGTCCGGGATGTCCTTCATCTCGAACTTCATGCCCTGGGAGGCGTCATCCCAGTAGATGGCCTTCATGCGGACCAGGTCGACCACGCCCTTGAAGTTTTCCTCGGCGCCGATCGGCACCTGGATGGGAATGGGATTGGCGCGCAGGCGGGCGCGCATCTGGTCATGGACCTTGAAGAAGTTCGCGCCGATGCGGTCCATCTTGTTGACGAAGGCCAGACGCGGCACGCCGTACTTGTTGGCCTGACGCCAGACGGTCTCGGACTGGGGCTGGACGCCGCCCACCGCGCAATAGACCATGCAGGCGCCGTCGAGCACCCGCATGGAACGCTCGACCTCGATGGTGAAGTCGACGTGCCCGGGGGTGTCGATGATGTTGATGCGGTGCTCCGGATAGGACATGTCCATGCCCTTCCAGAAGCAGGTGGTGGCCGCCGAGGTGATGGTGATGCCGCGCTCCTGCTCCTGCTCCATCCAGTCCATGGTGGCCGCGCCATCGTGCACCTCGCCGATCTTGTGATTGACGCCGGTGTAATAGAGGATGCGCTCGGTGGTGGTGGTCTTGCCGGCGTCGATGTGCGCCGAGATGCCGATGTTCCGGTATCGCTCGATGGGTGTCTTGCGGGCCATGGTCAGATGCTCCAGCGGTGCAGGGCGGGGCCTCGTGGGCCCGTGGGTTTCGGGCGCAGGGCCCGGATCAGAAGCGGAAGTGGGCGAAGGCCTTGTTGGCCTCGGCCATCCGATGGACTTCGTCGCGCTTCTTGACGGCGCCGCCGCGGTTCTCGGAGGCTTCCATCATCTCGTTGGCCAGGCGCTGACCCATGGATTTCTCGCCGCGCTTCTTGGCGGCCTCGCGCAGCCAGCGCATGGCGAGCGCCATGCGACGCACCGGACGGATCTCGACCGGCACCTGGTAGTTGGCGCCACCCACCCGGCGGCTCTTGACCTCGACCATCGGGCGGCAGTTCTGCAGCGCCTGCGCGAACACCTCGATGGGATCCTTGCCGGAGCGCGACTTGATCTGGCCGAAGGCGCCGTAGAGCATGCGCTCGGCCACGGCCTTCTTGCCGTCGAGCATCAGCACATTGATGAACTTGGAGACCTCGACGCTGCCGTAGAGCGGGTCGGGGAGGATTTCACGCTTGGGTACTTCGCGACGACGGGGCATGGCAACACTCTCCTGGCTTCAGCGGTTTCGCCGGGCAACCCGCCCGGCGCAACTGGCCATCCGACAGACCTCGCCCCGGCGGGACGCGGCGGGATGACCGCTTACTCGGCGACGCCAAGGCGCCGCCAGAACAAAGGGCGCGGGCACCCGGGAAGACCCGGATGGCCCCGCGCCCGACGAAACAGATCCGGCCTGATCAGGCCTTCTTGGGCCGCTTGGCGCCGTACTTCGAGCGCGCCTGCTTGCGGTCCTTGACGCCCTGGAGGTCGAGCGAGCCGCGCACGATGTGGTAGCGCACGCCGGGCAGATCCTTGACGCGGCCGCCGCGGATGAGCACCACCGAGTGCTCCTGCAGGTTGTGGCCCTCGCCGCCGATGTAGCTGATGACCTCGAAACCGTTGGTCAGGCGCACCTTGGCCACCTTCCGCAGCGCCGAGTTCGGCTTCTTGGGGGTGGTGGTGTACACGCGGGTGCACACGCCACGACGCTGCGGGCTTTCCTGCAGCGCCGGGCTCTTGCTCTTGAGCTGCTCGGTCTCACGACCCTGGCGCACGAGCTGATTGATGGTGGGCATTCAATGTTTCCTTGGGATGACGCCGGGTCACCCTGTTGTCACCGCGCCGCGATCACCTTCCCGGTGCTTCGCGGCTGGCCGGCCCGACGAACGATTGCGTCGGCGTTTGACGGAAAGCTTTCGATTATAGATCTGGAACAATTCCCCTGCAAGCGGTCGATGCGCGCACGCATCGACCGCCGCCGGCGGAGCTCAGCCCTGCGCCTCGCCGCCCTCGTCGGCCACGCCGGCCGCCTCGGTTTCGGCGGAAGGCATGGAGAACAGCGCTTCGGCCTCGGCCGCTGCGAGCGCGGCCTGCTCGGCCGCCTCGTTCTGCTCCTTGGCCTTGCGCGCCCGGTGATAGGCCAGACCGGTGCCCGCCGGGATCAGCCGGCCGACGATCACGTTCTCCTTCAGGCCGCGCAGGTCGTCCTTCTTGCCCATGATCGCCGCCTCGGTGAGCACCCGGGTGGTCTCCTGGAAGGAGGCCGCCGAGATGAACGAGTCGGTGGACAGCGAGGCCTTGGTGATGCCCAGCAGCAGGTTGATGTAGGTGGCCTCGGCCTTGCCAGCCTCGCGCACCTTGTCGTTCTCGTCGAGCATCTCGGAGCGCTCGACCTGCTCGCCCATGATGAACGGGGTGTCGCCCGGATCGACGATCTGCACGCGGCGCAGCATCTGGCGGACGATCACCTCGATGTGCTTGTCGTTGATCTTCACGCCCTGGAGCCGGTAGACATCCTGGACCTCGTCGACCACATAGCGGGCGAGGGCCTCGATGCCGAGCAGGCGCAGGATGTCGTGCGGGTCGGCGGGGCCGTCGACGATCATCTCGCCCTTGTTGACCACCTGGCCGTCATGGACCAGCACATTCTTGTCCTTGGCGATCAGGAACTCATGGGCCACGCCGTCCATGTCGGTGATGACCAGACGCTGCTTGCCCTTGGTGTCCTTGCCGAAGGAGACCGTGCCGGTGACCTCGGCGAGCATGCCGGCGTCCTTGGGCGAACGGGCCTCGAAGAGCTCGGCCACCCGCGGCAGACCGCCGGTGATGTCGCGAGTCTTCTGCGACTCGAGCGGGATGCGGGCAAGGGTCTCGCCCACGCCGATCTCCTGGCCGTCGCGCACGGTGATGAGCGCGCCGACCGGGAAGCTGATGGTCACCGCGTGGTCGGTGCCGGCGATGCGGACTTCCTCGCCCGCCTCGTTGATCAGCTTGACCTGCGGCCGGACATTGCGCGCCGCGGTGCCGCGGCGCTTGGCGTCGATGACCACCAGGGTGGACAGGCCGGTGACCTCGTCGATCTGCTTGGCGACGGTGGCGCCTTCCTCGACATTCTCGAACTTGATGCGGCCGGCGTACTCGGTGATGATCGGCCGCGTCATCGGATCCCAGTTGGCCAGCGGAGTGCCGGCCTTGACCTCGCGGCGGTCCTCGACCAGCAGCGTGGCGCCATAGGGGATCTTGTGACGCTCGCGCTCGCGGCCGAAGTCGTCGCCGATGACGATCTCGCCCGAGCGGGAGATGACGATCAGCTCGCCGCGGGCGTTGGTCACATGGCGCATGGTGGCCGTGAAGCTCACCCGACCATTGGACTTGGCTTCCACCGAACTGTCGACCGCCGCGCGGGAGGCCGCGCCGCCGATGTGGAAGGTGCGCATGGTGAGCTGGGTGCCCGGCTCGCCGATGGACTGCGCCGCGATCACGCCGACCGCCTCGCCGGAGTTCACCAGCGTACCGCGGCCGAGGTCGCGGCCGTAGCACATGGCGCACAGGCCGTAGCGCGTGGCGCAGGTGAGCGGGGTGCGCACGCGCACCTCGTCGATGCCCAGACGCTCGATCTCGTCGACCTTGTCCTCGTCGAGGAGGGTGCCGGCTTCATAGAGGGTGGCCTGGGTCTCGGGCACGACCACATCATGGGTGGCCACGCGACCGAGGATCCGGTCACGCAAGGCCTCGATCACCTCGCCACCCTCGATCAGGGCCTTCATGGCCACGCCATTGGTGGTGCCGCAGTCATCCTCGGTGACCACCAGGTCCTGGGTGACATCGACCAGCCGGCGGGTGAGGTAGCCGGAGTTCGCGGTCTTCAGGGCGGTGTCGGCGAGGCCTTTCCGGGCGCCGTGGGTGGAGATGAAGTACTGCAGCACATTGAGACCCTCGCGGAAGTTCGCGGTGATGGGGGTCTCGATGATCGAGCCGTCAGGCTTGGCCATCAGGCCGCGCATGCCGGCAAGCTGGCGGATCTGGGCGGCCGAACCGCGGGCGCCCGAGTCGGCCATCATGTAGATGGCGTTGAACGACTCCTGGTCGACTTCCTTGCCGTGGCGGTCGATGACCTTCTGCGTGCGCAGCTGGTCCATCATCGCCTTGCCGACCTCGTCACCGGCGCGGCCCCAGATGTCGACCACCTTGTTGTAGCGCTCGCCCTGCGTGACCAGGCCCGAGGTGTACTGCTGCTCGATCTCCTTGACCTCCTTCTCGGCATCGGCGAGCAGGCGGGTCTTCTGGGGCGGCACCAGCATGTCGTCGATGGCGATCGAGATGCCGGCGCGGGTGGCCAGCCGGAAGCCGTTCTGCATCAGCTGGTCGGCGAAGATGACGGTGTCACGCAGGCCGCAGCGCCGGAACGAGGCGTTGATCAGCTTGCTGATCTCCTTCTTCTTGAGCGCCTTGTTGATGAACTCGAAGGGCAGCCCCTTGGGCAGGATCTCGGAGAGCAGCGCCCGGCCGACGGTGGTCTCGACCCGGGTGATGCGCTGCACGAACTCCTCGGAGCCGGGCTCGCGCACGAAATCGGGCAGCCGCACGGTGATGCGGGTGCCGAGTTCGACCTGGCGGTTGTCATAGGCGCGCAGCACCTCGCCGAGATCGCTGAAGAACATGCCCTCGCCCTTGGCATTGATCTTCTCGCGGGTGGTGTAGTACAGGCCGAGCACGATGTCCTGCGAGGGAACGATCGAGGGCTCGCCGTTGGACGGGAACAGCACATTGTTGGAGGCGAGCATCAGCGAGCGCGCCTCGAGCTGGGCCTCGATGGACAGCGGCACATGCACGGCCATCTGGTCGCCGTCGAAGTCGGCGTTGAAGGCCGCGCAAACCAGCGGGTGCAGCTGGATGGCCTTGCCCTCGATCAGCACCGGCTCGAAGGCCTGGATGCCGAGGCGATGCAGCGTGGGCGCGCGGTTGAGCATCACCGGGTGCTGGCGGATCACATCCTCGAGGATGTCCCAGACGATCGGCTCCTGGGTCTCGACATACTTCTTCGCCTGCTTGATGGTGGTGGCGATCCCCATCGTCTCGAGCTTGTTGAAGATGAACGGCTTGAACAGCTCGAGCGCCATCAGCTTGGGCAGACCGCACTGGTGCAGCTTGAGCTGCGGACCCACCACGATCACCGAACGGCCGGAGTAGTCGACCCGCTTGCCGAGCAGGTTCTGGCGGAAGCGGCCGCCCTTGCCCTTGATCATGTCGGCGAGCGACTTCAGCGCGCGCTTGTTCGCGCCGGTCATGGCCTTGCCGCGGCGGCCGTTGTCGAGCAGCGAATCGACGGCCTCCTGCAGCATGCGCTTCTCGTTGCGCACGATGATCTCGGGCGCCTTGAGCTCGAGCAGTCGCTTGAGGCGGTTGTTGCGGTTGATGACCCGGCGATAGAGATCGTTGAGGTCGGAGGTGGCGAAACGGCCGCCATCGAGGGGCACCAGCGGGCGCAGCTCGGGCGGCAGCACCGGCAGCACCTCCATGACCATCCAGTCGGGCTTGATGCCGGAGCGCTGGAAGCCCTCGAGCACCTTCAGCCGCTTGGCGATCTTCTTGATCTTGGCCTCGGAGCCGGTGGCCTCGAGCTCCTTGTGCAGGGTCTCGATGTCACGATCGATATCGATCGAGCGCAGCAGCTCGCGGATGCCCTCGGCACCCATCATGGCCCGGAACTCGTCGCCGTATTCCTCGGTCTTCGCGAGGAAGTCGTCCTCGGTCATGATCTGGGCGCGCTTCAGGGGCGTAGTGCCGCTCTCGATGACCACATAGGCTTCGAAGTACAGCACGCGCTCGATGTCGCGCAGCGTCATGTCGAGCACCATGCCCAGACGCGAGGGCAGCGACTTCAGGAACCAGATGTGGGCGGTGGGCGAGGCGAGCTCGATGTGGCCCATGCGCTCGCGACGCACCTTGGCCAGCGTGACCTCGACGCCGCACTTCTCGCAGATGACGCCACGGTGCTTCAGCCGCTTGTACTTGCCGCACAGGCACTCGTAGTCCTTGATCGGCCCGAAGATCTTGGCGCAGAACAGGCCGTCGCGCTCGGGCTTGAAGGTGCGGTAGTTGATGGTCTCGGGCTTCTTGACCTCGCCGAAGGACCACGACCGGATCTTCTCGGGCGACGCAAGCCCGATCTTGATCGCGTCGAAGTGCTCTTCTTCCTGGACCTGCTTGAACAGATCGAGCAACGCTTTCATGGAATGCTCCTGGATGTCGTTGGGCGCGGGCTCAGATGCGCTCGAGATCGATGTCGATGCCGAGGGACCGGATTTCCTTGACGAGCACATTGAACGACTCGGGCATGCCCGCGTCGATGGTGTGCTCGCCCTTGACCAGGTTCTCGTAGACCTTGGTGCGGCCGTTCACATCGTCTGATTTCACGGTCAGCATCTCCTGCAGCGTGTAGGCGGCGCCGTAGGCCTCGAGCGCCCAGACCTCCATCTCGCCGAAGCGCTGGCCGCCGAACTGCGCCTTGCCGCCCAGCGGCTGCTGGGTGACGAGCGAGTACGGGCCGGTGGAACGGGCGTGCATCTTGTCGTCGACGAGGTGGTGAAGCTTGAGCATGTGCATGTAGCCCACCGTGACCCGGCGATCGAAGGCCTCGCCGGTGCGGCCGTCATAGAGGGTGACCTGGGTCTTGCTCGGCGTGAAGCCGAGCAGCTGGGTGCGCGGATCGTCGTCGGGGAAGGCGATGTCGAGCATCTCGCGGATCTCGGGCTCGGTCGCGCCATCGAACACCGGGGTGGCGAAGGGCACGCCGTTGCGCAGGTTCTCGGCGAGCTCGAGCACCTCGGGATCGGAGAGCCCGTCGATGCCGGCGCGCTGGCCGGGATCGGTGTAGATCTTGCGCAGCAGCCCGCGGATGGTCTCGGCACCCTGCTGGGCCTTGAGCATCTCGCCGATGCGCAGGCCGATACCCTTGGCCGCCCAGCCGAGGTGGGTCTCGAGGATCTGGCCGACATTCATCCGCGAGGGCACGCCCAGCGGGTTGAGCACGATGTCGGCCGGGGTGCCGTCGGCCATGTAGGGCATGTCCTCGACCGGGACGATGCGCGAGACCACGCCCTTGTTGCCGTGACGGCCGGCCATCTTGTCGCCGGGCTGCAGGCGCCGCTTGACCGCCAGGTAGACCTTGACCATCTTGAGCACGCCCGGGGGCAGCTCGTCGCCCTGGGTGAGCTTCTTGCGCTTTTCCTCGAAGTCGAGATCGAACTGGTGGCGCTTCTGTTCGATGGACTCCTTCAGGGCCTCGAGTTGCGAGGCGGCAGCCTCATCGGCCAGACGGATCTCGAACCACTGCCAGCGGTCGACTTCGGCGAGGTACTCGGCGGTGATCTCGGCCCCCTTGGCCAGCCGCTTGGGCCCGCCGTTGGCGACCTTGCCGGCGAGCATGCGCTCGATCCGCGAGAAGGCATCGTTCTCGACGATGCGCAGCTGATCGTTGAGGTCGAGGCGGTAGCGCTTGAGCTCGTCGTCGATGATCGACTGCGCGCGCTTGTCGCGCTGGATGCCTTCGCGGGTGAAGACCTGGACATCGATGACCGTGCCGCTCATGCCCGAGGGCACGCGCAGCGAGGTGTCCTTCACATCGGAGGCCTTCTCGCCGAAGATCGCCCGCAGCAGCTTCTCTTCGGGGGTCAGCTGGGTCTCGCCCTTGGGCGTGACCTTGCCGACCAGCGTGTCGCCGGCCTGCACCTCGGCGCCGATGTAGACGATGCCCGATTCATCGAGGCGCGAGAGCTGCGACTCGGACAGGTTGGAGATGTCGCGGGTGATGTCCTCGGGGCCGAGCTTGGTGTCGCGGGCCAGCACCGAGAGCTCCTCGATGTGGATCGAGGTGTAGCGATCCTCGGCGACCACGCGCTCGGAGATGAGGATGGAATCCTCGAAGTTGTAGCCGTTCCAGGGCATGAACGCCACCAGCATGTTCTGCCCCAGGGCGAGCTCGCCGAGGTCGGTGGAGGCGCCGTCGGCGACCACATCGTTGCGGGCGATGCGGTCACCCTTGCGGACCACCGGACGCTGGTTGATGTTGGTGTTCTGGTTGCTGCGGGTGTACTTGATCAGGTTGTAGATGTCGACGCCGACCTCACCGGACGCGGCCTCGTCATCGTTGACCCGGATCACGATCCGGTTGGCGTCGACATAGTCGACCACGCCACCGCGGCGGGCGGTGACCACGGTGCCGGAGTCGACCGCGCAGGTGCGCTCGATGCCGGTGCCGACCACCGGCTTCTCGGGCCGCAGGCAGGGCACGGCCTGGCGCTGCATGTTCGAGCCCATCAGCGCGCGGTTGGCGTCGTCGTGCTCGAGGAAGGGGATGAGCGAGGCCGCCACCGACACGATCTGGCTCGGCGCCACGTCCATGTAGGTGACCCGGTCGGGCGAGGAAAGCTGGGTCTCGCCGTTGATCCGCACCGACACGAGTTCGCCGGTGAGGCGGCCGTTCCCGTCGACCGCGGCATTGGCCTGGGCGATCACATAGCGGCCTTCCTCGATCGCCGACAGGTAGGAGATCTCGTCGGTGACCTGGCCGTCGGTGACCTTGCGGTACGGAGTCTCGAGGAAGCCGTACTCGTTCAGGCGGGCGTACAGCGACAGCGAGTTGATCAGGCCGATGTTCGGGCCCTCGGGCGTCTCGATGGGGCAGACGCGACCGTAGTGGGTGGGGTGCACATCGCGGACCTCGAAGCCGGCGCGCTCGCGGGTGAGACCGCCGGGGCCCAGCGCCGAGACCCGCCGCTTGTGGGTGATCTCGGACAGCGGGTTGGTCTGGTCCATGAACTGCGACAGCTGCGAGGAACCGAAGAACTCGCGGATGGCGGCGCTGATCGGCTTGCTGTTGATCAGGTCGTGCGGCATCAGGTTCTCGGTCTCGGCCTGGCCCAGGCGCTCCTTGACCGCGCGCTCGACCCGCACCAGGCCGGCGCGGAACTGGTTCTCGGCCAGCTCGCCGACGCAGCGCACCCGGCGGTTGCCAAGGTGGTCGATGTCGTCGATCTCACCCTTGCCATTGCGCAGGTCGACGAGGATCTTGATGACCGCGAGGATGTCGTCGTTGAGCAGGGTCATCGGGCCGACGAGTTCGTCACGGCCGACCCGGCGGTTGAACTTCATCCGGCCGACCTTTGAGAGGTCGTAGGCCTCCTCGCTGTAGAACAGCCGATGGAAGAGCGCCTCGACCGCGTCGGGGGTGGGCGGCTCGCCGGGACGCATCATGCGGTAGATGGCCACCCGGGCGGCATTCTGGTCGACGGTCTCGTCCAGGCGCAGGGTCTGCGAGATGTACGGCCCCTGATCGAGGTCGTTGGTGTAGAGCACCTTCAGATCGCGGGCCTTGGCGGCGCGCAGCTTGCGCAGGAGCTCCTCGGTGAGCTCGTCGTTGGCGTTGGCCACGACCTCGCCCGTTTCAGCGTCGATCACGGCATGGGCGAGGATGCGGCCGAGGAGGTACTCCTCGGGCACGGAGATGCGCGTCATCTGCGCCTTCTCCATGTCGCGGATGTTGCGCGCGTTGATGCGCTTGTCCTTGGCGACGATCAGGTTGCCGTCGCGGTCGGTGATGTCGAAGCGGGCGATCTCGCCGCGCAGGCGCTCGGGCACCAGCTCGAACATGGCGCCTTCGGCCATCAGCTGCAGGCTGTCGAAGACGAAGAAGTGCGCGAGGATCTGCTCGGGGTTCAGGCCGATGGCCTTGAGCAGGATGGTGACCGGCATCTTGCGACGGCGGTCTACCCGGAAGTACAGGATGTCCTTGGGATCGAATTCGAAGTCGAGCCAGGAGCCGCGGTAGGGGATGATCCGGGCCGAGAACAGCAGCTTGCCCGAGCTGTGGGTCTTGCCGCGGTCATGCTCGAAGAACACGCCGGGCGAGCGGTGCAGCTGGGAGACGATCACCCGCTCGGTGCCGTTGACGATGAACGAGCCGGTGGTGGTCATGAGGGGAATCTCCCCCATGTAGACCTCCTGCTCCTTGATCTCCTTGACGGTGGGCTTCACCGCCTCCTTGTCCATGATCACCAGCCGGACGCGGGCGCGCAGCGGCGCGCAGAAGGTCAGGCCGCGCTGCTGGCATTCCTTGACATCGAAGACCGGGTTGCCGAGCTGGTAGCTGACGAACTCCAGCCGCGCCATCTGGTTGTGCGAGACGATCGGGAAGATGGAACCGAAGGCGGCCTGCAGGCCCTCGGGCTTGCGCTCCAGGGGCGCCGCCTCGGCCTGCAGGAACTGCTGGTAGGACTCGATCTGCGTGGTCAGCAGATAGGGGACGTCGAGCACGACGGGGCGCTTGGCAAAGGTCTTGCGGATGCGCTTCTTCTCGGTGAACGAGTAGGACGAGGACTGGCTCATGGACACTCCGTGATTCACGCAGAGGCTGGGGTCCGGGCGGCTGCGCAGGCCATCGCCGGATGGCGGCGGCAGGCAACTCGCCAGACCTCAGTCCCCGCAAAGACGCGAAAACCCGGAACCGCCCGGCCCTGAGGCGGGGCGGGTTCCGGGTGCTGTGCGTCGCAGGGAAACAACTTACTTGAGCTCGACCTTCGCGCCGGCGTCTTCGAGCTGCTTCTTGAGGGCTTCGGCGTCGGCCTTGGAGATGCCCTCCTTGACCGGCTTCGGGGCGCCGTCGACCAGGTCCTTGGCTTCCTTCAGGCCCAGGCCGGTGGCCGCGCGGACGACCTTGATGACCTCGACCTTCTTCTCGCCGGTGGCAGCCAGCACCACGGTGAACTCGGTCTTCTCCTCGACCGGCGCGGCAGCGGCGGCGGGGGCGGCAGCCACCGACACGGCGGCGGCCGCGGCCGAGACGCCGAACTTCTCTTCCATCATCTTGATCAGCTCGGACAGCTCCAGCACGGACATGCCGGCGACGGCGTCGAGGATCTCTTGTTTGCTCAGTGCCATTGATAGCTCCAGTGTTTTGATTCAGCGGTTTGCGTGATTCCGGGAAGTCTTTGCGTGCAGCGCGCGCCTGAGGGATCAGGCAGCCTCGGTCTTCTGCTTCTCGATCGCGGCGAGGGTCCGGACGAACCGGCCCGGCACCTCGTTGAGCGTGCGGACGAACGTGGCGATCGGCGCCTGCATGGTGCCCAGCAGCTTGGCCAGCAGCTCTTCGCGACTGGGCAGCGAGGCCAGTGCCTTGACGGCGGCGGCATCCATGACGAAATTCGGCATGGCGCCGGCCTTCAGGACCAGCTTGTCGTTGCCCTTGGCGAAGTCGTTGAGGACCTTCGCGCAGGCCACCGGGTCGGCCGAGATGCCGTAGAGCAGCGGACCGACCAGATGGGCGGACAGCGGCTCGAACGGCGTTCCGGCGACCGCGCGACGCGCCAGCGTGTTCTTGAGAACACGCAGGTGCACGCCCTGGCCACGCGCCTGCTTGCGCAGTGCGGTGAACGCTCCAACTCCCAGACCACGGTACTCGGCGACGACGATGACGCCGGCCGAGGCGATCTTCGCCCCGATCTCGTCAACGACCGCGGCCTTTTCGGTGCGGTTAAGACCCATGGTCCAGCTCCTGTGAACGGTGCGCCGGCTTTCGCCCTTGCACCTGCCTGATTACGGCGACCGAGCTCAATTTGCGACCGAATTCGCCATCGACGAACCGCTACAAACCGCTTCGGGACCGCCATCTGCGCAGGGTTGGCTCCTGGAGACCAGGATCCGGTTTGAGGTGCCCGATTGCCCGCCGATGCTGCCGGCCGGCGCACTGCGCCCCCTGCGGTCTTTGACAACCCGTCGAACCCGCGCCTGCGCCATCGGACTGCATGGCGACGACCCGGGCACGACGGCCCAAAGTTCTTTCTGCCGGATCAGTTGGCCGCGGCCGAGAAGGCCGCGGTGTCGACCCGGACACCCACTCCCATCGTGCTCGACACCGCCACCTTGCGCAGGTAGATCCCCTTGGAGGACGCGGGCTTGGCCCGGTTCAGCGCCTCGATGAGGGCCCGCAGGTTGGTCTCGAGCTTGTCGACTTCGAACGACGCGCGGCCGATGCCGGCGTGGATGATGCCGGCCTTGTCGGTGCGGTACTGCACCTGGCCGGCCTTGGCGTTGCGAACGGCGCCGGCGACATCGGGCGTGACCGTCCCCACCTTCGGGTTGGGCATCAGGCCGCGCGGACCGAGGATCTGGCCGAGCGTGCCGACCACGCGCATGGCATCGGGCGAGGCCACGACGATGTCGAAGTTCAGATTGCCGGCCTTGACCTGCTCGGCAAGGTCTTCCATGCCGACGATGTCGGCGCCGGCGGCGCGGGCCTCGTCAGCCTTGGGACCCTGGGTGAACACCGCGACCCGCACGGTCTTGCCGGTGCCGGCCGGCATCACCACCGAGCCACGAACGACCTGGTCGGACTTCTTGGCATCGACGCCGAGCTGCACGGCGACATCGATGGATTCATCGAACTTGGCGGTGGCGCATTCCTTGACGACTTTCAGCGCCTCGGCGAGCGGCAGCGGCTTGGTGCGGTCGACGCGCTGGGCGTTCGCCTTGACCCGCTTGGAAATCCTGGCCATTTAGAGACCCTCCACGGTGATGCCCATGCTGCGCGCAGAGCCGGCGACGGTGCGCACCGCGGCCTCGAGGTCGGCGGCGGTGAGGTCAGGCATCTTGGCCTTGGCGATGTCCTCGGCCTGCGCGCGAGTGATCTTGCCGACCTTGTCGGAATGGGGCCTGGGCGAGCCCTTGTCGATCTTGGCGGCCTTCTTGATGAGGATGGTCGCCGGCGGCGTCTTCATCACGAAGGTGAAGGACTTGTCGGCGTAGGCGGTGATCACCACGGGAATGGGCAGGCCCGGCTCCATGCCCTGGGTCTGGGCATTGAAGGCCTTGCAGAATTCCATGATGTTCAGGCCGCGCTGGCCGAGGGCCGGGCCGATCGGGGGGGCGGGATTGGCCTTGCCTGCAGGAACCTGCAGTTTCACAAAGCCGACGATCTTCTTCGCCATGAGGCTGCTCCTGGGTTGAGTGCTAGCGCGGTGTCGGGACAGACCCTACTGCCGCTCCTCGGGGTGGCGCCGCGCAGAGCGGCGCCGGACGACGGCGGGCAGACCCGCCGCCGCGGTGATCAGACTTTCTCGACCTGCGCGAACTCGAGCTCGACCGGCGTGGCACGGCCGAAGATGGTGACCGAGACCCGCACGCGGCTCTTGTCGTAGTTGACTTCCTCGACATTGCCGTTGAAGTCGGTGAACGGGCCGTCCTTGACGCGAACCATCTCGCCGACCTCGAACAGCACCTTGGGCTTGGGCTTTTCGACGCCTTCCTGCATCTGGGCCATGATCTTCGCGACTTCCTTCTCGGAAATCGGCGCGGGACTGTGGCCGTGCCCGCCGACGAAGCCGGTGACCTTGGCGGTGCTCTTCACCAGGTGCCAGGTGAGGTCGGTCATGTCCATTTCGACAAAGACATAGCCCGGGAAGAAGCGACGCTCGGTGATGGCGCGCTGCCCGTTCTTCATCTCGACGACCTCTTCGGTCGGGACGAGAATCTTGCCGAACTGTTCCTGCATGCCGGCCCGCTCGATGCGGTCCTGCAGGGCCCGGGCCACGCTCTTTTCCATGCCCGAATAGGCATGGACCACATACCAGCGCTTGGTCATCTACTTCTTCCAGCCCAGGATGAGGTCATAGAGGACCCACTCGAGCGATTTGTCGACCAGCCACAGGAACAGGGCCATGGCCACCACGAACGCGAACACGATCAGGGTGACCTGGGTGGTTTCCTTGCGGGTGGGCCAGACCACCCGGCGGGTCTCGGACCAGGAGTCCTTGGCGAATGCGAAAAACTGCTGCCCGGGGCCGGAGAACCACGCGATGGCGCCGCCGCCGACCAGACCGGCCAGGAAGGCCGCGATCCGCAGCACCGTGGGCTGACCCGACAGCAGGTAGAAACCGACCACGCCGGCGATCACCACGGCCACGGCGAGCGCCACCTTGGCGCGGTCAGCGCCGGAGGTGACGACTTCGATGTTCTGGTTGGCCATGGAGGAGGTGTCTGCCGGGGAGATCGGGATTGCTGGCGCCAAACGGGTTGGCAGGGGCAGAGGGAATCGAACCCCCAACCTTCGGTTTTGGAGACCGACGCTCTGCCAGTTGAGCTATGCCCCTACGCGTCTTGTTGGGTGCGGTGGACCGGACTCAGACCAGGATCTTGGCGACGACGCCGGCGCCCACGGTGCGGCCGCCTTCGCGGATCGCAAAGCGCAGGCCCTGCTCCATGGCGATCGGCGCAATCAGCTGCACCGTCATCTGCACATTGTCGCCAGGCATCACCATCTCCGTGCCCTCGGGCAGCGTCACCGCCCCGGTCACATCGGTGGTGCGGAAATAGAACTGCGGCCGGTAGTTGTTGAAGAACGGCGTGTGACGACCGCCCTCCTCCTTGCTCAGCACATACACCTCGCACTCGAACTTCGTGTGCGGCGTGATCGAACCCGGCTTGGCCAGCACCTGGCCACGCTCCACATCCTCACGCTTGGTGCCGCGCAGCAGCACGCCCACATTGTCCCCGGCCTGACCCTGATCGAGCAGCTTGCGGAACATCTCCACGCCCGTGCAGGTGGTCTTGGCCGTGTCCTTGATGCCCACGATCTCGAGCTCGTCGCCCACCTTCACGATCCCGCGCTCCACCCGCCCGGTCACCACCGTGCCACGACCCGAAATCGAGAACACGTCCTCGATCGGCAGCAGAAACGCGCCGTCAATCGCCCGCTTGGGCTCCGGAATGTAGCTGTCCAGCGCATCGGCCAGCTGCATGATCGCCTGCTCGCCCAGCTCGCCCTTGTCGCCTTCCAGCGCCAGCTTCGCCGACCCCTTCACGATCGGCGTGTCGTCGCCAGGAAACTCGTACTTGCTCAGCAGCTCCCGAACCTCCATCTCCACCAGCTCGAGCAGCTCGGCGTCGTCCACCATGTCGCACTTGTTCATGAACACGATGATGTAGGGAACGCCCACCTGCCGCGCCAGCAGAATGTGCTCGCGCGTCTGCGGCATCGGGCCGTCGGCCGCCGACACCACCAGAATGGCCCCGTCCATCTGCGCCGCGCCCGTGATCATGTTCTTCACATAGTCAGCGTGACCCGGGCAGTCCACATGCGCGTAGTGACGGTTCTTCGTCTCGTACTCCACATGCGCCGTGTTGATCGTGATGCCGCGCGCCTTCTCTTCCGGCGCCGCGTCAATGTCGTCGTACTTCTTCGCCTCGCCGCCAAACTTCGTCGACAGCACCGTCGTGATCGCCGCCGTCAGCGTCGTCTTGCCGTGGTCCACATGCCCAATCGTCCCCACGTTCACGTGCGGCTTGGTGCGCTCGAATTTGCCTTTGGCCATGCCGGGCTCCTGATCTGGTAAAGCGAGTTCGTCGAAGAGCGAGAGGAAAGAATTCTGGTGCCCATGGCGCGGATCGAACGCGCGACCTCTCCCTTACCAAGGGAGTGCTCTACCACTGAGCCACATGGGCGAAACTGCCACTGCTGCCGCACCAGCCGCACTGACTGGAGCGGGTGAAGGGAATCGAACCCTCGTCGTAAGCTTGGAAGGCTTCTGCTCTGCCATTGAGCTACACCCGCGCGGCCTTCCCTGCCCGCTTCCCTGCACACTGCCCGAGCCGTCCGGCGCCCGGGCAATCTGGTGGAGGAGGTTGGATTCGAACCAACGTAGGCGTAAGCCAACAGATTTACAGTCTGCCCCCTTTAGCCACTCGGGCACCCCTCCAGGGAACCGCTGATTATGGAGCGCCAGCGAGCCCATGTCAACTCGCAAGGCGGATCCTGACCACCGACCCTGCGGCAGTCCCCAAGGAATGATTGACCGACCGGTCGGTCGAATAATACACTGCCCATCCGGGTCACCGGTCCGCCCGCCCCGGGCCGCCGCGCGCCCCCGGCTCGCGGCCTCTCTTCTCATCCCGCGCCCATCGGAGCTGCCATGTACACCCAGGCCATCGATCTGAAGCCCGGCACCGAGCCGACTGCCGCCATGCCGGCCCCCGGCGACCGGGAGCGCGCCTTCGAGGCCGCGATCGCTGACGACCGGCGAATCGAGCCGCAGGACTGGATGCCCGAGGGCTACCGCAAGACCCTGGTCCGGCAGATCTCCCAGCACGCGCACTCGGAGGTGGTGGGCATGCTGCCGGAGGGCAACTGGGTGACCCGGGCCCCGAGCCTGCGCCGCAAGGCGATCCTGCTCGCCAAGATCCAGGACGAGGGCGGGCACGGCCTGTACCTGTACGCCGCGGCCGAGACCCTGGGCGTGAGCCGCGAGGAACTGGTCGACGCCCTGCACGCCGGCAAGGCGAAGTACTCGAGCATCTTCAACTACCCCGCGCTCACCTGGGCGGACATGGGCGCGATCGGCTGGCTGGTGGATGGCGCGGCCATCATGAACCAGGTGCCCTTGTGCCGCTGCTCCTACGGGCCCTATGCCCGGGCGATGATCCGGATCTGCAAGGAGGAGTCGTTCCACCAGCGCCAGGGTTTCGACATCATGCTCGCGCTGTGCCGCGGCACGCCGGCCCAGAAGGCCATGGCCCAGGACGCGCTCGATCGCTGGTGGTGGCCGGTGGTGATGATGTTCGGGCCGAGCGACAGCGAGTCGATCCATTCGGCGCAGACCATGCGCTGGGGCATCAAGCGGCTGTCCAACGACGAGCTGCGCCAGCGCTTCATCGATGCCACGGTGCCGCAGGCCGAGCTGCTTGGCCTGCGAATTCCCGACCCCGCGCTGCGCTGGAACGAGGCCCGCGGCCACTACGACCACGGTCCGATCGACTGGTCGGAGTTCTGGCGGGTCATCGAGGGTGACGGCCCCTGCAACCGCGAACGGCTGGCCGCCCGGGTGCGCGCCCACGAGAACGGCGCCTGGGTGCGCGAAGCCGCGCTCGCCCACGCCGCCCGCCATGCCGGCACCGACAGCCGCGAGGCGGCCTGAACCGGCCGCCCGAAAGGAGTTCCGCATGACCGAATCGACCACCGCCTGGCCGCTCTGGGAGGTCTTCGTGCGCAGCCGTCAGGGCCTGGAGCACCGGCACTGCGGCAGCCTGCACGCCCCCGATGCCGCCATGGCGCTGCAGATGGCCCGCGATGTCTACACCCGCCGCCAGGAGGGCGTGAGCCTGTGGGTGGTGCCGTCGGCCGCGATCACCGCGTCGCGCCCCGAAGACCAGTCGACCGACTTCGATCCGATGGCCGACAAGATCTATCGCCATCCCACCTTCTACCGGCTGCCGCCGGAAGTCGACCACCTCTGAGCCCTTGATGGACGCCCGCACCGACACCGACGCCGCCGAACGCGACGCCCACCTGCAGTACCTGTTTCGACTGGCCGACAACGCACTGGTGCTCGGCCAGCGGCTGGCCGAGTGGTGCGGGCACGGCCCGGTGCTCGAGGAAGAACTCGCCCTCACCAACATCTCGCTCGACCTGATCGGACAGGCGCGGCTGCTGCTGGCCCATGCCGGCGAGCTGGAGGGCCAGGGGCGCGACGAGGACGCCCTCGCCTTCCTGCGCGACGAGCCGGCCTTCCGCAACTGGACGCTGATGGAGCTGCCCAACGGGAGCGGACCGCACGACGACTACGCGGTGACGATCGTGCGCAACTTCCTCGCCGGCTGCCTGCAGGTGCCGCTCTGGGAGGCGCTGGCCGGCTCGCGCGATCCGCAGCTCGCTGCGATCGCGGCGCGCGCCGTGAAGGAGGCGCGCGCCCACCTGCGGCACGCCACCGGCTGGATGATCCGGCTGGGCGATGGCACCGCGGAGTCGCGCGCCCGCATGCAGGCCGCGCTCGACCGGCTCTGGCCCTACACCCACGAGTTCTGGGCCGAGGATGCGGTCGACCAGACGGTGATCGCCCGCGGCATCGGCGCGAGCACCGCGGCCCTGCGGCCGGCCTGGGAGGCGCAGGTGGACACGGTGCTGGCACAGGCCACGCTGCGCCGTCCGCCCGACAGCCGATTCCTGTCGAGCGGTCGCCAGGGACGGCATTCCGAGCATCTCGGCTATCTGCTGGCCGAGATGCAGAGCCTCGCCCGGGCCCTTCCCGGCGCGCGCTGGTGAACCCGGCCGACAGCGCCGACCCCCGGCTGGCGGCCGCGCGCGCCGCTGCGGGCGCGGTCACCGATCCCGAGATTCCGGTCCTGACCATCGAGGATCTTGGCATCCTGCGCGAGGTGCGCCTGCGCGAGGGCCGGCTGGAGGTGGTGCTCACCCCCACCTACACCGGCTGCCCGGCGGTCGAGGTGATCGAGGCCGATGTGCGCGCGGCGCTGGCCGCCGCCGGCTGGCCGGACGCGCGGGTGCGCACCAGCCTGAGCCCGCCCTGGAGCACCGATCTGATCAGCGAGCACGGCCGGCGGCAGCTGCTCGCCTACGGCATCGCGCCACCCGGCCCGGTGGCCGACCACCTGCCGGGCAGCGCCGGCGGCGTACCCGGTGCGGCGCCGCTGCGGCTGATGCGTCGCGACGCGCTGGCACCCGCCGGTCCGCAGTGCCCCTGCTGCTCGTCGCCCCGGGTGGAGCGGCTCGCCGAGCACGGCTCGACACCCTGCAAGGCGCTGTACCGGTGCCTGGCCTGCGGCGAACCCTTCGACCACTTCAAGCCCTACTGAGCCATGTCCGCGCCCCGATTCCACCGGCTGAGCATCCGCGAGGTGCGCCCCGAGACCGCCGACGCGATCAGCGTGGCCTTCGAGGTGCCGCCGGCGCTGCGCGAGGCCTACCGGTTCGTGCAGGGCCAGTTCGTCACCCTGCGCGAGACGATCGACGGCGAGGAGCTGCGTCGGGCCTACTCGATCTGCGAGGGAGTGCCGCAGTACGAGGCCGGCGCGCCGCTGCGGGTGGCGATCAAGCGCGTGGCCGGCGGACGCTTCTCGAACTGGGCCAATGATCATCTGCAGGTCGGCCGGCAGATCGATGTGATGACGCCCGACGGCCGCTTCCACCTGCCGCTGGACCCGGCCCATGGCAGGCAATACGCGGGCTTTGCCGGGGGCTCGGGCATCACGCCGATGCTCTCGCTGATCAGCACCATCCTGGCGCGCGAGCCCGAGAGCCGCTTCACCCTGGTCTATGCCAACCGCAGCAGCGCCTCGATCATGTTCGTCGAGGCGCTGGAGGCGCTGAAGAACCGCCACATGACCCGGCTGCGGCTGATCCATGTGCTCTCCGAGGAGAGCCAGGAGATCGAGCTCTTCAGCGGCGTGCTCGACGAGGCGCGCTGTGGCCGGCTGCTCGCCGCGCTGCTGCCGGCCGCCAGCATCGACGCCGCCTTCGTGTGCGGGCCGCAACCGATGATGGACGGTGTGGAGCGGGCGCTGCTTGCCGCCGGCGTGGCGCCATCGCGGATCCTGATCGAGCGCTTCGGGCTGCCCGCGCCAGCGCAGGCCGCGGCGCCCGTCACCGCCGCCGCCGATGACGACGGGCCGCGGGCCGAGGTGCGCCTGGTGATCGACGGCAAGGAGCGCCGGCTGAGCGTGCCCTTCCAGGGACGCAGCATCCTCGATGCCGGCCTGGCCGCGGGCGCCAACCTGCCCTTCGCCTGCAAGGGCGGCGTGTGCTGCACCTGCCGCGCCCGCGTGCTCGAGGGCGAGGTGCGCATGCTGCGCAATTTCACCCTCGAGGCCGACGAGATCGCCCGCGGCTTCGTGCTCACCTGCCAGTCGGAGCCGGTGAGCGAGCGGGTGGTGATCAGCTTCGACGAGCGCTGAGCGCGCGGCCCGCCGGGCATGGCACGCCCCCGATCGGCCGGCTACGACGCCCAGCGCGAGGCAATTCTGAGCGCGGCGGTGCGCGCGTTCTCGGAGATCGGCTATCCGAGCGCATCGATGGCGCAGCTGGCCCGATCCTGCGGCGTCTCGAAGGCCACGCTCTACCACTACTTCGACAGCAAGGAGGCCCTGCTCTTCGAGGCGCTGCGGCGACACACCGCGGAGCTGCTGGCGCTGGTGCGCGAGGCGGCCGACGGCGCGCCGCCCGGCCCGGCCCGCTGGGCCGCGGTGGTGCGCGCGCTGATGCCGGCCTACCGGCGCGCCAGGGTCTTCCATGCCGCGCTGATCAACGATGTGAAGTTCCTGCCGCCCGAGGAACGCGGGATCATCATCGACCAGCAGCGAGCGGTGGTCGACGCGATCGCGGCGGTCCTGAACCAGGCATTTCCGGACCGGATCCCGGCGGCGCGCCTCAAACCGGTGACCATGGCGCTGCTGGGCATGCTGAACTTCAGCTTCGCGTGGCTGCGGCCCGACGGGCCGATGAGCCACGAGGAGTTCGGCGAGCTGGCGCTGTCATTGAGCCTGCATGGGCTGGCGGGCGCGCCGCCCTGAGCGCCTGATGCCCGCAGGCCGCCCCGCCGCCCGCCCGATCAACCCGCCCCTGGAGACATCCGATGAGCAAGCAGTTCGCCTCGAAGGCCGACCTCGCCGCCAAGAAGACCGAGTTCATCCAGCTTTCGCCCAATGCCTGGGCCTACACCGCCGAGGGCGACCCGAACTCCGGCGTGATCATCGGCGACAACGCCTGCATGGTGATCGACACCACCGCCACGCCGGTGATGGCGCAGGAACTGATCCGCCACATCCGCAGCGTCACCGACAAGCCGATCCGCTATGTGGTGCTCAGCCACTACCACGCGGTGCGGGTGCTCGGCGCCTCGGCCTACTTCGCCGAGGGCGCCACCGAGATCATCGCCTCGCGCGGCACCTGGGACCTGATCGTCGAGCGTGGCGAGGCCGACATGAAGTCGGAGATCGAGCGATTCCCGCGGCTGTTCGCGGGCGTGGAATCGGTGCCCGGCCTGACCTGGCCGACCATGGTCTTCGAGCGCGAGCTCACCCTGCACCTGGGCGGCCTCGAGGTGAAGCTGATGCATCTGGGCGCGGGCCACACCCGCGGCGACACCATCGCCTGGATCCCCTCGCAGAAGGTGTGCTTCTCGGGTGACCTGGTGGAGTACATGGCCGGGGTCTACACCGGCGACGCGCACCTGCAGGAATGGCCGTCCACGCTGGAGAAGCTGCGCGCGCTCGGCCCCGAGAAGCTGGTGCCCGGCCGCGGCCCGGCCATGACCACGCCCGCCGACTGCGACAAGGCCATCGACTACACCCGCCGCTGGGTGACCGATCTCTACCAGACCGCGAAGGCGGGCGTGGCCGCCGGGCGCAGCCTGAAGCAGGTCTTCGCCGACACCCGCAAGGTGATGGACCCGGTGTTCGGCCAGGTGTTCATCTACGAGCACTGCCTGCCCTTCGATGTGTCGCGGGCCTACGACGAGGCCAGCGGCATCGCCCATCCGCGCATCTGGACCGCCGAGCGCGACATCGAGATGTGGCGCTCTCTGCAGGACTGACGGCGGGCCGCGCCCGCCGGCTCAGCCGGTGTGCGCGGCCGCGAGCGAGCGGTCGAGATCCCAGAGGATGTCGTCGATCGATTCCAGGCCCACCGACAGCCGGATCATGTCGGGCGTGACCCCGGCGCGGGCCTGCTCCTCGACCGAGAGCTGGCGGTGGGTGGTCGAGCCGGGATGGATGACCAGCGTGCGGGCGTCGCCCACATTGGCAAGGTGGCTCATGAAGGTGGCGGCGTCGATGAAGCGCTCGCCGGCACGCTGCGCGTCGGCCGCATCGGCCGGTGATGCCGGGCCCTTGCGCATGCCGGGGCGCGGCAGGATGCCGAAGGACAGGATGCCGCCGGCGCCGCGCGGCATGTAGCGCGCGGCCAGCGCGTGATAGGGGCTGTCGGGCAGCCCGGGATAGTTCACCCAGGCGACCGCCGGATGCGCCTTCAGGAACTGCGCCACCCGCAAGGCATTGGCGCAGTGGCGATCCATGCGCACCGGCAGGCTCTCGATGCCCTGCAGCAGCATCCATGCCGACATCGGCGCCAGCGTGGGACCGAGGGTGCGCATGGTCTCCATGCGCGCCTTCATGGTGAAGCCGAAGTCGCCGAAGGTCTCGTAGAAGCGCACGCCGTGATAGCCGCGCGAGGGCTCGACCATGCCGGGGAAGCGGCCGTTGTCCCAGGGGAAGCGGCCGGACTCGATGACCACGCCGCCCAGGGTGGTGCCGTGGCCGCCGAGGTACTTGGTGGCCGAGTGCACGACGATGTCGGCGCCATGCTCGATCGGGCGGCACAGGTAGGGCGAGGCCAGGGTGTTGTCGACCACCAGCGGCACGCCGTGATCGCGGGCCACCCGCGCCACCGCGGCGATGTCGAGCACATTCAGGCGCGGATTGGCGATGGTCTCGGCGAACACCGCGCGGGTGTTGGGCTGCATGGCGCGGCGGAAGTTCTCGGGGTCATCGGGTTCGACGAAGCTGCAGCTGATGCCGAAGCGCTCGAAGGTGACCGCGAACTGCGAGTAGGTGCCGCCATAGAGCGTGCTGGCGGCGACGATGTGATCGCCGTTGCCGCACAGCGTGAGCATGGCCACCATCTCGGCGGCCATGCCGCTGGCCGCCGCCAGACCGGCGCGGCCGCCCTCGAGCGCGGCCACCCGCTCCTCGAAGACCGCCACGGTGGGATTCGACAGCCGAGAGTAGACATTGCCGAAGGTCTGCAGGTTGAACAGGCTGGCGGCGTGCTCGGCCGAGTCGAACACATACGAGGTGGTCTGGTGGATGGGCACCGCCCGGGCGCCGGTGGTGGGATCGGGGATCTGGCCCGCATGCAGGCACAGGGTCTCGATGCCGAATTCACGATCTGCCATGGTCGGGTCCGCGCGGAATCAGTAGGCAAGCTGGCGCGGCCGCCGGGCCGACACCACCCGGGTGTTCACGCCCACCCAGTTCAGGCCGCCGAAGAGCCGCGCATGCTCGATTTTGACGCAGCGGTCGGTGACGCTGTCCAGACCCTGGCTGCGCGCGAGCGCGTCGGCCTCCTCATTGACCACGCCAAGCTGCTGCCACAGGCAGCGCGCGCCGATGGCGACCGCCTCGCGGGCGATCGGCAGGACATCGGCGCTGCGCCGGAATACATCGACCATGTCGACCCTGAAGGGAATGGCCGACAGCGAGGGATAGCAGGGCTCGCCCAGGATCTCGGTGTAGCGCGGATTCACCGGCACGATGCGATAACCGTGCTCCTGGAGGTACTTGGCGGCGAAGAAACTGGGGCGGTACCAGTCGGCCGACAGGCCGACCACCGCGATCAGGCGGTTCTCGGCCAGGATGCGGCGCAGGGTGGGGATGTCGGACACGCGAGGCTCCGATGCGGCGGAAACGGGCGCACAGCATGACATGAAGCGCCGGCGGCTGGCAGGCCCGCGGGCGCTCTGCTATCGTCCCCCGGACACGGCCGGCGCTGGCCGGGGGAGGCGACCATGGCGAATGAATTCGGCACCGGCCCGCTGGGCTTCGGCTCGCTGAGCAGCATGCTCGATTCGGTGGACATGGTGAAGAAGGCCTGGTCGGGTTTCAGCCTGCCGGCCAGCCTGTCGCCCACGATGGACATCGCCGAGCTCGACAAGCGCATCGCCGACCTCAAGACCGTCGAGCAGTGGCTGAACATGAACCTGAGCCTGCTGCGGGGAACCATCCAGGGCATGGAGGTCCAGCGCGGCACGCTCGCGGCGATCAAGGCCTTCGGCCAGGCGGTCTCGTCGCGCGGCGACGCGGTGGGCGCATTCACGGCGGCCGCTCAGGCAGCCGCCCAGGCAGCCACCCAGGCGGCAGCGCGGGCTGCCGGCGCGGCCGGCGGGGAGGGGGCCTGCGGCGAGACCGCGGCTGAGGCCGCTGATGACGCCACCGGCCCCGGCGCCGACCGGCCGGCGAGCGTCGGGCCGGCCGCGGGGCGGGCCGGGGCCGCGGCGCAGGCCGCCTCCGATGCGGCCGGCAGCGCCGATGCTGGCGAGGGCAGCCACGGCGCAGCCAGCGCATCCTCGCTCGGTGAGGATCTCTCCCGCGCCGCCTCCGCCGCGGTCAACCCGGCCACCTGGTGGAACCTGCTGCAGGGCCAGTTCGCCCAGGTGGCGCAGGCCGCGATGGCCGGCGCAGCGAACCCGGCGAGCGCCGCCGCCAGTCCGGCCACCGCCGACAGGGCGGCGGCGCCGCGATCGCCAAGCCCCCGTCGCAGCCGCCCGGCGGCGGGCGCGCCGAAGACCGGCGCGGCGGCAGCGCGACGCGGCGCGACGCCCACCGAAAAGGCCCCTTCGAAGGCCGCTGAAAAGCCCGCTGCAAAGGCGCCCGCAAAGCCCGCCACGAAACCGGCCGCGAAGCCCCGGCCCCGAACCCGGACTGGCGGATGAGCGTCTTTCGGCACGGCCATGCCACCCACCCGCAGTGGTCGATGGCGATGGAGATCGCTCTCTCCCAGGCGATGGGCCGCGAGGGGCCGATCGGCGGCGGCTTCGCCAGCGGGCTGGGCATCCTCTATGTCACCGACGGGCTCGCGCCGCACCTCGGCGAACTGCTCGCCGGTCTGCGCTCGCGCACGGGGGTGCATCACTGGAGCGGCGCGGTGGCGGCCTCGATCTGCGCCGGTGGCGTGGAGTACGCCGGCGAACCGGCGCTGGCGCTGATGATCGCCAGCCTGCCACCCGGGAGCTTCCGGGTGTTCTCGGGGCGGCTGCGCAACCCGGGCGCGGGGGCGCCGGCCCACACGGCGCTGGTGCATGCCGATCCCCGGTTGCCCGACATCGCCGAGCTGGTGGCCGAACTCGCCGACCGCACCGACACCGGCTTCCTCTTCGGCGCCCTCACCAGCGGCGCCGACGAGGGCGACACCCAGATCGCGGACGATCCGGTGCGGGGCGGCCTGAGCGGCGTGGCCTTCGACGCGTCAGTCCGGCTGCTCACCCGGGTCACCCAGGGCTGCGCGCCGCTCGCGGGCGAGCATCGCATCTCCGAGTGCACCGGCCAGTTCCTGCAGCAGCTCGATGGCCGGCCGGCGCTCGATGTGCTGCTCGAAGATCTCGGCGTGAGGCTGCCGCCGAAGGCCGAGCGCAGCGGGCCGGCGATCCTGCAGGCGCTGCCAGTGCAGCGGCTGCGGCAGGGCCTGTTCGTGGGCCTGGCCTCCGGGGATGGCGGACGCAGCCCGGGCTTTGGCGACTACCTGGTGCGCAGCGTGGTCGGCATCGACCCGAACAATCGGGTGGTCGCCGTCGGAGACACCCTTCAGGCGGGCGACCGGGTGGTGTTCTGCACCCGGGACCGTGATGCCGCGCGCCGCGATCTGGTGCGGATCATCGCCGAGCTGCGCGAGGAGGTCGACGAGGAGGGGCTGACGATCTCGGGGGCGCTCTACCACTCCTGCGTGGCGCGGGGCAGCCATCTCTTCGGCGCGCAGGGCGCCGAGATGGAGCTCATCCGCCACCACCTGGGCGAGGTGCCTCTGATCGGGATGTACGGGAACGGCGAGATCGCGCGCGACCGGATCTACGGCCACACCGGCGTGCTCACGCTCTTCGCGGCCTGACCGGCCCGCGGCGGGGGCGCTCAGCGCGCCGGACGACGGGCGTGGGTGGCGCGCCAGCGGCGCAGTGCCGGCGCGATGTCGGCCAGCGACACCAGCACCGGAATGCCGGCGGGCGGTCGCCGCTGCAGCACCGGACACTGCCCGCCCGCCCACAGGTCAACGGTTGGCGGCAGGTGCTCGCGCAGCTCGGTCAGGCCGTCGAGCACATGATTGGGGTTCTGGCTGGCCGAGAAGGAGATGGCGACCACGTCGAACTCGCCCGAGGATGCGGCGCGCACGATGTCGAGGATGGGCGTCTGGGTGCCCAGCGAGGTGCAATGACAGCCGTCGAGCGCCATGAGGGCCTCGACCATGAGCAGTCCGAGTCCGTGCGCCTCGTTCGGAAAGGTGGTGAGCAGCACCCGCGGCGACGCGCCCGAGACCGGGATGGTGCTGATCGCGTTGCGCAGCACCACCTGCATCGACTCGGTGTAGAGATGTTCCTCGAAGATCTCGATCTGGCCTCGCGCCCAGGCTTCACCCACCAGCACATTGAGCGGCGCGCAGACCGACATCACGAAACGCTCGAGGCCGATGCGAAGCGCGGCCTGCGACAGGTTGCCGCGGAGGTCCTCGACGCGGTGGGAGCGGATGAGGTCGATGAAGCGCAGCAGGTCATCATGGGCCGAGACAACTTCGGCCATCTGCTGCGGCGGGCCGCTGCTCTCGCCGACCAGCAACTGGAGCTGGTCGGCGCTCAGGCCGATGATCTTGCCCGGACGATGCCCGGCGTCCATGAGACGGCGCAGCAGGCGCAGGCGCTCGACCTGCTCCAGCGGGTAGGCGCGTTCGCCGAAGGCATCCCGACCGGGCGCCGGGAAGCCGTAGCGACGCTCCCACACCCGCAGGGTATCCTTGGACAAGCCGGTATCGCGCTCGACCGCCGCGATACTCAGGGTGATCGGCGTCTGGGCCGAACGGTCATTCATGGCTGTCCGATGAGAAGGGAACCCGGCGTCGGGGCACTGCCTGGAGCGATTTTTGTCTTGGACAAATACTTGACTATCGCACTTCCGCCTTTGATTATAGGCCGAAACGGCTGAGATGACTAAGACATCTCAAGCGAAACGGGAATCGGGAATTTCCCGGAAACCGCGCGGCGCCGCCACAACCTCGCCGCCGGCACTGTGGGGTCAATTACTGACCGCAGAGTCACGCCCGGTATAGTCCACCCGATGGTGTCTGTGCCGGCCCCGGTGAGGTCGGCCCCGGGCGACACCCCACCTGACCCGTTCACCGGAGAGAAAGCCAGCCATGCGGATTGCAGTGATCGGATCGGGTATCTCGGGACTGGCGGCCGCGCTGCGCCTGACGCCTTTCCACTCGGTCAGCCTGTTCGAGTCGCAGAACCGCCTCGGCGGCCACGCCAACACCGTGGAAGTGAGCCTCGATGGCATCACGGCGCCGGTCGACACCGGCTTCCTGGTCTACAACCACCGCACCTACCCGCATCTGGTGCAGCTGTTCCACGACCTCGAGGTGCCCACCGCCGCCTCCGACATGTCGTTCTCGGTCTCGGTGCGGCCGCAGGATTTCGAGTGGTGCGGATCGAGCCTGTCCTCGGTCTTCGCGCAGCCGGCCAACGCCCTGCGGCCCGACTTCTGGCGGATGCTGCGCGACATCGGACGATTCAACCGCGAGGCCACGCGGCTCGCCACCCTGGCCGACCAGGGCGGGCAGCCCGCGGCCCTGACGATGCCGCTGGGCGAGTTCCTGGAGCGCAACGGCTACAGCCATGCCTTCCGCGACGGCTACCTGCTGCCGATGGCGGCGGCGATCTGGTCGTGCCCGATGAGCACCATGGCGGCCTTCCCGATGGGCAGCTTCGCGCGCTTCTTCCACAACCACGGGCTGCTGCAGATCACCGACCGGCCGCAGTGGTACACGGTGCGCGGCGGGTCCAGGGAGTATGTGCGCCGGATCCGCGAGCGCCTCGAGGATGTGCGGTCCGGCGAGGCCGTCACCGCGGTGCGTCGCCTGGGTGCCGAAGGCGGCGCGGGCGTGGCGGTGAGCACGGCGCGCGGCACCGAGCATTTCGATCAGGTGTTGCTTGCCTGCCACAGCGATCAGGCGCTGGCCCTGCTGAGCGACGTGCGGACTGACGAGCGCGACATCCTCGCGGCGATCCCCTACCAGCCCAACCAGGCCTGGCTGCACACCGATCTGTCGCTGATGCCGCGCCGGCGCCGCGCCTGGGCCGCCTGGAACTACCTCAGCGACGGCGACACCCGATCGCCGCAGGTGTCGGTGACCTACTGGCTCAACCGCCTGCAGCCGCTGCCCTTTCAGCGGCCGGTGCTGCTCAGCCTCAATCCCCTGACCGAGCCCGCGCCCGACAGCGTGATCGCCCGGCTGGACTACGAACACCCGATCTTCGACCAGGCGGCCGTGGCCGCCCAGGCCCGGCTGTCGGGCCTGCAGGGTGCCCGCAGCACCTGGTTTGCCGGCGCCTGGACCGGCTACGGATTCCACGAGGACGGGCTGCGCTCCGGCCTGGCGGTGGCCGAGAAGCTGCTGCAGCTGCCGCGGGTCGACCGGACGGCGGCATGATCATCGCGAAGGCCCGGCGCGCGCTCGACGCGCTCGCCCAGGCTGGCTGGCAGCTGGCGTTCGGCGAGGTCATCCACCGGCGGCTGCGGCCAGCCGCGCATGCCTTCCGCTACCCTGCCTTCCATGTGCGCGCGCCCGCGCACCGGTTCGACGGCCAGCCCCAGGGCAACTGGCTCTTCGGGGTCAACCGACGCGCGCTGCTCAGCCTGCGCGAGTCGGACCACGGCGACGGCCAGCCTGCGGTCATGCCCTGGCTGCACGGGCTGCTGGCGCAGGCCGGCGTCACCGCCGACGGGCCGGTGTGGCTGGACGCCTTTCCGCGGGTGCTGGGTTACGCCTTCAAGCCGGTGAGCTTCTGGTTCTGCCACCGCGCAGACGGCGCGCTGACGGCCATCGTGGCCGAGGTGAACAACACCTTCGGTGAACGGCACTGCTACCTGCTCACCGGCCAGCCGGACGCGCCGCTGGGCGCCGGCCGCACGCTGCAGGCGCGGAAGGTCTTCCATGTCTCGCCCTTCTGCGATGTGGCGGGCAGCTACCGCTTCCGCTTCATGACCGCCGGCAGCCGCAGCGTGGCGCGGGTGGAGCACCATGACGATGAGGGCCCGCTCCTGCTGACCAGCCTGTCGGGCGAGCATCAGCCGCTGGGCGTGCGCAGCAGCCTGCGGGCGCTGACCGCCCACCCGCTGTTCACGCTCGGCGTGATCGCCCGCATCCACTGGCAGGCGGCGCTGCTGCTGGCGCGACGCGTGCCCTTTCGAACCAAGCCCGCGCCACCTGCGCACTTCGTGACCCGCGGATCGCCATGACCGGAGCCACCACTTCTGCCGACCGCACGCCGCACACCGCGCCCACCGGGGCCGCGGCCGAGATCCGCCTGCCCGACTCGGTGCCCCGGACGGCGAGACCGCTGCTGCGCATGCTCGGCCGCCTTGCCCACGGCCGCTTGCTGCTGACCCTGCCCGGCGGGGAGACCCTGGCCTTCGGCGCGGGCGATCCGGCGGTGCCGCTGCGGCTGAACAGCTGGAAGCCGCTGACCGCGGCGCTGGCGCGGGGCGATGTGGGCTTTGCCGAGACCTGGATCGATGGCGACTGGCACTGCGAGCGGCTGATCGATGTGCTCGACCTGGTGCTGGTCAATCGCGCCGCGCTCGAGGCCGCGATCTACGGCAACGGATTCGCCAGGCTGATCGACCGGCTTCGACACCTGATCAAGCACAACAGCCGGCGCGGCGCGCGGCGCAACATCGAGGCCCATTACGACCTCGGCAACGCCTTCTACCGGTTGTGGCTGGATGACACCATGACCTACTCCAGCGCGCTCTTCGGCGGCGAGGCCGAGCTGCCGCTGGCGCAGGCGCAGGCGGCCAAGTACCGGCGCATCCTCGACCAGCTCGGGCTGCCGGCCGGCGCCGGCGTGCTCGAGATCGGCTGCGGCTGGGGCGGTTTCGCCGAGCAGGCCGCCCGCGACGGGCTGCGCGTGAAGGGCCTGACCCTGTCGCGCGAGCAGCTCGCCTTCGCCAACCGGCGGCTGGCCGAGGCCGGGCTCGACGGCCGGGCGGGCTGCGTGCTGCAGGACTATCGCGACGAGCGCCAGCGCCACGACGGCATCGTGTCGATCGAGATGTTCGAGGCGGTGGGCGAGCGCTACTGGCCGCGCTACTTCGAGACCCTGGCGCGCTGCCTCGCGCCGGGCGGCCGCGCGGTGGTGCAGACCATCGTCATCGACGACCGGCTGTTCGAGCGCTACCGCCGTGGCACCGACTTCATCCAGCAGTTCGTGTTCCCGGGCGGCATGCTGCCCTCGCCCGCGGTCTTCGAGGCGCAGGCGCGGCGCGCCGGCCTGCGGGTGCTCGACCGGTTCGCCTTCGGCCAGGACTACGCGCGCACCCTGGCGCAATGGCGCGAGACCTTCATGAAGCGGCTCGACGCGGTTCGCGGGCAGGGATTCGACGAGCGATTCATCCGCACCTGGGAGTTCTATCTCGCCTACTGCGAGACGGCTTTCCGGCACCGCAGCACCGATGTCATCCAGTTCACCCTCGGCCATGCCGAGGGCGGGAGCGCGCGATGAGCCGCGCGACGCGAGCCGCGCTGGCGGGGCTGCTGGGCGCGCTGGCGCTGGGTGCGGCCGCGCCGGCGGGCGCCAGCGCCGAGGCTGCCGCGGGCCAGGCCGGCAGCGCCGCGACGGCCGGCACGGCCAGCGCCGGCGCCCCGGGCGCGGTCACCGACCTCCTGCGCCAGCCCCGGGTGGCCGGCGAGGGCCGGCTGCGCTGGTTCGGACTGCAGATCTACGACGCGCGCCTGTTCGTGACGCCCGACGGGGTCGACATCGAGCGCTGGACGCGCACCCCCTTCGCGCTCGAGCTGCGCTACGCCCGCAAGCTGCTCGGTGAAGACATCGCGCAGGCGAGCCTGAAGGAGATGGCGCGCATGGGCTTCGGCACCGAGGCGCAGCGCGCCGGCTGGCTCGACACCATGCGCCGGCTGTTCCCGGATGTGAGCGCCGGCGACCGCCTCACCGGCGTGCATCTGCCCGAGGGCCGCGCGGTCTTCTATCGCAACGACACCCGCATCGGCCGGGTCGAGGACCGTCAGTTCGTCGAGGCCTTCTTCGCGATCTGGCTCGATCCGCGCACCGTGGCGCCCGATCTGCGCCGCTCCCTCCTCGCCGATCCGGCCGCGGCGGCGCGCGCCGGCGCGTCACCGCGATGAACCGGGTCGGCGCGCTGCCGCTGCGCCGCCTCGCCGCCTACGGCGCGCTGCGGGCGCCGCTCGCGCTGGTCGAGCTGCCGGTGTTCGTCATGGTGCCGGCCTTCTACGGCGCCGGCCTGGGGCTGGACATCGCGCTGGTTGGGGCAGTGCTGTTCGGCATGCGCCTGCTCGACGCCCTGATCGATCCGCTGATCGGCGCGCGCATCGATGGCGACCGGGTGCGGGGCCGTCGCGACGAGCGGCGCTGGATCCAGCTCGCGCTGCCGGTGCTGGCCCTGGGCTTCGGCGCGATGTTCCTGCCGCCGGTGCAGGGCGCGGCCGCCGCGGTGTGGCTCGCGCTGACCTCCGGCATCACCTATGTGGCCTACTCGGCGGTGTCGATCGCCTACCAGGCCTGGGGCGCGGGCCTCGCCGACACCGCCTCGCAGCGGGCGCGGGTGACCGCGGTGCGGGAAGGCTTCGGGCTGGCGGGCGTGCTGGCCGCCTCCGGGCTGATGGCACCGGCCATGGCGCCCTGGCTGATCGCGGCCTTCCTGAGCCTGGCGGCGCTGGCCGCCTGGCTGATGCGCGCCGCCCCCGCCCCTCGGCCCGCGCCATCGCTCGCCCCGGGCGATCGCCGGGTGTGGCAGGGCTGGCGGGAGGTGCTCGGCAACCAGGGATTCCGGTGGCTGCTGGCCGCGTTCATGATCAATGGCGTGGCCACGGCCATCCCGGCCACCCTGGTGCTCTTCTTCACCCAGGATGTGCTTGGCGCGAGCGAGACCGAGACCTCGGTGCTGCTCGGCACCTACTTCCTGGCCGGCGCCCTCGGCATGCCGCTGTGGATCGCCGCCTCGCGCCGGCTCGGGCTTCGCAATGCCTGGCTGGTCGGGATGTCGTTCTCGGTGCTCGCCTTCCTGTGGGCGCTCAGCCTGGGCCGCGGCGATCTGATCGCCTTCGGTCTGGTCTGCGCGATGACCGGCCTGGCCCTGGGCAGCGACCTGGTGATGCCCAGCGCCCTGCTCGCCGCGCTGATCGACGGCGCCGGCCATGGCGGTCGCCGCGAGGGCGCCTACTTCGGCCTGTGGAATCTGGCGACCAAGCTCAACCTGGCGATCGCGGCCGGCCTGGCCCTGCCGCTGCTGTCCCTGCTGGGCTACCTGCCCGGTCAGCCGGGCGGCGGCCTCGCCCTGTCGATGACCTACGCGGCGCTGCCCTGCGCCCTGAAACTGCTGGCCGGCGTGATCGTGCTGATCGCGCCGCTGCCCGATGCCGCCCTGCGCGACGCCACCCCGGAAGCGACTGCCCTGCCATGACTGCCACCTCCCTCACCCGTCGACGCGCCCTGCTGGCCGGGCTCGCCCTGCCGGCGGCGGCCCTGCCTGGCTGCGCCAGCCTCGACCCCGCCGAATACGCGGATCAGAAACCGGTGCTCGACCTGACCCGCTACTTCGACGGCATGATCGACGGCTGGGGCATGGTGCAGGATCGCGGCGGCAAGGTGCTGCGCCGATTCACCGTCGTCATCCAGGCCGGCTGGCGCGGCGACACCGGCACGCTGGACGAGGCCTTCGTGTGGTCCGACGGCGAGCGCCAGCGGCGGGTCTGGACCCTGCAGCGCCGTCAGGCCGGCAGCTACACCGGCACCGCCGCCGATGTGGTCGGCGAGGCCACCGGCACCGCCCGCGGCAACGCGCTGAACTGGCGCTACACCATGGCCCTGCCGGTCTCGGGTCGCACCTGGCATGTCGACTTCGACGACTGGATGTTCCTGGTCGATGACCGGGTGCTGCTCAACCGGGCCACCATGAGCAAGTTCGGCGTGCGGCTGGGCGAGGTCACCCTCTCCATGACGCGTCGCTGAGGCCGCCGTGTTCAGCCCCCTGAACCCCCGCATCACCCGCTGGCAGGGCCACCGGGTGTGGATCGTCGGCGCCTCCAGCGGCATCGGCGCGGCGCTGGCCCGCGAGCTGCTGGCCCGTGGCGCGCGGGTGGCGCTGTCGGCCCGCCGCGAGGAGCCGCTGCGCGAGCTGGCCGGCGCCGCGCTCGCTGAAGGTCGGGCGCTGGTGCAGCCGGTCGATGTGCTCGATGCCGCGGCGGTGCGTGTCGCGCACCAGGCCGTGCTGGAGCAGTGGCAGGGCATCGATCTGGTGGTCTGGGTGGCCGGCACCTACCAGTCGATGCGGGCCTTCGACTTCGATCTCGCCGCGGCGAAGCGGATCATGCAGGTCAATGTCGACGGGCTGCTCAACGGCCTGGCCTGCGTGCTGCCGATGCTGATCAGCCAGCGCGCCGGCGCGATCGGCATCGTCTCGAGCGTGGCCGGCTACGGCGGCCTGCCGCGGGCGCTGGTCTACGGTCCGAGCAAGGCGGCCCTGAACAATCTCGCGCAGTCGCTCTATCTCGACCTGCATCCGCTCGGCGTGGGCGTGCACCTGATCAACCCGGGCTTCGTCGAAACCCCTCTCACCGACCTCAACGACTTCGAGATGCCGGCGCTCATGCCGGTGGAGGCGGCAGCCCGTCGCATGGTCGAAGGCTTCGAGCAGGGCCGCTTCGAGATCCACTTCCCGCGCCGCTTCACGCTGGCCCTGAAGCTGCTCTCGCTGCTGCCGCACCGGCTCTACTTCGCGCTGGTGGGGCGCATCACCGGCGCCCGCCCCGCGGCCAGCACCCAGACCGCCGCGCCGTGAGACACGCGCATCAGCCCGCCGCGCTGCGCGCGGTGATCGATTTCTTCGAGGGGATCACGCCCGGACACGCCGCGCGGATCGGCGAGATCTATGCCGATGACGCCTGGTTCAAGGACCCGTTCAACGAGGTGACCGGCGCCGAGGCGATCGGCCGGATCTTCGCGCACATGTTCGTGCAGGTGCGCGAGCCGCGCTTCGTGGTGCACGACTGCGTCGGCGACGCGCGCGAGGCCTTCCTCACCTGGGACTTCGTGTTCCGGCGCGCCGGCGGCGAGCCGATGACCATCCGCGGCGCGAGCCACCTGCGGCTAGACGAGACCGGCCGGATCCGCTGGCACCGCGACTACTGGGACACCGCCGAGGAGCTCTACGCCCGCCTGCCGGTGATCGGCGCGATCTTCCGGTGGCTGCGCCGCCAGGGGTCGGCCCGATGAGCGGCGATCGACCGGCCTGACATCGCCGGGCGTCGCGCGGCCGAGACGAAATCCATCCTCCGGCAAGCCGAAGGGCCACCCGGCGCCGCGGCCCGGCGCTAGAATCCGGGGCTGACTCCCGGGACCGCGGAATGCTTTACCCAGAACTGTTCAAGTCTTTCGAGCGCGTTCGGTGGAACTTCGACACCGACATCCCCTGGGAGCGCTTCGACCCCGCGCTCCTCTCCGAGGAGCAGGCGCAGACCATCAAGATGAACGCCATCACCGAGTGGGCGGCGCTGCCGGCCACCGAGATGTTCCTGCGCGACAACCGCCACGACAGCGACTTCTCGGCCTTCATGTCGGTGTGGTTCTACGAAGAGCAGAAGCACGCACTGGTGCTCATGGAGTACCTGCGCCGCTTCCGGCCCGATCTGCTGCCCACCGAGCAGGAGCTGCACGCGGTGCGCTTCGAGTTCGACCCGGCGCCGGCGCTCGAGACCCTGATGCTGCACTTCTGCGGCGAGATCCGGCTCAACCACTGGTACCGCTGCGCGGCCGACTGGCACACCGAGCCGGTGATCAAGCACATCTACGACATCATCTCGCGCGACGAGGCCCGCCATGGCGGCGCCTATCTCCAGTACATGAAGCGGGCGATCGGTCAGTTCGGCGACAGCGCGCGCGCCGCCTTCGCCCGCATCGGCGTGCTCATGGCCAGCGCCAAGCGCACCGCCAAGGCGCTGCATCCCACCAATCTGCATGTGAACAGGGCGCTGTTCCCCAACGACACGGTGCAGAGCCGCCTGCCCGAGCCGGCCTGGCTCGAGCGCTGGCTCGACGAGCAGATCCGCTTCGACACCACCTGGGAAGGGCGGGTGATGGACCGCATCCTGCACAACCTGTCGCTGCTGTTCGAGCGCAGCTTCAGCACCGTGCAGGATCTGAATCGCTACCGACGCGAACTCAACGGCCGGCTCGGGCAGGCAGCCTGAGCGCGCAGGGCGGGCGCCGCACAACCGGCATGTCGCCCAGCCCGCCCGACGCGCACTTCGCGCAGGCCCTGCTCGGGCTGCTCCCCCGGCTGCGCCGCTACGCGCGCCTGCTCTGCCCCGATTCCCACAGCGCCGACGACCTGGTGCAGGACACCATCGAGCGGGCGTGGGCGCGCCATCGGCAGTGGCAGCCCGGATCCGACCTGCGGGCCTGGCTGTTCGCCATCCTGCACAACCGCCGGATCGACCTGCTGCGCGGCGCGCCCGTGCTGCACAGCCTCGACGACGCGCAGTCGGCCACCCGCGACGAACTCGCGGCCACCCCGGCCCCGGCCGACGACCGGCTGGGCGTGATCGACCTGCAGCGCGCCCTCGAACGCCTCAGCCCGGAGCACCGCGAGGTGCTGCTGCTGGTGGCGGTGGAGCAGTTCTCCTACGACGAGACTGCCCTGGCGCTCGGCCTTCCGATCGGCACCGTGATGTCGCGGCTCTCGCGGGCGCGGCAGCGCCTGCGCGCCGAGCTCGCCGACGCGGCGCCGCGCGCCGGTCATCTCACCCGCGTCAAGTGACCCGACCGGATCCCTGCCCATGAGCTGCCCCGGTCACGACGACGCCCGCCTGCAGGCCTGGATCGACCGGCGCCTGGACGAGGCGCAGGCCGGCGAGGTCGACGCGCAACTGCGTGACGACCCGGTGCTCGCCCGTCACGCCGCCCACTGCCGCCAGCAGAATGCGCTGCTGGTGCAGGCGCTGGCCGACGCCGCCGGTGAGCCGATCCCGGCGCGATTGCGGGCCGCGGTGCTGTCCGGGCGTGGCGCGACGGCCGAGGCCATGACGCAGGGGCCCGAGAACGCGGCGCAAGGGTCAGCAGCGCCCGGGGCGGCGCTCCCCGCTCCCGGCCGATGGCGGTCCTGGCCGGTGGCGGCCATGGTGCTGCTCGCGCTCGGCGCGGGCTTCGCCGGCGGCTGGTTCGGTCGCGGCGGCCTCATGCCGCCCTCCGAGGCCGCGGCCGGCGCGGCGAGCCTGGGCCGGGAGGCGGCGGTGGCCCACGCCGCCTTCGCGCCCGAGGTGCGTCACCCGGTGGAGGTGGCGGCCGCCGAGCAGGCCCATCTCGTCGCCTGGCTGTCCAAGCGCCTGGGCAGCCCGCTGCGGGTGCCCGACCTGAGCGCCGAGGGCTACGCCCTGGTCGGCGGGCGTCTGCTGCCCGACCCGGCCGGCGCGGTGGCGGCGCAGTTCATGTTCGAGTCGGCCAGCGGGGAGCGGCTCACGCTGTTCGTGCGCCGCGACCCCGGCGGCCAGGACACCGCCTTTCGTCTCACGGCCGACCGCGGCGTGAGCACCTTCTACTGGATCGACCGCGGCTTCGGGTACGCGCTGTCGGGGAGCCTGCCGCGCGACCCGCTGCTGCTGCTCGCCCGCGCGGTCCACCGACAGATCAGCCCATGAGCCTCGCCCCACCCGACTTCGAACGCAAGATCGTCAGCCCCGCCGGGCTGGCCGAGGCCGCCCGCGCGCTGCCCCGGCCGCTGGTGTTCACCAACGGGGTGTTCGACCTGCTCCACCGGGGCCATGTCACCTACCTGGCCCGGGCGCGCGCGCTGGGCGCGAGCCTGGTGCTGGCGGTGAACAGCGACGCCTCGGTGCGCCGGCTCGGCAAGGGCGATGACCGGCCGATCAACCGCTGCGAAGACCGCATGGCGGTGCTCGCGGCGCTGGGCTGCATCGACCTGGTGACGGTGTTCGAGCAGGACACGCCCCTGGAGACGATCCTCGTGGTGCGGCCCGATGTGCTGGTCAAGGGCGGCGACTGGGCGCTCGATCGGATCGTCGGCGCGCCGCAGGTGAAGGCCTGGGGCGGCACGGTGCATGCCATCGCCTTCGAGCATGAGCGCTCCACCACCGCCATGCTCGCCCGGATCCGGCAGGCGGGCTGAGCCGGCCGGGCCGGCCGGCTCAGGGCCGGCGCGCGCGTCGGCGGCAGTCAGTCGCGCCCGCCCGCGGCGCCGTGCACCCGGGCGAAATCCCGCAGGTGATCCCGCTCGAAGGCGGCGATGTCCCAGTCGTGAGGCAGCAGGCGCGCCGGATCGAGCCAGAGGTAGGCCTGCGCCGCCACCGGCGGCCCGCCGGCCAGGGCGTGCGCCGGCACCGTCACCCGGCGGTACTCGGCGCCCTCGAAGCGATCGAGCCTGACGAGATCGTCGTCGGGCACCGCCAGCCAGAGGCGGCCGAGCACCTCGCCGCCGTCGGCGGCGACCATCGCCGGATAGGTCGCGTCGCGCAGGGCGTGGCGACGATAGCCACGCACCCTTGCCGGCACCGAGTGGCAGGCGCCGCGGACCACGGCCTGCCAGACCGGCTCGAAGGTGAGCGACCCGTAGGTGAAGACCGCGGCGCTCACGGCGCGCGCTCCGGCCGGATGACGCCGGCCGGGCGGTCGGAGCCGCTGGCCGGGGAAGCGGCGTTCGCGCCGCCCGTGCCGCCGGCGCCCGATACCCCGGCGCCGGGCAGCGCGCGGGGCGCCGGGCCGGGGCGAACGACACCGTGCGGCACGACCACCGGCGCGACGATCACGGCGCCGCCGCTGCCGCCGCTGATGTAGGCGGGCACCGGAGACGGCTGGGTGGACCAGACCCGGTCGGGCACGCGGGCCGGCGCGGGCGAGGCGGGCGCGTCGGACTCGGCCTTGCGGACGGTGTCGGCTTCGGGCTTCTTCGCGGGATCGGATCCGGCCTGCCTGGCCGGCGGCGGGGTCTGCGCTGCTGCCGGAGGGAGGCCGACCAGCGGCAGCGCCAGCGCGAGCAGCAGCCCGAGCCCCGGGCCGGCGCCTCGACCAGGGCCGATTCGCCGGCGTGGCGGCACGCCGGCGGGCAGGCGTGAGGCCGTGAGGCCGGATTGGCGCGGCGATGGGGCGACCGGCGGGCAGGGCTGGCCCGCGATGGAGCCCGGGGCGAAACGGACGGCAGGCGGGCAGGACATGATGGTCTCCGGTGACAGGCGTCGTCAGGGGGTGACGCAGGCCACCGGGTCGATGCCGGCGAGTTCCTGCAGGCGGGCACGGGCCTCGATCCAGGCGGCTTCGGTGGCGGGCGCTGATCGGGTCAGGCGGGCCATGGTGCGTTCGGGGCGGGTGGGCCCGGGACCGATGCGCGCGCCGCTGAACCCGCGGGCGGTGATCTCGTCGAGCCGGGTGCGGGCGCCTTCCTGGGCGCTGAAGATGCCCAGCGAGATGGCGTTGCGCAGGGCGCCATCGGGAATCGCGTAGATGTCGGCCACCCCCGCCTGACGCAGCTGGGCGAGCCGGCGCTGCGCCTCGGCGGCACTGGGTGACGGGAGATAGACCATGAAAGAGGGGGTTTCGGGCCGCCGCTCGAGGCCGGCCTGCAGGCCGGGCCGCAGCCCCCGGGCCCACTGCCGCACCCGCTCGGCACGCGCCTCGTCGAGCGGCCCGGCTTCGAGGCACTGCGCCTTCAGACCGGCCGCCGCGGCGACGGCGGCGGCGCTGGCCGGGCTGGCGGTGGGGCTTGCGCCCGGCGCGCCCGCTGGCGCCGGCACCGTGCCAGCGGATGCCGCCGCCGGCGAACCCGCCCCGGCCTCGGCAGGCC
>JAGWVN010000140.1 GCA_018970865.1 Betaproteobacteria bacterium
CCCGCCCATCGTCGCGCAGGCTCGGCGGCGTGGGCGTGGCGCTGGCCGGCGGCGGCCTGCTCGGCGCGGCCTACGAGCTCGGCGCGCTCGCCGCGCTCGATGAGGCGGTGGAGGGCCTGGACCTCACCGCGCTCGACTCCTGCGTGGGGGTGAGCGCCGGCGCCTTCATCGCCGCCGGTCTGGCCCACGGCCGCACGCCTCGCCAGATGGTGCGCCTTTTCATCGAGGACGCCGACGAGGCGCTCGACCCGGCTGCGGTGCTCGGCTCGAGCGCGCGGCTGTGGCGCCGTCTGGGCGCGGCAGCCCCCGGCATGCTGCGAGCGGCGCTGCAGGCCGCCGCCCTGGCCCGCGCCCGGGGCTCGACCGACACCGCGCTCGACGCGCTCGAGCGGGTGGCGCGCTCGCTGCCGATCGGCCTGTTCGACGCCTCGCCATTCGAGCGGGCGCTGGAGCGGCTTTTCTCGCGGCAACCCGGCGGCAACGACTTCCGCCGGCTGGGCACGCGGCTGCGCATCGTGGCCACCGACCTCGACCGCGGCTGCGCGGTGGAATTCGGCGCGCCGGGCTTCGACCGGGTGCCGATCTCGCGCGCGGTGATCGCCTCGGCGGCGGTGCCCGGCGTGTTCGCGCCGGTGAACATCGGCGGGCGCGACTATGTGGACGGCGCCCTGACCAAGACCCTGCATGCCTCGGTGGCGCTCGACCAGGGCGTGAGCCTGCTCTTCTGCGTCAACCCGCTGATCCCGTTCTCGGGCAGCCCGGGCGCGCGCCCCGGCGTGATCGCGCGCGCCGGCCTGCCGACCATCCTGTCGCAGTCGTTCCGCACCATGATCCGCTCGCGGATGGGCACCGGCCTCGAGAAGTACCGGGTCACCCATCCACGCGCCACGCTGGTGGTGCTCGAGCCGCGGGCCGACGACGCGGCGCTGTTCTTCACCCGCATCTTCACGATCGCCGCGCGCCGCCGGGTCTGCGAGCAGGCCTACCAGCACACCCGCCAGGACCTGCTGCACCGCGCCGCCGAGCTCTCGCCCGCGCTGGCGGCGCACGGCCTGCGGCTGAACGCCGCGGTGCTGCGCAATCCGCAGCTGCGCCTGGTGGACTTCAACCGCCCGGCGCTCACCCCGCCCCGGGGCAGCCTCGCCGACGCGGTGGCCACGCTGGGCAAGACGGTGGGCGACATCGAGCATGCGCTGCGGCTGCACCGCTCCGCGCCCGCCGCACGCAACCGCCGCACCGCGGGGCCGGCCGCGCCCCGCCGCGCGCGCGCCTGAGCCCGCCGGCATGCCCCGCAAGCCGCCGCGCCGCACCCGCGAGAACATCCTCGCCGCGGCCCTGCGGCTGTTCAACCACCTGGGAGAGCCCCATGCCAGCACCCAGGCGATCGCCGACGAGGCCGGCATCAGCCCCGGCAACCTGCACTACCACTTCCGCCATCGCGAGGCGATCGTGGAGGCGCTGTTCGGTCAGTTCGAGCAGGAGATCATGCCGCTGCTCGATGCCGCGCCGGGCCGGGATGCGCACTTCGAGGATGCCTGGCTGTTCCTGCACCTGCTCTTCGAGACCCTGTGGCGGCACCGCTTCCTCTATCGCGATCTGGCCGATCTGCTGTCGCGACACCGGCTGATCGCGCGGCGCATGCCGATCGTCATTGCCGCCAAGACCCAGGCCGCGGCCCGGCTGTGCCGGGCGCTGGCCGCTGCCGGACGGCTGCGCGCCGACGAGGCGCAGATCGCGCTGCTGGCCGCGAACATGGCCATGGTGACCACCTGGTGGCTGGCCCATGAGCAGGTCACGCAGGGACCACGGTCCGCCGCCGGGCGCCCACCCGGGTCTGCCCGCCCCGAGGCCGCTCCCTCGCAGGCGGCGCTGGCCCGTGGCGCCAGCCAGGTGCTGGTCATGCTCGCGCCCTGGCTGGATGATGAGGGTCGCGCGCTCTCGCAGCGACTGGCCCGTGAATACCTCGCAACCCGACCCTGAAAGGAACCCGGCATGGCCCGATGGACCGCTTTCCCGCACCCCGACAAGGCCTATGTCCGCGACGACGCGGCACTCAAGAAGCACTGGGCCCGTCTGCACCGAGGCGATGCCGAGCCCCAGCCGAAGGACAAGGCGGTGCTCGAGGCCTGGCGCGCCTACCACGCCGGTGATTTCGGCAAGGCGGTGGAAACCGGTCTGGCCGCGGGCCTGTCCGGCTACAACGCGGCCAACAAGGCGGCCTGCATCTACGCCAACTACCTCGAGAAGTCCGACAAGCGAAAGCTCGAGATCTACCAGGAGGTGGCGGCGCGCTGCGAGGAGCTGCAGGCTGCCGAGCCGAAGAACGCCAATGCCTTCTACCTGCATGCCTATGCGCTGGGCCGCTACGGCCAGGGCATCTCGGTGACCAAGGCGCTGGCCCAGGGCTTGGGCGGCAAGGTGCGCGACAGTCTCGAGACCACCCTGAAGCTGCAGGCCAGGCATGCCGACGCGCACATCGCGCTGGGCGCCTTCCACGCCGAGGTGATCGACAAGGTGGGCGCGATGATCGGCGGCATGACCTACGGCGTGAAGCGCGAGTCCTCGCTGGCCCACTTCCGCCAGGCGCTGGAGCTCAACCCCGACTCGGCAATCGCCCGCATCGAATACGCCAACGCGCTGGTCATGCTGGAGGGCAAGAAGGCGATGAAGCAGGCCGAGCAGCTCTATGCCGAAGCCGCGGCCTGCGAGCCGCAGGACGCGATGGAACGGCTCGATGTGGAACTGGCCCGCGAGGAGATCGGCTAGCCGCGCCAGACGCTCGCGATGATCGAGACGCCGCCCAGCAGGATCAGCGCTTCCATGAGGAGGCGGTGCAGCCGGGCCTGCATGCGGCGCACCAGCCACGCGGCCAGCGCGCTGCCCGGCAGCGTGGCCAGCCCGATCGCCAGGCCCAGCGGCAACGCCGCCGGCTCGAGCAGGGCGAAGCGCCCGAACAGCGCCGCCCGGGTGAGGTCGACGAGGATGGACACGAAGGCATCGGTGGCCAGCACCGCGGTGCCCGACAGGCCGCTGCCCAGCAGCAGCGACACCAGGATGACCCCCATGCCCGACGCCAGGCCATTGGCCAGGCCGAAGACCGCGCCACCGGTCAGCTGACCGCGCGGCCCGATCTGCCACTGGCGGCTGCGCAGCCAGCGCCGCGCCGGCACGCTGAGCACCACCAGCGCGCCCATCGCCAGTCCGAGCGGCCGCGCGTCGAGCCGGGCATAGAGCCAGGTGCCCAGCCACAGCAGCGGGGCCGCGCCGACCAGCACCCGCAGGGCGGCCGGCCAGTCGATGTCGGCGCGGTAGAACCAGAAACGGCCGGCATTGATGATCACGCCGGCCAGCGCCAGCACCGGCACGGTGGCCTTCACGCCGAGCAGCGGCACCAGCACCGCGGTGAGGATCACGCCCGTGCCGAAGCCGCCGACACCGCCCACCACCGAGCCGGCGAACGCAGCGCCCAGCACCCAGACCCAGTGGATGGGATCGGTGATCACGCCGCGGGCATACCCAGCAGCCGCTGCTCGATCTGCGCCGGCGCATCCTCGTCGCGCAGCACGCCCGGCGGAACCAGCGCCAGGGTGAGCAGCAGCCGCTCGAACTCGGGCGCGAAACCGTCGATGATGCGTTGCGGGTCGGGGCACAGGCCGGCATCGGTCATCACCCCGAACTGCACGCCGCCACGATACGAGAGGATGGACACGCCCAGGCCGATGTCGCCGGACTGCGGGACCCAGAACATCACCCGTCGCACGGTGTTGCCGACGATGCGGATCGGCTCGGCCGGACCGGGCACATTGGTCATGACCGCGCTGGACTTGTGCGACAGGTAGTCGAGCACGCCGGTCTGCAGGGCGCGCGGCGCCTGACCGATGGCCGAGAGCAGCGCATAGGCCAGCGGCGCCTGGAAGCCGCCCTTGAGCTCATCCATGCGCCGACCGACCTCGCGCAGGCGCGCCAGCGGGTTGGCGATGCCCACCGGCAACACCAGCGGCACCAGCCCGAAGCGGTTGCCCAGGCGCGCCTCCTGCTGTGGCGGACGCAGGTTGACCGGCACCATGGCGCGCAGTTCGATCCCCTCGGTGGCATCGCCGCGCTCGGCCAGATAGCGGCGCAGCGCCCCGGCCACGCAGGAGAGCAGCACATCGTTGACCGAGACGCCGAGCGCGCGGCACACCGCCTTGACCTCGTCGATGGGCAGCGGCTCGTTCCAGGCCACGGCCTTGCGCCGGCCCGGCTTGCCCTTGAAGCGGGTGCGCGAATCTTCGGTCATGAGCGCGATCGACATCGCATCCTGGGCCAGCCGCAGGCCGGCGGCAGCCCACTGCGCGAACTGCCCGGCATCGCCCTCCCCGGCCGCGCGCGCCACGCTGCCGCCGGCCTGACCGAGCACCCGGACCGCGGTGCGGCCCACCGGCTCGATCGCGGCCATCAGGCTGCGGGCGAGATCCTCGTGCCCCTCGCCGCCGGCAGGCAGCGCGCGGGCGCGGCGGCGCGGCGCGACCGGGGTGCCGTCATCGCTCATCGAGAGCATGACCTTGACCAGCGCGATGCCATCGGCGATGCAGTGGTGGATGCGGGTGACAAGCGCGCTGGCGCCGTCGTACTGCTCAACCAGGTGGAACTGCCACAGCGGCCGGCTCGGGGGCAGCGGCTGCGCGGCCAGGCGCGCGGCCAGACGCTGCAGCCCGCGCGCGCCGCCGGGGCGCGGCAGGCGCGCGTCGACCACATGGTGATCGAGATCGAAGTCGGGGTCGTCCACCCACCAGGCGCCGGTGGCATCGGTGCGCACCACCTGCCGGAATCGATCGAAGACCAGCAGCCGCTCGCGCAGGCGCGCCAGCAGGCGTTCGCGCGCCATGGGGGTCTCGAACACCCAGACCCCGACGATCATCATCAGGTTGGCCGGCGAATCCATTCTCAGCCAGGCCGTGTCGACACCTGACATCCGCTCGCGGTTCATGCGCCCTCTCCGTTGGCCGGCCGCCCGCTGCGACCGGAACCTATAATAAGGAACCCGATTGCCGAGCGGAGAGCGACGATGTCAGAACTGGCCAGAGAATTCGAACAGGCGGTGGCCGAGTCGCGCCAGCTGCCCGAGCGGCCCGACAATGCCACGCTGCTGAAGATCTACGCGCTCTTCAAGCAGGGCAGCGAGGGCGACGCCACCGGCAAGCGGCCGGGCTTCGGCGACATGATCGGGCGGGCCAAGTTCGATGCCTGGGCCGGCCTGAAAGGCACGGCGAAGGAAGAGGCGATGCGCCAGTACATCGCCCTGATCCGCGAGCTGAAAGGCTGAACGGGCACGGCGGCCGCTACACGAAGTAGCGGTCGAAGTTCTCGTTCACATGCTCCTCGATCTTCGGCTTGAACGCCGACAGCAGCAGACCCAGGCGCGCGTCGAGGCGCACCTCGTCCTTGGTGACTGCGAGCTCGCCCTGCACGCCGCTGCGGCTGAAGCGCAGCACATTGCCGTCCCACTCGCTGGCCATGCCGTACTCCGACGACAGATCGTCGGCGACCTTCTGCGCCGCTGCCCGGGCCTTCTTCAGGCCCAGGCCGTGTTTGCGCTTGAGATGGATGTCTGCCAAGGGGTTCTCCCGGGATCTGCCCGCGCCGCGCCCGCCGCGACCCGGCCGTGCGTCGATTCTAGGCCCTGAGCGCGGGTATCTCGAAGACCTGCCTCAGATACTGCATGTAGGCCTCGTCGTCGCACATGTTCTTGGAGGGGGTGTCGGAGAGCTTGGCCACCGGCTGGCCGTTGCAGCGGACCATCTTGATCACGATCTGCAGCGGGGTGCAGCCGAGATCGTTGGTGAGGTTGGTGCCCACGCCGAAGGCAAGTCGCGCCCGCTCGTGGAAGCGGCGGTAGAGCTCGATGGCCAGCGGGAAGGTGAGGGCATCGGAGAAGATCAGGGTCTTGGTGCGCGGATCGACCCGGTTGGCCTCGTAGTGGGCGATCAGCCGCTCACCCCACTCGAAGGGGTCGCCGGAGTCATGGCGGGCGCCGTCGAAGAGCTTGCAGAAGTAGAGATCGAAGTCGCGCAGGAAGGCGTTCATGCCGTAGACATCGGAAAGCGCGATGCCGAGGTCGCCCCGGTACTCGCGCGCCCAGGTCTCGAAGGCGAAGGTCTGGGAGTCGCGCAGGCGCGGGCCCAGGGCCTGACAGGCCTGCAGGTACTCGTGGGCCATGGTGCCCAGCGGGGTCATGCCGTACTTCATGGCGAAGTACACATTGGAGGTGCCCGCCAGGTGCGCGCCCATGCGGTTGGCGCACTCGATCAGCACCTCCTCGTGCCACAGCCGCGAAAAGCGCCGGCGGGTGCCGTAGTCGGCGATCTTCATGTCGGCCAGCGAGGCATCATCGGCGATCAGCGCGATCTTCTTCTCGAGGCGGCGGCGGCCCTCGGCATAGTCGGGCACGCGCACGGTGTTGCGGAAGTAGATCTCGTTGACGATCGCCAGCACCGGGATCTCGAACAGGATGGTGTGCAGCCAGGGGCCGCGCACCGTGATGTCGATCTCGCCCGGCGCGCTGGCCGAGGGCGTCACCGACACATACTTCTCGTTCATCTGGAACAGGCCCAGAAAGTCGACGAAGTCGCTCTTGATGAAGCGCAGCGAGCGCAGGTAATCGAGCTCGCGCTCGCGAAAGCGCAGCGTGCACAGGTGCTGAATTTCCTCGCGGACCTGGTCGATCAGGCCGGCCAGCGCAATGCCCGGGTTGCGGCACTTGAAGCGGTATTCCACCTGCGCGCCCGGGAAGTGATGCAGCACCACCTGCATCATGGTGAACTTGTACAGATCGGTGTCGAGCAGCGAGTGGATGATCATGGCGATGGCGCCTGGCGGGCCCGGGCCTGCCAGTGTAGTGCAGGCGGGCGGCCAGGGTGAGCGCGCCCACCCGCCTGATCGCCCACCTGGACATGGATGCGTTCTATGCCAGCGTGGAGCTGCTGCGCTATCCGCAGCTGCGCGGGCGGCCGGTGGTGATCGGCGGCGGCCGCGCCCACCAGCCCGTGGCCGGGCCCGACGGCGAACTGCGTTTCGCCACGCTGCGCGACTATGCCGGCCGCGGGGTGATCACCACCGCCACCTACGAGGCCCGGGCGTTCGGGGTGCGCGCCGGCATCGGGCTGATGAAGGCGGCGCGCATGGCGCCCGAGGCGGTGCTGCTGCCGGTGGACATGGAGGAGTACCGGCGCTATTCGCGCCGCTTCAAGGCGGCGGTGCGCGAGATCGCGCCGCTGGTGGAGGACCGCGGCGTGGACGAGATCTACATCGATCTCAGCGAACTCGCCGGCGGCGCGCCCGATCCCTGGGACGCCGCGCACGCGATGGGCGCCCGGCTGCGCCAGGCGGTGCAGGCGGCCACCGGCCTGTCATGCTCGATCGGGATCACGCCGAACAAGCTGCTCTCGAAGATCGCCTCCGACCTCGACAAGCCAGGCGGGCTGACGCTGCTCAGGCCCGAGGACATCGCCACACGCATCTGGCCCCTGCCGGCATCGCGCATCAATGGCATCGGCCCGAAGGCGGCGCAGCGCCTGCAGGCCATGGGCATCACCCGCATCGGCGAACTGGCGGCAGTGCCCGCCCACCAGCTGGTGGCGCGTTTCGGGCGCAGCTACGGCGCCTGGCTGCACGAGGCCGCGCAGGGGCGCGACGAGCGCCCGGTGGTCACCGCCAGCGAGCCGAAATCGATCAGCCGCGAGACCACCTTCGAGCGCGACCTCGATCCGGTGCATGACCGGGCCGAGCTCTCGGCGCTGTTCACGGCGCTGTGCCAGCGTCTGGCCGAGGACCTGCGGCGCAAGGGCTACCTGGCGCGCGCGATCGGCCTGAAGATCCGGTATGACGACTTCCGCACGGTGACCCGCGACTTCACCGCGCCTCAGGCCACCCGCGATCCGGCCCTGATCCG
>JAGWVN010000141.1 GCA_018970865.1 Betaproteobacteria bacterium
GCGGTGGAGGCGATGTTGATGATGCGGCCCGATCCGCGCTCGAGCATGCCGGGCAGCACCGCCTGCGTCATGTGGATGACGCCGAACAGGTTGACATCGAGCAGGCGCTGGAAGTCGGCCGGGCCATGGTCGAGAAAGCCGCGTGCGATGTGGATGCCGGCGTTGTTGACCAGGATGTCGATGCGCCCGAAGCGGGCCAGGGTGCGCTCCACCGCCGCCCGCACCGCCGCGCGGTCGGTGACATCGAGCACCTCGAGATGGCGCGCACCGGGCATGTCGGCGAGTTCGGCATCGGCGCGGGCCAGGCCGTCGGCCCGGGTGGCCGCCAGGCACAGGTCGGCGCCATCGGCCGCCAGCGCGCGGGCGATGGCCAGCCCGATGCCGCGGCTCGCGCCGGTGATCAGGGCGACCTGCCCGGCGAGCACGCCGGCTGCGGACGCGCCCGCGGCCGTGCCGGCCGGCGAGGAAGCGGCCATCTCAGTACCCCGCCTGCTTGTCGACGATGTTGAGCAGCGGCTCGCCGGCGAGGAAGCGGGCATGGTTGTCGAGGAACACCGTCATGGCGGTCTCTAGCCAGCCCTCGACCCGGTCGGCGCAGTGGGCCGACATCAGCACATTGTCGAGCGCGTAGAGCGGGTGGCCCTGGGGCAAGGGCTCGACATCGAAGACATCGAGCACCGCGCCGCGGATGCGCCGCGACTGCAGCGCCGCCACCAGCTCGGACTCGACGATGGTCGGGCCGCGCCCGACATTGATCACCACTGCGCCGGGCTTCATGGCCGCGAACTCGGCCGCGCCGATCAGGCCGACGGCACCGGGCACATTGGGCGCCGCGGCGCAGACATAGTCGGCCTGCGCGATCATCTCGCGACGCTCGCTGTCGGCATACACCTGGTCGACCAGCGGGTCATCGCGCGAGAGTTCGGGCCGCCGACGGCAGGCCAGCACCCGCATGCCGAAGGCGCGGGCCAGCGTGGCGGTGGCGCGGCCGATCTCGCCATAGCCGACGATGGCCAGCGTGCGTCCGGCGAGCTCCTGCATGAAGAAGCCGTCCCAGCGCCCCGCCGCCTGGCTGGCGCGCAGCCGGCCGATGTCCTTGGCGAAGTAGAGGCAGCCGGCCATCACGAACTCGGCCAGCGCCCGCTTGTACATGCCACGGCCATTGGTGAGCACCGCCGGGTGGGCGAGCATGGCCGGAAACAGCACGGTCTCGACGCCGGCCGACAGGCAGTGCACCCAGCGCAGCGCCGGCGCGTCGCGCATGGCCGCTTCGAGCAGCGCGCCGCGGCCCATGTCGCAGAGCATGGCCGTGGCGCGACGGCCCTCGGCCTGGGCCTCGGCCGGATCGTTGGTGACGCGCACCGAGGTGCCGGCCGGCAGACGCGAAAGCAGGCCGAAGTGGGATTCGCTGGGCTTGCCCAGCACGAGCAGGTGGTGCGCTGTCATGAGCGGTTCCGCAGGGATCGGGGAAGCCGGCATTGTGGCGCATGCCGGACCCGGCCGCCCGCAAGCCGGCGGGCCGCCGTGGGAGAATCCCGCCATCATGAGCCTGAGCGAGACCGAACGCGGGCAGATGCTCGCCAGCCTGCGCCGCATGGGTCTGGCCGGTCCCCAGGAGGCGGTGGCACTGCAGCCGCTCACCGGCGGGGTGTCCTCGCTGATCGTGCTGGCCAGACCGGCCGGCGGGCCGGTGTGCGTCAAGACCGCGCTGCCGCAGCTGCGCGTGGCCGCGCAGTGGCTCGCGCCGGTGGCGCGCAACCGGGCCGAGGTGGCCTGGCTGCGCTGGGTGGCCGGCATCGTGCCCGGGCTGGTGCCCGAGGTGCTCGGCGAAGACCCGGTCGGCCACGCCTTCGCCATGACCTGGCTCGATCCGCAGCGGCATCCCGTCTGGAAGACCGAGCTGCGCGATGGCCGCGTCGATCCCGTGATCGCGGCCCGGGTGGGCGGCGCGCTGGCCACCATCCATCAGGCCAGCGCCGGCCGCCCCGATCTGGCCGCCGCCTTCGCCCACGATGCCCAGTTCCACGCGCTGCGCCTGGACCCCTATCTGGGCGCGGCCGCCCTGGCCCATCCCGACTGCGCCGACGCGCTGCATCGCCTGATCGCGCGGACCGCGGGCAACCGGATCGCGCTGGTGCACGGCGATGTCAGCCCCAAGAACATCCTGTGCGGCCCGGATGGCCCGGTGCTGCTCGACGCCGAGTGCGCCTGGTACGGCGACCCGGCCTTCGACCTCGCCTTCCTGCTCAACCACCTCCTGCTCAAGTGCGCCTGGCGCCCGGCGCACGCCCCTGCCTATCTGCGCTGTCTGCAGGCCGCGGCGCAGGCCTATCTCGCCGGGGTGGGCTGGGAGGACCGGGACGGGTTGCAGGCGCGGGTGGCCGCGCTGCTCGGCGGCCTGCTGCTGGCCCGCATCGACGGCAAGTCGCCGGTGGAGTACCTCGACACCGAGCCCCTGCGCGCGCCGGTGCGCGCCGCCGCCCGCCACCTGGTGCTGCACCCGGCGCCCCACCTGCCCGCGCTGGTCGAGACCTGGCGCGCCTTCATGAAGATCCCCGCATGAGCACACCCGCCGACACCCGCATCCGCGAGACCCGCGCCCGCCGCCTCTGGGACTCCCGCGGCCGGCCGACCATCGAGGTCGATGTCGTGCTCGCCGACGGCAGCCTCGGGCGCGGCATCGCGCCCGCCGGCGCCTCGCGGGGCTCGCGCGAGGCCATCGAGCGGCGCGACGGCGGCGCGCGTCTGGGCGGGCTCGATGTCGCCGACGCGATCGCCGGCGTCCACGCCGAGATCGGCCCGCTGCTCGCCGGGCGCGACGCCCTCGATCAGGCCGGCATCGACGCCGCGCTGATCGCGCTCGACGGCACCGCGCTGAAGTCGCGCCTGGGCGGCAACGCGCTGGTGGCCACCAGCCTCGCGGTGCTCCATGCCGCCGCGGCGGCGCGGCGGCTGCCGCTGTGGCGCCACCTCGCCGGCGAGGGCCCGGTGAGCCTGCCCCTGCCCGAGATCCAGATCTTCGGCGGCGGCGCCCACGCCGGGCGCCGGGTGGACATCCAGGACTTCATGGTGATGCCGGTGGGCGCGGCCGACTTCGCGCAAGGCCTGGCCATGACCGCCGAGGTCTACGCCGCGGCCGGCGCGCTGATGGCCGCCGCCGGCCGCCGCCAGGGCGTGGCCGACGAGGGCGGCTGGTGGCCGGTGTTCCAGGCCAACGAGGAGGCCCTGGGCATGCTGGTGCGCGCCATCGAGAGCGCCGGCCTGCGGCCGGGCGCCGACATGGCGCTGTCGCTGGACATCGCCGCCTCGGAGTTCGGCCGCGAGGGCCGCTACCGGCTAGGCCTGGAATCGCGCGAGCTCGACACCGCCGGGCTGATCGCGCTGCTTGGCGACTGGCTCGAGGCCTACCCGATCGTCTCCATCGAAGACCCCCTCGCCGAGGACGACCCCGCCGGCATGGCCGAGTTCACCCGCCTGCACGGCAATCGCGTGCAGATCATCGGCGATGACTTCCTGGTGACCAGCGCCGCGCGCATCGCCCAGGCCGCGGCCCTGCCGGCCTGCAACTGCGCGCTGATCAAGCCCAACCAGGCCGGCACCGTCACCGAGACCCGCGCCGCGCTCGAGGCCGCGCGCCAGGCAGGCTGGTCCACCGTGATCTCGGCGCGCTCCGGCGAGACCGAGGATGTCGCCATCGCCCACCTCGCGGTGGGCTGGAACGCCGGCCAGCTCAAGGTGGGCTCCTTCGCCCGCTCCGAGCGCATGGCCAAGTGGAACGAGTGCCTGCGCATCGCCGAGGCCCTCGGCCCGTCGGCGCGATTCGCCGGCCGCGGCGCGCTGCCGCCCGGCGCGCGCGACGCATCGCGCTGAGCAACGCCCCACGCCGAACGCCGCCGCACGCCCTGCCCCATTCGCGCAACCGCATCGCCCGAGGAGAGCCTCATGCACGCCACCATGCAGCAAGCCACCCTGTCGCTGAACCACTTCCTCGATCGCGCCGGGCGCCTGTTCCCGCGCACCGAGATCGTCTCGCGCCTGCCCGACAAGACCTATCGCCGGCACACCTATGCCGAGTACCACCGGCGCACGAGGGCCCTGGCCTCGGCCCTGCTTGCCGCCGGCCTGCGCAAGGGCGACCGGGTGGCCACGCTGTGCTGGAACCACCACGCCCATCTCGAGTGCTATCTCGGCATCCCGGCTGCGGGCGGCGTGATGCACACCCTGAACCTGCGGCTCTCGCCCGACGAGATCGGCTGGATCGCCGGCCATGCCGCCGACCGCTTCCTGATCATCGACGACATCCTGCTGCCGCTCTACCAGCAGTTCGCGCACCTGCACCGCTTCGAGCGGGTGATCGTGTTCCCGTTCTCGGGCGCGCCGGTGGCCACCCGCGCCGGCGACCCGCATGCCGGCGATCCGGCGATCGACGACTACGAGCAGCTGCTCGCGCGCGCGCCGGCCGACGTCAGCTTCCCGCCGCATCATGAAGACGACCCGGTGGCCATGTGCTACACCTCGGGCACCACCGGCCGCCCCAAGGGCGTGGTCTATTCCCATCGCTCCACGGTGCTGCATTCCCTGGTGGCGGCCCTGCCCGACAACGGCGCGCTGTCGAACACCGATGTGGTGTTCCCGGTCACGCCGATGTTCCACGCCAATGCCTGGGGCGTGCCCTACATGGCGCTGATGGTCGGCGCCAAGCTGGTGTTCCCCGGCCCGCACCTGCACGCCGACGACCTGCTCGACCAGATGCAGGTCGACCCGCCCACCCTGTCGCTGGGTGTGCCCACGATCTGGCTCACCATGATCCAGAACCACGAGGCCAATCCCGGTCGCTGGAAGCTGCCCGCCGGCATGCGCAGCCTGGTCGGCGGCTCGGCGGTGCCCGAGGCGCTGATCCGCGCCTATGCGGCCCACGGCATCCTCATCAAGCAGGCCTGGGGCATGACCGAGACCTCGCCGATGGCGGCCATGTCGTACCGCAAGGCCGAGCTCGCCGGCGCCGACGAGGACGAGCTCTTCCGTCGTCAGGCCATGCAGGGCGTGCCGGTGCCGCTGGTCGATCTGCGCATCGTCGATGACGATGGCCGCGAGTGCGCCTGGAACAATCGGGAAGTGGGCGAGCTGCAGGTGCGCGGCCCCTACATCACCGGCAGCTATCACGAGGTGGCCCGCGACCCCGAGAAGTTCACCGACGACGGCTGGCTGCGCACCGGCGATGTGGCGGCCATCGACGAGTACGGCTATGTGCGGCTGTCCGATCGCACCAAGGATCTGATCAAGTCGGGCGGGGAGTGGATCAGCTCGGTCGACCTCGAGAACGCGATCATGGCCCACCCGGCCGTGGCTGAAGCCGCGGTGATCGCGGTCAGCCACCCGAAGTGGGCCGAGCGGCCGCTGGCCTGCGTGGTGCTCAAGCCCGGCCAGACGCTGACGCCGGAGGCGCTGCGCGAATTCCTCTCGCCGCGCTTTGCCCGCTGGCAGCTGCCCGATGCGGTGGCGTTCATCGACGCCATTCCACGAACCTCCACCGGCAAGTTCTGGAAAGCGAAACTGCGCGAGCGCTACGCCGACTGGCAGTGGCCGGAGGCCGGCGGCGCGGCGGTATAGTCCCTGCACGCCATCCCGGCGGCCAGCGCTTCCGGCCGCCGCCCGCCACCCCGCCCATCAGGAACTCCGCCATGGCCTACGCCAACGGGCGTCTGATCCACGACGCCGACAGCCATCTCATGGAACTGGCCGACTGCCTCGACCCCTGGTTCGAGCCCCGGCTGCTGTCACGCTTCCACGCGCTGCCGGCCTGGCAGGCCCGGCGCGGCAGCGCGCGCCCCGGCCAGTCGGCACAGGCCCATGCCGAGCCGGCGTTTCGCGCCGGGGTCGATGCCAACATCCTGCTGCGCAAGAACTACGAGGCGCACGGCGCCTTCCTGAAAGCCGATCGCCCGCACGCGCTCGACCTGCTCGGCTTTGCCAGCCAGCTGGTGTTCACCACCTTCTGCCTGGGCAACTTCGGGCTCGATCAGGGCGACGACCTCGAGCTGTGCTACGCCGCGGCCGACGCGCACAACCGCATGATGACCGACTTCTGCAAGGTCGATCGCCGGCTGCTGGCCACCGCCTATGTGCCGCTCGAGGACTTCGACCGCGCCCTGGCCACGGCGCGCCTGGCCATCACGCTGGGCGCGCGTGCGCTCATGATCCCGTCGCTGTGCCCGCGCCGGCACTCGCCCAGCCACATCGGCCTCGACCCGGTCTGGGCGCTGGCCCAGGAAGCCGGTGTGCCCGTGGTGCTGCATGTGGGCGGCGAAGAGAAGATGAACCCGGTCTACAAGCTGAACGGCCTGCCGCCGGTGCCCGACTTCCATGGCGGCGACGACAACTTCACCTCGGTCAGCTACATGCCCATCCCGCAGGCGCCGATGCAGACCCTGGCCACCCTGATCTTCGATGGCGTGTTCGACCGCTTTCCCCGGCTGAAGTGGGGCGCCATCGAACTCGGCGCGTCCTGGCTGCCGGCCTGGATGCGGGCCATGGACTCGGCCGCGCATGCCTTCGTCAAGAACGAGGACCGACTCAAGCGGCTCTCTGACAAGCCCTCCGAGATCGTGCGCCGCCAGCTGCGGGTGGCGCCCTATCCGCACGAGGACGCCGGCTGGATCATCGCCAACAGCGGCGAGGAGGTCTGCCTGTTCTCCTCCGACTACCCGCACATCGAGGGCGGGCGTCATCCCCTCAAGCGCTTCGAGGAGTCGCTCGGCTCGGTGTCGCCGCAGGCGCGGCGCCGCTTCTACAGCGACAACTTCATCGACCTCATGGGCCCGGCCCTCGACGCCGACCTGCGCCATCCCGCGCACCTGCAGGCCGCCTGAGCCGGCCGATGTTCGACACGCCGCTCACCCTGCAGGGCCCGCTGCGCGAGCCGCGGCAGATGCTCGCCGATCAGGCCTATGGCGGGCACTCGTCCATCCACGACGACGCCATGGCCGAGAAGCTCGGCTTTCGCGCCGGCCCCATCGAGGGCCCCACCCACTTCAGCCAGTTCGATCCGCTGCTCGCGCGACTCTGGGGCCAGGCGTGGTTCGAGCGCGGCTGCCTGTCGGCGCACTACCAGAACATGGTGGTCGAAGGCGAGCAGGTTCGGGCCATCGTCGAGATGCCGGGGCCAGGCGTGCGCGCCACGCGGGTGCGCGCCGAGAAGGCCGACGGCACGCCGGTGCTCGAGGCCAGCGCCAGCCTGGGGCCGGAGCATCCGCACAGCCTGCTCGAGCAGCGCATGGCGCAGCTGCGCCCGCCCGGCCGGCTGATCATCCTCGAGGACATGCGGGTGGGCCTGCGCGGCGCGCAGGACGAGCTCGTGCGCATGGCGATGGACCAGCACATGGGCGATCTCTACCCCTTCTCGCTGCGCCAGAAGCTCGCGGTGATCACCGAGACCTCGCCCTGGTACCACGATGCCTCGGCCTCGCCGTGGGGCCGCCCGATCATCCCCATCGAGATGATCAGCGTGCTCGCGCAGTACACCAGCCGTCAGGCGGCCTGGCCGATGAAGAGCCCGGCGGTGGGCCTGTTCGCCGACCTCGAGATCCGCCTGATCAACGGCCCGCTGTTCGTCGACGAGCCCTACATCATCCGCCGCGAGGTGGTGGCGCTCTCCGACAGCCGCCGCACCGAGTCGTGCTGGATCCGCACCGACATCCTCGATGCCGCCGGCGAGCGCCTGATGGCGCAGACCCTGCTGAACAGCGCCACCCTCAAGCATTCCTACCCCGGCTACGAAGCCGCCCTC
>JAGWVN010000142.1 GCA_018970865.1 Betaproteobacteria bacterium
TGGCGATCCCCGCGCCGTACCCGGTTGCGCCCTATCCGGTCGCGCCATATCCGGTGGCCGGCGCGCCGGTGGTGGTGGGTTATGGCTGGCGGCCCATGCCGCCCCGGTGGGTCTATCGGGCCGGGTGGGCCGAACCCGGCTGGCACCATCATCATCCCCATCGCGGCTGGTGAGGCCGGCGGGCGCGGCCTGGTGGGCCGGCCCGCCCCGGCTTGCCTGGACGAGCGCCGCGCCGTTCAGCGGCTTGAGCGCGGCTCGGCGCGCAGGTCACCCTGACGGTAGGCGCGGGCCGCCACCTGGTAGAGGCTGATCGCCTCAGCCGTTAGCTCGCGCGCCGCCGCGTCATCCACCGGCTCGCCGGACCGCGTGTCGAGCACCCGCTGGCGCCGGTTCGGTCGCAACTCCACCATGCGGTCATCCCGGTAGTAGCCCAGCGTCTGCTGATTGGCCATGAAGGCGCGCGGTTTGCGCGCGCCCTCGCGCAGGATGTCCTGCCCGAAGAAGCGCGAGGTGTAGCCGATCCCCAGCATGCCCAGGATCGTGGGGCCGACATCGATCTGTGACGCGAGGGTCTCGACGCGTCCGGGGGCGACATGGCCGGGCGCAAGAACGATCAGCGGGATGTGATAGGCCTCCAGCGGGAGGTCCTGCTTGCCGCGCCCCTGGTGGGTGTGATCGGCCACCAGCACGAACAGGGTATTGGCGAACCAGGGACGGGCGCGAGCCTGCTCGATGAAGCGGCCGATGGCGTAATCGGTGTACTTGACGCCGCCCTCCCGACCGCTGTGACTCGGGATGTCGATCCGACCCGCCGGATAGGTGAACGGACGGTGGTTGGAGGTGGTCATGACATGCGCGAAGAAGCGTCGCCCGCTGGCGTGACGGGCGTCGAGTTCACGCAGGGTCAGGTCGAAGAGATCCTCGTCGGCCACGCCCCAGATGTTCTCGAAGTGGATCTGCTCGGGGCGCAGGGCGGTGCGGTCGATCACGGTGTAGCCGTTGCCGCCGAAGAACGCGTTCATGTTGTCGAAATAGCCATAGCCTCCATAGAGATAGATCGGCTCGTAGTCCTTGCCGGCGAGAACCGCGCCGAGGCTGAACAGGCCGGCGTTGTCAGGGCGTTTCACGATCGAGTGGCCGGGCGTGGGCGGCACCGAGAGGGTCAGCGCTTCGAGGCCGCGGACGGTTCGGGTGCCGGTGGCATACAGCCGCGTGAACAGCAGGCCCTCGCGGGCAAGGCGGTCGAGATTGGGCGTGAGCCCCTGCGCATTGCCGAAGGTGCCCATGAACGAGGCGCTGAAGCTTTCGATGGAGACCAGCACCACATTGAGCGGCAGCGGGCTCGAGGCGCCGGCGATCGCGCGCCGGAACGGGAGGCGGTCGGGCGCTGCGCCGGGGCCCGCAGCCGGAGCGGGGCCGTTGCCGTTCGGGCCCTGGCTGGTGTCAGCGAGATTCTGATAGCGCTGCGCCACGCGTCGCTCGGCGTCGGCGGCCGGCAGGGTGGGGTAGAAGCGCTCGTAGTCGAGCTGGTTGTGGCGGAAGGCATGCCAGAAGTCGAAGTAGCCGTTGCCGGCAAGCTCGTTGAGCTGGCTGTCGGCAGAAAACTCCTTCAGGCGCGCGTCGCAGGCGCCCAGCAGCAGGGCCGGCGCCGCCAGGCCCAGCAGCAGGCCCATCGGCCAATGGCGTCGGGGGGTTGTGGCCGTGGCGGAACCGGCAAGCGGCGCGAGACCCCAGCGCCAGGCAAGCAGCCAGAGGGCGAGCGCGGCGAGCACCACGCCGCCCAGCAGCACCGGCATGTTGTACGACTCGCGGATGTTTCCGATCACCTCCTTGGTGTAGATCAGGTATTCCACGGCGATGAAATTGAATCGCGAGGCGAATTCCTGCCAGAAGGTGAATTCCGACAGCGCCACGAAGCTCGCGAGCAGGCACAGGGGCGCGAGGATCAGGCCGCTTGCCAGACGCAGGCCACGATCGCCGCGCCATCGGCGCCTGGGCCAGACCGCGATCAGCCAGGCCAGAGGCATCAGCGCGGCCAGGCCCACGCACAGGTCGAAGCCGGCGCCGATCAGCAGGGCGGGCAGCAGTCGCCAGGGGGCGAGCAGCGTCAGGTCCTGATTGAAGACGGTGAGGCCCAGCCGGATCAGCCCGTTCAGGCCCAGGAAGAGCAGCAGCAGGCGCCCGTGAGCCCGGAACCGCCCCTGGAAAGGATGGCGGTCGCGCCAGCGGCGGGCGAGATCGGGCAGCGGGGGCAGGGACATGAGGGAACTTGCCTCGCAGTCTATCAAGCGGCCACTGGCAAGGGGCGCCGCCCTTGGCAGTGGCGCGAGGGCCGATGCGTGCACCACGGTGGCGCTGCGCCTCGGCGTGGTGCGAATCGAACCCCGGAATGGCGCGAACGCACCGTCTCGGCACTGCGCTCTCCGAGCAATCTCCGGTTGGCATGAGGGTTGCTTTGGAGGAAGCGTCGCCGCTCTCGCGGGCGATCTCCTCCACAACATCCTTCTCGATCCAGGGAGCTTCAATGACTCGTCGCACATTCCTCAAGTCGGCTGCCGCCACCGCGGCGGTCTCCGCGGCCGGCCTTCCGCCGGCTTTCGCGCAGGGCGCCACGATCAAGGTCGGCGTGCTGCACTCGCTGTCGGGCACGATGGCGATCTCCGAGACCGCGCTGAAGGACACCGTCCTGATGACCATCGACGAGATCAACGCCAAGGGCGGCGTGCTCGGCAAGAAGCTCGAGGCGGTGGTGGTCGACCCGGCGTCGAACTGGCCGCTGTTTGCCGAGAAGGCCCGCCAGCTGCTGACCCAGGACAAGGTGGCCGCGGTGTTCGGCTGCTGGACCTCGGTGTCGCGCAAGTCGGTGCTGCCGGTGTTCAAGGAACTCAACGGGCTGCTGTTCTACCCGGTGCAGTACGAAGGCGAAGAGCTCGAGAAGAATGTCTTCTACACCGGCGCGGCGCCCAACCAGCAGGCGATCCCGGCCACCGAGTACCTGATGAGCAAGGAAGGCGGCGGCGCCAAGCGCTTCGTGCTGCTGGGCACCGACTATGTCTACCCCCGCACCACCAACAAGATCCTTCGCGCCTTCCTGAAGAGCAAGGGCGTGAAGGAGTCGGACATCGACGAGAAGTACACGCCGTTCGGTCACAGCGACTACCAGACCATCGTGGCCGACATCAAGAAGTTCGCCGCGGGGGGCAAGACCTGCGTGATCTCCACCATCAATGGCGACTCGAATGTTCCCTTCTACAAGGAACTGGGCAACCAGGGCCTGAAGGCGAAGGATGTGCCGGTGGTGGCCTTCTCGGTGGGCGAGGAGGAACTGCGCGGCGTGGACACCAAGCCGCTGGTGGGGCACCTCGCCGCCTGGAACTACTTCATGTCCGTGAAGAACGGCGAGAACGACGCCTTCATCAAGAAGTTCCGCGACTACGCCAAGGCGAAGAACCTCCCGAACGCCGACAAGGTTGTCACCAACGATCCGATGGAAGCCACCTATGTGGGCATCCACATGTGGAAGCAGGCGGTCGAGAAGGCCAAGACGGTCGAGGTCGACAAGGTGATCGACGCCATGGGTGGCCAGAAGTTCAAGGCGCCCTGCGGCTTCGAACTGACCATGGACAAGACCAACCATCACCTGCACAAGCCGGTGATGATCGGCGAGGTGCGCGCCGACGGCCAGTTCAATGTGGTCTGGAAGACCAAGGGCCCGGTTCGCGCCCAGCCCTGGAGCCCGTTCATTCCGGGCAACGAAGGCAAGCAGAACGTCTGATCGGCCATTGATGCCTCGGCAGGATCCTCGGTAGCTGGATTCGGGGCCGGGAACGAAAACCCGGCCCCCTTTTTTTCCGGAACTGAATCCTTATGGACCTGATTGTCGACCGGCCGAGCCCGGCGCGAGGCAAGGCTGGCGTGGCGGGAGCCCGCCGCTCGGGCCCCCTGCGCTGGCGGGCGGGTCTGGCCACGCTGATCGGCGGCCTTCTTCTCGGGTGCTGGGCGCCGCTCGCCTCGGCACTTCCTTCGAAGCTCATCGAGCCGCTCGCCGGCGACGATGCCGATGCGCGTTCCGCCGCGCTCTCGGCGATCGTGGCCACCGGCGATCCGCTGGTCGCCCGCGTGCTCGAGGCGCTCGGTGATGGCCGCCTGCATTTCGACGCCGGCGTGGCGGTCCTGGTGCAGGACGGGAAGGCCATCCGCCTGGACGATGGCTCGGCGGTGCCGGTGCCGAAGTCCGAAGCGATCATGACGAACAACCGTCTGCGCTCGGAGATCGAGACGGCCATGGCCGGGCTGCAGCTCGAGTCCAGCGATCCCAAGCAGCGGCTGGAAGCCGCCAAGGCGCTTGCCGAGTCGGCCGAGGCCGGGCAGCGCGATGCGATTGCGCGCGCGATCGAGAAGCGCGCCGACCCGGCCATGCTGCCCTTCCTGCAGCAGGCGCTGGCGCGCATCGACCTCGCGGATCCCGATCCCGGCAAGCGGGCGCAGGCGATCCGCTCGTTTGCCACCAGCGACGATCCGCAGGTGCGGGCCTTGCTCGCCGAGCGGCGTCGCGACGAGACCGACCCCAAGGTGCAGCAGGCGATCGACGAGACGCTGGCGCAGATCGCCTCGCGCCTGGCGCGCTCCGAGTGGGTCGGCCGGGTGCTCACCGGCATCTCGCTGGGCAGCGTGCTGCTGCTGGCTGCGCTGGGACTGGCGATCACCTACGGGGTGATGGGGGTCATCAACATGGCCCATGGCGAGCTCCTGATGGTCGGCGCCTACGCCACCTATCTCACGCAGTCGGCCTTCCGAGCCTGGTTGCCCGAGTGGACCGACTGGTATGTGGTGGCCGCGGTGCCGGTGGCCTTCCTGCTGGCGGCGGCCGTGGGCATGGTGATCGAGCGCACGGTGATCCGCTTTCTCTATGGCCGCGCGCTGGAGACCCTGCTGGCCACCTTCGGGGTGTCGCTGCTGCTTGCCCAGGGCGCGCGGTCACTCTTTGGCGCCCAGAATGTGGAGCTCTCCAATCCCTCCTGGATGTCGGGCGGGCTGGAACTCACGGCAAATCTGGTGCTGCCCTGGAACCGCATCGTGATCGTGGGCTTCGCGCTGTGCGTGCTGGCCGCGGTGGCGCTGCTGCTGGTGCGCACCAGCCTCGGGCTGTATGTGCGGGCGGTCACCCAGAACCGGCGCATGGCCTCCTGCCTGGGCGTGCCCACCGGGCGGACCGACGCGCTCGCCTTCGGTCTGGGCTCGGGCATCGCCGGCCTGGGCGGGGTGGCGCTCTCGCAGTTCAGCAATGTCGGCCCCGACATGGGCCAGGCCTACATCGTGGACAGCTTCATGGTGGTGGTGCTGGGCGGGGTCGGCCAGCTTGCCGGCACCGTGATCGCGAGCTTCGGCCTGGGCGTGGTGAGCAAGTTCCTCGAGGGCTGGGCCGGCGCGGTGATCGCCAAGATCCTGGTGCTGGTGTTCATCATCATCTTCATCCAGCGCCGGCCGCAGGGCCTGTTCGCGCTGAAGGGAAGGCAGGTGGACGCATGACGCCCTGGTCCCGTCCGATGCTGTCGCGGCCGGAATGGGCGGCCGCGCTCGGCGTGTTCTGTCTGATCGGCGTGCTGGCGCCGCTTGCCCATGTGCTGCTGCCCGAGGGCAACGCCCTGCGCCCGAGCACCTACGCGGTCACGCTGGTGGGCAAGATCCTGTGCTACGCCACCGTGGCGGTGGCCATGGACCTGGTGTGGGGCTTCGCCGGCATCCTCTCGCTCGGGCATGGGCTCTTCTTCGCGCTCGGCGGCTATGCCTTCGGCATGTACCTGATGCGCCAGATCGGCCGCGACGGCAGCTACGGCGCCGATCTGCCCGACTTCATGGTGTTCCTCGACTGGAAGCAGCTGCCCTGGTTCTGGCAGGGTAGTGACCAGTGGTGGTGGGCGATGCTGCTGGTGCTGCTGGTGCCGGGTCTGCTGGCGCTGGTCTTCGGCTGGTTCGCGTTCCGCTCGCGCATCAAGGGCGTGTATCTGTCGATCGTCACCCAGGCGCTCACTTACGCGGCCATGCTGCTCTTCTTCCGCAACGAGACCGGCTTCGGCGGCAACAACGGCTTCACCGATTTCAAGCGCATCTTCGGGCAGCCGATCACCGCCCCCGGGACGCGGGCTGCGCTGCTGGCAGCCTCGGCCCTGTGCCTGCTGTTCGCCTTCCTGCTGTGCCGCTGGCTGGTGCGATCGAAGTTCGGGCGGGTGCTCGAGGCGATCCGTGACGCCGAAGCCCGCGTGATGTTCCTGGGCTACAACCCGGTACCCTACAAGCTTGCGGCCTGGGTGATCTCGGCGCTGCTGTGCGCGATCGCCGGCGCCCTCTATGTGCCGCAGGTGGGGATCATCAACCCCAGCGAGATGAGCCCGGCCAACTCGATCGAGATCGCGGTCTGGGTGGCGGTGGGCGGTCGCGGCACCCTGGTGGGTCCGATCGTGGGCGCCTTCCTGGTGAACCTCTCCAAGAGCTGGTTCACGCAGGCGTTTCCGCAGCTCTGGCTGTTCTTCCTGGGGCTGCTGTTCATCGTGGTCACGCTGGCGCTGCCGCGCGGCGTGGTCGGTCTGGCGGCACAGTGGCGCGAGCGGCGCCGCGCGGGCAAGGGGCAGGCATGAGCGATCCGATCGGACGGCCCGGCACCCCGGCCCAGCTGAAGGCGTTGCGCGACGCGCCCGAACCCGGCGCGGGCGAGGGCGGCTTCAGTTCCGGCGGCCACCGCGTGGTGCCCGGCGAGATCGACCTGTCCCACAAGGTCATTCTCTACCTCGAGGACATCACGGTCGCGTTCGACGGCTTCAAGGCGCTCAACAAGCTGTCGCTGTCGATCGACGATGGCGAGCTGCGGGCGATCATCGGACCCAACGGCGCCGGCAAGACCACCATGATGGATGTGATCACCGGCAAGACCCGGCCCGACAGCGGGAAGGCCTTCCTGGGTCAGACCCTCGATCTGACCCGGATGAGCGAGCCGGAGATCGCGCGGGCCGGCATCGGCCGCAAGTTCCAGAAGCCGTCCGTCTTCGAGCAGGCATCGCCGCAGGAGAATCTCTGGCTGGCCTGCGCAGGGCGCAAGGGCTGGCTCGATTCGCTGCGGCAGCGGATCGCGCCCGGCCAGTCTGAACGCATCGACGAGGTGCTCGAGACCGTCGGCCTGAGCGCCGAGCGGGATCGCCCGGCCGGCTCGCTGTCGCACGGCCAGAAGCAGTGGCTGGAGATCGGCATGCTGCTCATCCAGGACCCCAAGCTGCTGCTGCTCGACGAGCCGGTGGCCGGGCTGAGCGACGAGGAGACCGAACGCACCGCCGAGCTGCTCAGGCGGCTGGCGGGCAACCACTCGGTGGTGGTGGTCGAGCACGACATGCACTTCGTCGATCAGCTCGACTGCCCGGTGACGGTGCTCCACCAGGGGCAGGTCATTGCCGAGGGGGATCTGGCCACCGTGCAGGCCGACCAGCGGGTGATCGAGGTCTATCTGGGACGATGAGATGAGCCTGCTCGAAGTCAACGGCCTGTCGCAGGCCTACGGTGGCAGCCGCATCCTGCGCGAGGTGTCCTTCACCGCCGAGCGCGGCGAGGTGGTGGTGCTGCTCGGTCGCAACGGCGTGGGCAAGAGCACGCTGCTGCGCACGCTGATGGGCCTGCATCCGGTGCTGGGCGGCACGGTGAGCCTGGGCGGCCAGCCGCTCGACGGCCTCAGCCCCAA
>JAGWVN010000025.1 GCA_018970865.1 Betaproteobacteria bacterium
TGGCAGCCCTGGAGCGAAGCCCGGGTCGCGCAGGCCATCGCCCAGGGCCAGCCGGTGTTCATCGACTTCACCGCGGCCTGGTGCGTGAGCTGCCAGGCCAACAAGCGCCTGGCCCTCGAGCGCGAGTCGGTGCGCGAGGCCTTCCTGCGCGCCGGGGTGCTGCGCCTGCGCGCCGACTGGACCCGCCAGGATCCGGCGATCACCGCCGCGCTCGCCCGTCACGGCCGCAACGGCGTGCCCCTCTACCTGCTGCACCGGCCCGGGCAGGCCGAGCCGCTGATCCTGCCCGAGATCCTCACGCCAGGGCTGCTGCTCGAGGCGCTCGCCGGCCTGCGCTGATCGGAATGCCGGCCCCGGCCAGCCCTCGGAGCGCGCCGGGCCCGGTGCTAGACTGCGCGGGCTTTCGGTGCATCGCCCGCAGTCGTCGGGCGGCGTTAAACGGGAAACAGAGGGTTCGTTCGGCCTCGAGCCGGTCAGCCCAACCTGTGCTGCCCCCGCAACGGTAAGCAGGCGCGTCCGCCGCTCTGGCGGTCGCGGGTGGTTCCATGCCACTGGGGTCTGGTCAGACCAGCCCTGGGAAGGCGAATCGCTCGGTCCTGCCAGCCCGGATACCGGCCGAGAGGGAGAAGGGGTTTCCCTTCATGTCGCCAACGATGCGCTGCGGTGGGCAGCGCATCCTGCGCGCGGTCCCTTTCCCTTGCCCGGGGCGGTGCGCGAGGAGTTCGTCCATGCGTTTCCCCCGTCTGCCGGTCCGGGCCTGCGCGAGCCTGGCCTTGCTTGGCTGCGCCTGCTCGTCCCTGGGCGCCCAGACCCTGCCCGAGGTGGTGGTCACTGCCACCCGCACCGAGCGCCCCGCCCAGGAGACCCTGGTCGACCAGGTGGTGATCGACGCCGCCGAGATCGCCCGCTCCGGCGCGACCACGCTCACCGAACTGCTGCGCGCCCGGGCCGGCGTCGAGATCTCCCAGAACGGCGGCGCGGGCGCGATCTCGGGCGTGTTCCTGCGCGGCACCAAGACCGCCCAGACCCTGGTGCTGATCGACGGCGTGCGGATGGAGAACCCCTCCGGCGGCGGCGCGAATCTGGAGTACCTGCCGCTGTCGGTCATCGAGCGCGTCGAGGTCATCCGCGGTCCGGCATCGGCGCTCTACGGATCGGCGGCCATCGGGGGCGTGATCCAGATCTTCACCCGCGGTGGCGCAGGCCCGTCGACCTCGGCCCTGCTGGCCGTGGGCACGCAGGGCAGCAGCCAGGGCCAGGCCGGTTTCGCGCGCGAGACCGGCGACGGCCGCACCCGGGTCAATGCCTCGCTGTCGGCCGAGCGCACCGGGGGGTTCGAGGCCACCCGGCCGGGCTCGCCCGACTACCAGGCCGATCGCGACGGCCATCGGCGGGTGGCTGCCAGCGCCGGCCTGTCGCATCGGCTGGATGGGGGCTGGCAGCTGAACGCCACCGCCCTGGCCACCGATGGCCGCGCCGCCTACGACGACATTTCCTCCACCCCGCAGACCGCGAAGCTCAGCTATCGCACCTCGACCCTCGGTCTGGCCGCCCGCGGTCCGCTTGCGGCGGGCTGGACCACCGAGCTGCGGCTGGGCCAGAGCGGCATCGACTATGCCTATCAGGCCTTTTCGTTCGCGCCGCGCACCGCGTCGGATTCGCTGCTCTGGCTGAACACGCTCGCGCTGCCGGGCGGCCGGCTGGAGATCGGCCTGGAGCATCTCGCGCAGCGCATGAGCGGTGATGGCGTCAGCGTCGGCGGCATGCCCTACACCCGGCTCAAGCGTCGCACCGATGCCGGCTTCGCGGCCTGGGAGCTGGTGGCCGGCGACCACCGGCTGCGGATGCAGGTTCGGCACGACCACATCGAGACGGTGGGCGCCGAGCCCACCGCCGCCATCGGCTGGGGCTGGCAGTGGCTGCCGGGCTGGCGGCTTCGGGCGTCCTGGGCCTCGTCGTTCCGGGCCCCGACCTTCGACGACCTGTACAGCCCCTTCGGCGCCAACCCGTCGCTGCGGCCGGAGCGGGGGCAGGGCGCCGAGATCGCGGTGGAGCACCGCGGCGCAGCCGGATCGGGCGCCTCGCTGGTGTTCTTCGAGAACCGCATTCGCGATGCGATCGAGCTCGACGGCAGCTATGTGCCGCGCAACCTCGCCCGGGCCCGGGTCCAGGGCGCGAGCCTGTCGCTGACCCGGCCCTGGGCCGGCCTGCGCTGGCAGGCCTCGGCCACGGTGCAGGACGCCCGCGGCGAGCGCGAGGATGCCGCCGGCGCCAGTCAGCGCCTGGCCCGTCGCGCCCGCGTGTTCGGGGTGCTGGGCGCGCAGTGGCAGCAGGGGCCCTGGATGGTCGATGGCCGCTGGACCGCGCAGGGCGATCGGGTGGACACCCTCGGCCAGAAACTCGCCGGCTACGGCATCGTCGACCTCACCGTCTCGCGCCGCATCGATGCCCGCTGGGAAGTCTTCGCGCGGGCCGGCAACCTCGGCGATCGCGACTACCAGACCGCCGCGGGCTATGTCATGCCCGGCCGGACGCTGTGGGCCGGACTGCGATTCAGCGAGCGCTGAGCCGCGCGGGGCCGGCGCGGCGCCTGCGCCCTCTCTGGCGCGAGGCCGTGCCGGTGCGGCCGGCGCGGTGGGCCCGCCGGGTGGCTTGCGCGCTGGGCCTGCTGCTCGCCGCGCTGGCGGGGCCGCTCGCCGCGGCGGGCGTCACCCTCACCGACGACCGGGGCCGGACGGTCAGCCTGCCCGCGGCGCCGGTGCGCATCGTGTCCCTGGCGCCCCATGCCACCGAGTGGCTGGCCGCGTTCGGCGCCGGGCCCCGCCTGGTCGGGCTCGATCCCCACAGCGATCATCCGCCCGCGCTCCGCGCGTTGCCCCGGCTGAGCGCCTATCCCGCACCCGATGTCGAGGCGATCGCGGCGCTGCGGCCGGATCTGGTGGTGCTGTGGGGTGCCGGTCTGCGGCGCAGCGCCCTCGATCGCCTGGCGGCGCTGGGCATCGCCACCTTCGTGAGCGAGCCGCACGGCCTGTCCGGGCTGGCCGAGTCGGCGCAGCGGCTGGCGCCCATCGCGGGCGAACCCGAGCGGGCGGCTCAGGTGCTTGCCGGCTTTCGCGCGGCCCTGGCCGAGCTCGAGGCGCGGCACCGCGCGGCCGCGCCGATCCCGGTGTTCATCCAGGTCGCGCAGCAGCCGCTTTTCACGGTCACCGACCGCGATCCGCTGGCGCAGGCCCTCGCCCTGTGCGGGGTGCGCAATGTGTTTGCCGGCGCGCCCGGCGTGTCGGTGGCGGTCGGGCCCGAGGCGGTGCTGGCCCGCTCCCCCAGGGCGGTGATCCGGGTGCATGCCGCTCACGATGCCGAGCCCTGGTCGCGGCTGGGCGTGCTGGCGCCCGGCGGCCCGATGCGGCTGGTCGCGGCCGATCCGGCGATCGCGCGGCCGGGTCCGCGGCTGCCGGCCCTGCTCGGCACGGTCTGCGCCGAGATCGATGCCGGGCGCCGCGCGCCCGGGAACGGCCGCCCACCGGGATAGAATCCCGGCCACTCGCCATGCTGCCCGACCTGCCCGATCGCCTGCCCGCCTTGCGCTGCCCGCCAGGCGCCAGCCTGTCGGTTCGACTGGTGGCCGAGCGCCATCATCAGCTGCAGGTGCTGCGCGGCGTGGTCCAGCCCGATGCGGTGTCGCTCGATGCCGGCGCCATGGTCACCGCCTGGCACGCCGGCGGGGTGGGCTATGCCGCCAGCGCCGATCTCTCGGCGGCCGGTCTGCAGGCGGCGGCTGATCGCGCGCTCGCCTGGGCTGCCACGGTGGGCCGCCTCGGGCTGTTCGCCGGCATCGCGTTGCCGCGGCCCTCGGCGCGAGCGGTGGCCTGGCGCAGTCTGGTCGAGCGCCCGTTGCCCGCCCGCGCTGATCTGCTTGCCGAGCTGGTGGCCGAGTCTGCCGCCCTGCGTCGCGATGCCCGCATCGTCCACTGGGCGGCCACGCTGCGGCGGGTCGAGTGCCGCCAGCGCCTGTTCCTCGATGGCGAGCCGGTGGCCGACCAGCGTTTCGCCTTCGTCGAGCCCAACCTCGAGGCCACCGCGGCGCAGGACGGGCGCAGCCAGACCCGCACCCTCGGTGGCCAGTACAACGGCTTCTGCATGCAGGGTGGCGACGAGGTGATCGCGCTGTCGGGCCTGCGCGGCGGCGGCGAGCGCATCGGCGAGGAGGCGCTGCAGCTGCTCATGGCGCCCAATTGCCCGAGCGGGCCGATGTCGCTGCTGCTCGAACCCGACCAGATGCTGCTGCAGATCCACGAGTCGATCGGCCATCCGCTGGAGCTCGATCGCATCCTGGGCGACGAGCGCAACTTCGCCGGCACCAGCTTCGTCACGCCCGACATGTTCGGTCACTACCGCTACGGCTCGCCGCTGCTCGATGTCAGCTTCGACCCCGGCGTGCCCGGGCAGTACGCCAGCTACGGCGTCGACGACGAGGGCGAGCCGGCGCGGCCGGTGCGCCTGATCGAGCGCGGCGTGCTGATGCGCCCGCTCGGCGGCGCGCTCTCGGTGGCGCGGGCGGCCGCGCTCGGCCACCGGCTGCAGGGCACCGCCAACGCGCGGGCCAGCGGCTGGCATCGCCCGCCCATCGACCGCATGGGCAACATCAATGTCGAGCCGGGCAGCTCCAGCCTGCCGGAGATGATCCGCGCCACCGAGCGGGGCGTGCTGATGCGCACCAATGTCTCCTGGTCGATCGACGACTCGCGCAACAAGTTCCAGTTCGGCTGCGAGTGGGGCCGGCTCATCGTCGACGGCCAACTCGGCCCGGTGGTGCGCAATCCCAATTACCGCGGCGTGTCGGCCACCTTCTGGCGCAGCCTGGCCGCGGTCGGCTCGGCCGATGAGGTGCGGCACCTCGGCACGCCCTACTGCGGCAAGGGCGAGCCGGGGCAGGTGGCGCGGGTGGGTCATGCCGCGCCGCCCTGCCTGTTCCACGCGGTCGATGTCTTCGGGGCCGAGGCATGAGCGATTTCTCGTCCGCGCCGCTGCTCGATCGCGGGCTGCCCCTGCTCGACCGGATCGGGTCGGCAGCGCGGCCCGGTGAGGTGGTGCTCGGCTGGCTGCGCGCCGAGTCCTCCGACTTCGTGCGCTTCAATCATGGCCGGGTACGGCAGGCCGGCAGCGTGGAGCGGGCCCTGCTCGAGCTGCGTCTGGTGCGCGATGCCCGCCAGGCCACGCTGCAGTTCGTGCTGTCAGGCGATGAGGCCGTCGATGCCGACCGCCTCGGCACGGCGCTGGCCGAGCTGCGCGGCCTGCTCGCCGACAGCCAGCCCGATCCCTGGCTCAGCCTGTGCGAGCAGCCCCGCGAGCAGATCACCCGGCTCGATCCGGCGCTGCCGCCGCGCGAGGCGCTCTGCGACACGGTGTGCACCGCCGCCGGCGACGCCGACCTGGTGGGCTTCTATGCTGGCGGCGCGCTGGCCTGCGGCTTTGCCAGCAGCCTGGGTCACCGGCTCTGGCACGAGGCCTCGCCCTGGTTCTTCGACCACAGCGTGCAGGCGGGCGGTGACCGCGCGGTGAAGTCCACGCTGTCGTGGCCGGCCTGGGATGCGCAGGCGCTGGCCGCCGGCATCGCCCGCGCCCGGTGCGATGCCGCCATCCTCGCCCGTCCGGTGCGCGCGCTGCCGCCCGGCGGCTACCGCGCCTGGCTGAGTCCCGCCGCGATGACCGAACTCATCGGCATGCTGAACTGGGGCGGCTTCTCGGCGGCGGCGCTGCGCAGCGGTCACTCGCCGCTCATGCGCCTGGCCGAGGGCGGCCAGCGTTTCAGCCCCATGGTCAGCCTCGCGGACGATCTCGCCGCGGGCGGGCTGCCCCGCTTCCAGTCCGAGGGCTTCGCCCGGCCCGATCGGCTGCCGCTGGTGCAGGCCGGCGCCTGGGCCGGATCGCTGGTCTCGCCGCGCAGCGCGCGCGAGTTCGGTCTTGCCGGCACCGGTGCCGATGCCGGCGAGACCGCGCAGGCGCTCAGCCTGTCCGGCGGCGATCTGCCCGAGGCCGATGCGCTGCGTCGGCTGGGTACCGGCGTGGCTGTCAGCAACTTCTGGTACCTGAACTGGTCCGACCGCGCCGCCGCGCGCATCACCGGCATGACCCGCTTCGCCACGCTCTGGGTGGAGGACGGCGAACCGGTGGCGCCGCTCGCGGTCATGCGCTTCGACGACTCCCTGTACCGCCTGCTCGGCAGCGAGCTGGAAGCCCTGTCGCAGGTGCCGGCCCGCCTGCCCGACACCCAGACCTACGAGCACCGCAGCTTCGGCCTGAGCCTCACGCCGGGCGCGCTGGTCAGCCGGCTCTCGTTCACGCTGTGACGCGTCGTCGCCTGCTCGATGCCACGCTGCTGTCCGCGGGCGGCCTGCTGCTGGCGGGCTGCGCCGGCGTGGGGCGGTTCCCTGCCGGCGTCGTGGCGCCCGGTGACCCGGGCGCCGCACACATCGCCGCCGCCGGCGCGGACACCGACCCGCCGGCCCCCGCGGCGCTGACCGCGCTGCTGCGCGAGCCGGCGGCGGGGGCGATGCTGATGCTCGGCGAGGTGCATGACCACGCCCGCCTGCATCAGGCGCGGCTGGCCTGGCTGCGCGCCTGGGCGGCATCGGGCCTGCGCTTTGCGATCGCCTTCGAGCAGATGGACGCGCCGCGTCAGCCCGCGCTCGACGCCGCCCGGCGCCAGCCCGGGATCACCGCGCGGGCCCTCGCCGAGGCCGGCGGGCTGGACTTCGCCGGCTGGGACTGGCCGCTCTACCAGCCGGTGGTCGAACTCGCGTTGCAGCATCGCCTGCCGCTGGTGGCGGCCAACCTTCCCGCCGTCGAGGTCGCGGCCGTGGCTCGCGGTCGGTCCGGGATGTCCCTGCCGCCCCCGCCGGACTGGACCGAGTCCGATGAGGCCGCGCAGCGGCGCGAGATCGACGAGGGGCACTGCGGGGTGCTGCCGCCCGCGGCACTGGCCCCCATGGCGCTGGCCCAACGCGCCCGCGACGCCGCCATGGCCCAGGCGATGCGCGCGGCGCGGGCCAGCCACGGCCTGCCGGTGGTGCTGCTCACCGGCAACGGCCATGCCCGGCGCGACCTCGGCGTGGCCCGCCATCTTGCCGGGGTCTTGCCGCGCGAACGGCTGCGCTGCGTGGGTTTCCTGGAGGCCGAGGGCGAGGCGCAGCCGCGCCTGCTGACGCAGGCCGATGAACGATTCGACTGGCGGGTGCTGGCCGCGCCGCATGCCCGACCCGATCCCTGCGAGGCCTTGCGCGGCCGCTTTCGCGCGCCGCCGGCCCGCGGCTGAGCGCGCCTGCCCGGCCCGACGCGGGCTACTTTGCCCGACGCCGCCAACTCAGCCGCATCGGCGCCGGATCAGCCCGGTCGGCGCCCGCTCCCGGTGGGCGCCCGCTCAGCCCGGCGCCGCCCGCTCAGCCCGGCGCCGCCTGCTCCACCGCGCGGGCCCAGCCGGCCATGAGTTCCTGCGCCCGACCCCGATCCATGGTGGGATGGAAGCGGCGCTCGGCCTGCCACTGCGCCGCCAGCGCCTCGCGCGAGGGCCACACCCCGCAGGCCAGCCCGGCGAGGTAGGCCGCGCCGAGCGCGGTGGTCTCGATGATGCGCGGGCGCACCACCGGGATGCCGAGCAGGTCGGCCTGGAACTGCATCAGCAGGTTGTTGGCGCAGGCGCCGCCATCGACCCGCAGCTCGGCCACCCGGGTGGTGGCGTCGCGCCGCATGGCCTCGAGCAGGGCGGCGCTCTGGAAGGCGATCGATTCCAGCGCCGCGCGCGCGATGTGCGCGATGGTGGTGCCGCGCGACAGGCCCAGGATGGCGCCGCGCGCCGAGGGTCGCCAGTAGGGCGCGCCCAGGCCGGTGAAGGCCGGCACCATGATCGCGCCGCCCGCGTCGGGCACGCTCGCGGCCAGGGCCTCGACATCGGAGGAGCTGCGGATCGCGCCCAGACCGTCGCGCAGCCACTGCACCACCGCGCCGCCGATGAACACGCTGCCTTCCAGGGCGCAGTCGCGGCTGTCGCCCGGCCGGGCGGCGGCGGTGGTGATCAGGCCGTTGGCCGAGCTCTGGAAGCGTTCGCCGGTGTGCATCAGCATGAAGCAGCCGGTGCCGTAGGTGTTCTTGGCCATGCCCTCGCTGAAGCAGGCCTGGCCGAACAGCGCGGCCTGCTGGTCGCCGGCGATGCCGCCGATGACCACCGGCGCGCCCAGCACCGCGGGGTCGCACTCGCCGATCAGGGCGCTCGACGGGCACACCCGGGGCAGCATCGCCCGCGGCACGCGCAGCGCCGCCAGCAGCTCGTCGTCCCACTGCCCGCGCTGCACATCGAAGAGCAGGGTGCGGGCGGCATTGCTCGGGTCGGTGACATGCAGCCGTCCGCCGGTGAGCTGCCAGACCAGCCAGCTGTCGACCGTGCCGAAGGCGAGCTCGCCGCGCTCGGCCGCGGCCCGCGCGCCCGCGACATGGTCGAGGATCCAGGCCACCTTGGTGCCCGAGAAGTAGGGGTCGAGCACCAGGCCGGTGCGGCTGCGCACCAGCGGCTCGAGACCCTCGGCGCGCAGCCGCGCGCAGTCGGGCTCGGTGCGGCGGTCCTGCCAGACGATGGCATGGTGGATCGGCTCGCCGGTGGCCCGGTTCCAGACCACGGTGGTCTCGCGCTGGTTGGTGATGCCCACCGCCGTGATCTCGGCCGCGCTCACGCCGGCGCGGGCCAGGGCCTCGCGGGCGGTGGCCAGCTGGCTCGACCAGATCTCGCGCGGGTCGTGCTCGACCCAGCCGGGGCTGGGAAAGAGCTGGGTGAACTCGCGCTGCGCGCTGGCCACCACCGCGCCGGCGGCGTCGAACACGATGCTGCGCGAACTGGAGGTGCCCTGGTCGAGGGCGAGCAGCAGGCTCATGGCGGTCCTCCGGGAAAGCGGCAGGTCGGCGCGCCGGGCGCGGCCGCGGCCGGGTCAGGGGCGCAGGCCGAGCACATCCTGCATGTCGTAGAGCCCGGGTGCGCGCTCGATCAGGAAGCGGCAGGCCCGCAGGCTGCCGCTGGCATAGCCCTGGCGGCTGGCCGACTTGTGCGTGATCTCGATGCGCTCGCCCAGGCCGGCGAACATCACGGTGTGCTCGCCGACGATGTCGCCGCCGCGGATCACCGAAAAGCCGATGCTCGAGGGATCGCGCTCGCCGGTGACCCCGTGCCGTCCGTGCACCGCCACCTCGTCGAGCCGGCGGCCGAGCGCGGCGGCGACCACCTCGCCCATGCGCAGCGCCGTGCCCGAGGGCGCATCGATCTTGTGCCGATGATGAGCCTCGATGATCTCGATGTCGTAGCCCTCGGGCAGCATGCGCGCCGCGACCTCGAGCAGCCGCAGCGTGGCGTTGACCCCCACGCTCATGTTGGGCGCGGCCACGATCGGGATGCGGGTGGCCGCCTCGCGCAGGCTGGCAAGACCCGCCTCGTCGAAGCCGGTGGTGCCGATCACCATCCGCACGCCGCCGGCCTGCGCGGCCGCGAGATGGCGCAGCGTGCCTTCCGGGCGGGTGAAATCGATGAGCACATCGGCGCCCGCCAGCGCGGTGGCGAGGTCATCGGTGACCTGCACGCCGGTGGTCTGGCCGATGGCCTCCCCCGGGTCGCGGCCGAAGCCCGGCGAGCCCGGCAGGTCGATGGCGCCGCTCAGGCGGGCATCGGCGGCGCCGATCACGGCCTCGACGAGCATGCGGCCCATGCGGCCACCGGCCCCGGCCACGGCGATGTTCATGATGCGCATGGCGGGTCTCCGTCAGCGCCGCTCGGCCATCGGCGGCTTGTAGCCCGGCAGGGCCGGGTCGATCACCGCCTCGCTCGCCGGCAGGGTGTCGGCGCGGATGGTGGCGATCTGGTCGTCCTTGAAGATCAGCGCCACCCGCCGCAGTTCGGCGCGGCCATTGGGGTACTGATAGCGAAAGACATAGTCCCAGCGGTCCGGGCGGAACAGCGGGTTGAGCAGCGGCGCGCCGAGCACCTGGCGCACCTGCTCGCGGGTCATGCCGGGCTTGACCTGGTCGAGCATCTCGGCGGTGAGGTAGTTGCCCTGGGGCAGATCGATCCGGTAGGGCGAGAGCAGCCCGCTCGACTGGTCGCTGCGCTTGCCGGCACACCCGGCCAGCGCAGCGACGCAGGCCAGCGCGAGCGCCAGGCGCCACCCGCGGGCCGGCGGCCGGGCACTGGGGCCGGCCGGCGGCGGGCGAAGGAACACGGGCTCGGTCATGGGGGGTTCACCTGTCGCTTGCGCGGGTTCGATGGGCCGCAGGGGCAATCCCGATATGATAGCGAGTCTGTTTTCTGCGGGCGCCGGATGCCGTCCAGCCACGACCTCAAGACCATCGGGCTCAAGGCCACCCTGCCGCGCATGAAGATCCTCGAGATCTTCCGCGCCGGCCGGCATCGTCACATGAGCGCCGAGGATGTCTATCGCGAGCTCCTCGCCGTCAATGAAGATGTCGGGCTGGCCACGGTCTACCGGGTGCTCACCCAGTTCGAGCAGGCCGGGCTGCTGCAGCGCAGCCACTTCGAGTCGGGCAAGGCGGTGTTCGAGCTCAACCAGGGCACCCACCATGACCACCTGGTGTGCCTGCAGTGCGGGCGGGTCGAGGAGTTCTACGACGCCGACATCGAGCAGCGCCAGAACCGCATCGCCCTTGAACACGGCTTCAGTCTGCACAGCCACGCGCTGGCCCTCTACGGCAACTGCACCAAGACCGACTGCGCGTACCGTCCGGCCGATGCCGGTTGAGTGACGGCATGACCTTTGCTTCAATGGGGGCATGACCGCCAGCCTCAAGTTGATCGCACCAAAAGAGGGCGTCTTTGACGAGATGCTCGAAGCCGGTGCCCTGACTCCGCGCGAGCACTACCGCCCCTATGCCGAATGGCTGGCGGCAAGCAGCGCGGAGGCCATGGCTGCCAAGCGCGCGCAGGCCGATCTGATCTTCCGCCGCATCGGCATCACCTTCTCGGTGTACGGCGACGAGAGCGGCACCGAGCGGCTGATCCCCTCCGATGTCGTGCCGCGGATCATCACCGGCACCGAGTGGGCCCGGCTCGAGCGCGGCCTCATCCAGCGGGTCACCGCGATCAACCGGTTCCTGGCCGACATCTACGGCCCGCAGGAAATCCTGCGCGCCGGCCTCATCCCCGAGGACCAGATCCTCGCCAACGACCAGTACCAGGTGGCGATGATCGGCATGAAGGTGCCGCACGACATCTACGCGCACATCGTCGGCGTGGACATCGTCCGTCACAACGACGGCGAATACTATGTTCTCGAGGACAACCTGCGGGTGCCCTCGGGCGTGTCGTACATGCTCTCCAACCGCAAGATGATGATGCGGTTGTTCCCCGACCTGTTCCGGCGCTACCGGGTGCGCCCGGTTGAGCACTACCCGGCCATGCTGCTGCGCACGCTGCGCTCGGCCGCGGTGGTCGACGACCCGGTGGTGGTGCTGCTCACGCCGGGGCGCTTCAACAGCGCCTATTTCGAGCACACCTTTCTCGCCCAGCAGATGGGCATCGAGCTCGTCGAGGGCCAGGACCTCTTCGTCAAGGACGGCTTCGTCTTCATGCGCACCACCTCCGGTCCGCAGCGGGTCGATGTCATCTACCGGCGGCTCGACGATGTCTTCATCGACCCGCTTGCCTTCCGGCCCGATTCCCTGCTCGGCGTGCCCGGCCTGATGGCCGCGTATCGCCTGGGCAATGTCGTGATCGCCAACGCGGTGGGCACCGGCGTGGCCGACGACAAGTCGATCTACCCCTATGTGCCCGAGATGGTGCGCTTCTACCTGGGCGAGGAACCCATTCTCAGGAATGTCCCCACCTGGCAGTGCCGGCGCCCCGATGACCTCGCCCATGTGCTCGCCCACCTGCCCGAGCTGGTGGTCAAGGAGGTGCATGGCGCCGGCGGCTACGGCATGCTGGTCGGGCCCACCGCCTCGCGCGATGAAATCGAGGCCTTCCGCGCGGTGCTGCAGGCCAACCCCGGCAACTATATCGCCCAGCCCACGCTCTCGCTGTCCTCGTGCCCCACCTTCGTCGACGAGGGCGTGGCGCCCCGGCACATCGACCTGCGGCCCTTCGTGCTGGTCGGGCGCGAGGTGCGCATCGTGCCGGGCGGTCTCACCCGGGTGGCGCTGCGCCGCGGCTCGCTGGTCGTCAACTCCTCGCAGGGCGGCGGCACCAAGGACACCTGGGTGATCGACGACGACGAACCCGCCGAACCGGCAGGAGGCGTCTGATGCTCTCGCGGGTCGCTTCCCATCTCTACTGGCTGTCGCGCTACCTCGAGCGCGCCGAGAACATGGCCCGCATCATCGATGTCGGCCATTCGCTCGCGCTGCTCTCCGGCGCCAGCGACGATTCCGGCGCGCTCGAGCTGCTGGTCATCACCGACACGCTCGAGGCCTTTCGCGCCACCGGGCGGCCGATCAGCGCCGAGAATGTCGCGCGCTTCCTCGCCTGGGATCCTTCCCTGCCCTCGTCGATCGTCAACTGCCTGGAGTCCAGCCGCGAGAACACCCGGGCGGTGCGCGGCTCGGTCACCTCCGAGATGTGGGAGACCATCAACGACACCTGGCTGCAGCTGCAGGCGCGCCGGCGCAGCGGCCGCGAGCCGGTCGACTCCGAGTTCTTCGACTGGGTCAAGGAGCGCAGCCACCTGTTCCGCGGGGTCACCTTCGCCACCATCCGGCGCGACCAGCCCTATCAGTTCATCCGGCTGGGCACCTTCGTGGAGCGGGCCGACAACACCGCGCGCATCCTGTCGGTCAAGCAGGTGGTCGGACAGGACGCGTCCGACGACGACTACTACCGGCTGTCCTCGGTGCTGCGCTCGGTGTCCTCGCTCGAGGCCTACCGCGACACCTACCGCGACACCATCGAGGCGCGCCGCGTGGCCCAGCTGCTGATCTTCGATCCGCAGCTGCCGCGATCGCTGCGCTCCTGCTTCGACGAGATCGAACGCATCCTCGCGGCGCTGCCGCAGGAGTCGGGCCGTCAGGCGCGGCGGCTCTCGGCGGTCATTCGCGCGGGCCTGGCCCACGGCGACCTCGACGAGGTGCTCGGCATGGGTCTGCGCGAGTACCTCGACGCCTTCCTGCGCGACAACAACGCCCTCGGCTCGGCGCTGCACAGCGGCTTCATGGAGATGCGCTAGATGCGCCTGTCGGTCGTCCACTCCACCCGCTACCGCTACCACACGCTGGTGTCGCGCAGCACGCAGTACATCCGGCTCACCCCCTGCGCGGTGCCGCAGCAGCGCATCGTGCAGTGGCGGGTCGAGCTGCCGCGGCCCTGCGTCACGATGCGCGACGCCTTCGACAATCTCACCCATGTCCTCACGCTCGACCAGCCCCATGAGGAGATCCGCATGGTGGCCCGCGGCACGGTCGAGGTGCCTGATGTCGACGACGGCGAGCCGGCGGGCCGCATCAACCCCAAGGTGTTCCTGCGATCCACGGCGCTCACCGCGCCCGACGAGGCCATCCGCGCCCTCGTCGAACCGATGCGCGCCACCGTGCGAGCCCGACCGCTGATCGGCGTGAGCGACCTGATGAGCGCGGTGCTCGATCGCCTGCCCTATCGGCGCGGCCTGACCACCGCCGAAACCCCTGCGGCCCAGGCCTTCGCCGCCGGCGGCGGGGTCAGCCAGGACCACGCCCAGGTGTTCATCGCGGCCTGCCGCGTGCTCGGCGTGCCGGCCCGCTATGTCAGCGGCTATGCCTATTCGCCCGATCGCGAGGCGGTGGCCAGCCACGCCTGGGCCGAGGCCTGGCTGGCCAACCGGTGGGTGAGCTTCGATGTCAGCAACGCCCGCTCGGCCGGCGGCGGGCATATCAAGCTCGCGGTGGGTCTCGACTATCTCGATGCCTGCCCGGTGCGCGGGGTTCGCCTGGGCGGCGAGGGCGAAGACCTGCTGGCCGACGCCGAGGTCAGCCCGCAGGCCTGAGACATGGCCGGGCGTTGACCACGCCCGGGCGCGCCGCCGCCAGCCGCATTCCTCCGTCTGCGCAGACCGGGATCAGGCGTCGACCGGATGCCGGTCGGCGCCCGACAGCGTGCGCGGACCTTCCTCCTCGCGGATGAGCTCGGGCAGCCAGCGCTGGGTGAAGTCCTCGGCGCTCATCGCGGCACTGTAAGCGAAGCCCTGGGCGCAGCTCACGCCGAGCTGGCGCAGGTGGGCCGCCTGGGCGCGGGTCTCCACCGCCTCGGCGATCAGGTGCACGCCGGTCTGGCGGCTGGCCAGCACGATCGCGTCGAGCACCGGGCGCATCACCGAGTCGGTGCCGATCGTGGCGACGATGCGGTTGTCGATCTTCACCAGATCCACCGGCAGGCGCTCCAGCCAGCGCGTGCCGCCATAGGCGGTGCCGAAATCGTCCAGCGCGATCAGGAAGCCAGCGTCCTGCAGGCGGGCCAGCCGCGGCGGCAGCGCCGGATCGCGCGCGTCGGTCTCGCTGACCTCGATCACCGTGTACCAGCGTCGGCCGCCGGGCCGCGCCATGGCGGTGAAGCGCTCGCAGTCGGCCTCGCGCATGAGCTGCGCGCCGGTGAAGTTCACGCTCAGCATGAAGCCCTCGCCGAGGTGCCCGCAGGCATCGAGCTGGTCGGCCACCCGGCGAAAGCAGCTCTCGGTCATCTCGGTGATCAGGCCGGTGGCCCGCGCCAGCGGCAGGAAGCTGGCCGGTCCGACCAGACCCTCGGTGGGATGGCGCCAGCGCATCAGCATCTCGGCGCCCACGCAGCGGCCGCTGGCAAGCTCGATGATCGGCTGCAGGTGACCCTCGAATTCGCCGCGGGCCAGCGCCCGCTGCAGGCCCTCGCGGATGTCGTCGTCGGGGGAGCGGCGCTGGCGCAGCGCCACCAGGCCAAGCAGCGCGCAGGCCAGCGCGCCGGCGGCGGCCAGCGGCAGCGCCGGTCGGCTGCGCTCCCAAAGGCCATGGGCGTCGAAACCGGCCTGCACCACATGGCCGTGTCGCGGTGATCGGGCCTGCGTGCTGAGCAGCAGGTCGCCCGATGCGGCGGCGGCGCCCTTGCCGTCGGCCAGCACGCTCAGGCGCATCGGGTCGGTGGGCAGGGAGATCTGCCCGCTGACCGCGCGCGCCGGGCTGCCGGCGGCGCCGAGCTGGTCGAGATCGGCGTCGAGGATCTCGACCCGGCGATGCGCTTCCTGCCGCAGTTCGCCCTGCGCCAGCGCCACGGCGAGCATCACGCAGGCGAGCAGGAAGGCCAGCGCGGGTGCGGCCACCCAGGCCATCCATCGCAGTGCGCCTTCGAGGCGGCGGGCTGGGAAGAGTTCGTGAAGCGCCATCGGGAAAAGGGAGAATCTGAGCCGGAATCAGACCCCTTTTCCGCGCACTGCGCCGCTGGCGGCCGACGGGAGGCGAGGAATGCGCAGCAGCCGGCGACCGGGTGGCCGGGCGGCGGCGCATCGGCGATCGTCGGCCGACGCCGGCGCGCGGCGTCAGGCGCCCGCGAGCAGCTCGCGGGCGTGCTGGCGGCTGGTGGCGGTGATCTCGGCGCCGGCCAGCATGCGGGCGACCTCGTCGATGCGGGCCTGACGGTCGAGTGCCGCGATGCGGCTCACCGTGCGCCCGCCGACCTCCGCCTTGCTCACCGACAGGTGCTGGTGCGCGCGCGCGGCCACCTGCGGCAGGTGGGTGACGCACAGCACCTGCCTGGCCTCGCCAAGGGTGCGCATCAGCTGACCGATGGCCTCGCCCACGGCGCCGCCCACGCCGGCATCGGCCTCGTCGAAGATCAGGGTGGGCACGGGGTTGGCCTGCGCGGCCAGCACGGCCACCGCCAGCCCCACCCGCGAGAGCTCGCCGCCCGAGGCGACCTTGGCGAGCGGCCGTGGCTGGCTGCCGGCATGGCCGGCGATGCGGAACTCGACCCGGTCGAGCCCGCCGGGCCCTGGATCGGCGGCCTGGACATCGGCCTCGAAGCGCGCGCCGGCCATGCCCAGCGGCTGGAGCCGCGCGCTCACCCCACGGGCCAGGCGGGTGGCGGCCTCTCGACGGGCCGTGGAGAGCCGGCCGGCCGCGGCAAGGAAGACCTCCTGCGCGGCGGCTTCCTCGGCCTGCAGCCGTTGGGGGTCGGCCGTGGCCTCGAGCTCGGCCAGCCGGCCGCGCGCCGCAAGCAGCGTGCTTGCCAGGGCTTCGGGCGCCAGCCGCAGCTTGCGCGCCAGCGAGAAGGCCTGGCCGATGCGCTGGTCGAGCTGGGCCAGCCGTTCGGGATCGAGATCGAGCCGATCCGCGTAGTCGGAGAGGGCCGAGGCGGCCTCGTCGGCCTGGATGCAGGCGTTCTCCAGCATGAGCACCGCGTCGCTCAGGCGGGCATCGATCGCCGCGAGCGGACGCAGCCGCTGGGTGATGGCTTGCAGGCGCCCGCTGATCGCCTCGTCGCTCTCTGCAAGGGCGTCGACCGCAGCGCGCGCGCCTTCGAGCAGGGCGGCGGCATGGGCCAGTCGCCGGTGTTCCTCGTTGAGCGCTTCCCACTCGCCCTCGGCCATGGCGAGCTGCTCGAGTTCGCCCAGCTGCCACTGCAGACGCTCGCGTTCGAGATCGAGCTCGCGCGTGGCGGCTCGGGCCTGCTCCAGACGCTCCTGCGCGACCCGCCAGCGCCCGAAGGCCGCGGCCACCTCGGCTGCCAGGGCCTGCTGCTGGGCGAAGGCATCGAGCAGGTCGCGCTGGCCGCCGGCGCGGAGCATGGATTGCGCGGCGTGCTGGCCGTGGACATCGACCAGCTGCTCGCCGAGCTCGCGCAGCTGGGCCACCGTGGCGGGATGGCCGTTGACCAGCGCTCGCGAGCGACCGTCGGCCTCGATGAGGCGGCGCAGCATCACGGTGCCGGGGTCGCCGGCGAGATCCCGCTCGGCCAGCCAGGCGTCGAGCGCGGGGCTGAGGGAAAACTCGGCGACGATGTCGGCCCGGGCCGCGCCCTCCCGCACCACGCCGGCGTCGCCGCGCCCGCCGAGGGCGAGCTGCAGGGCGTCGATGAGGATGGACTTGCCGGCGCCGGTCTCGCCGGTGAGCACGGTGAAGCCCGGCCCGAACTCGAGCTCGAGTCTGTCGACGATGACGAAGTCCCGCAGGCGCAGGGCGAGCAGCATGGCAGGACGACCTGCGCTCAGGCGGGTGGACGCGACAGGACGGGCAGCTCGTGCCAGTTGAGCTTGCCGCGCAGGGTGGCAAAGTGGCTGTAGCCGGCCGGGTGGAGCAGGTGCGCCTTGAAGGGCGCACGCTCGATCACGATGTCATCACCGACATGCAGGTCGCTGAAGACCTGCATGTCGGCGGCCACGCGGGGCTCGCGGCCGTCGACCACCCGGATGTCGATGCGGACATCATCGGGCAGGGTGATCGGCCGGTTGGAGAGCGACTGCGGCGCGACCGGCACCAGCACGATGCCGGCGAGCCGGGGATGCAGGATGGGGCCGTTGGCCGACAGCGCGTAGGCGGTGGAGCCGGTGGGGGTGGCCACGATGAGGCCGTCGGCGCGCTGGCTGTACATGAAGACGCCATCGACATGGGCCTGCAGCTCGATCATGCCGGTGCGCGAGGAGCGGTTGACCACGACATCGTTCATGGCCAGCGCGCGCCAGACCTCCCGGCCCTCGCGCACCACGCGGGCGACGAGCATGGTGCGGTCTTCCGAGGAGTAGCTGCCATCGAGGATGGCGCCGAGCGCGGCCGGCCACTGGTTGAGCGAGATGTCGGTGACGAAGCCGAGCCGGCCGTGATTGATGCCCACCAGCGGCACCTGCGAGCGAGCCAGCTGGCGGGCCAGACCCAGCAGCGTGCCGTCACCGCCCACCGCGATGGCCAGGTCGGCCTCGCGGCCGATGCGCTCGGCATCGGCGGCTTCTAGCTCGGGTCGGCCGATGGCCTCGAAGGTGTCGGCTTCCACCAGCACCCGGATGCCCCGGCCGGCGAGAAACCGCGCGATCTCGAGCAGCGCCGGCGCCACGCCCTCCGACTGATAGCGGCCCACCAGCGCGACGGTTCGGAATGCCTGGGTCATGCCGGGGATTAAACCATGAATCCCCCTGAGCCCGACCCGGTCTCAGGGCTGAGCCGAAGGGTGGATCGCGCGCGGCTTGCGCGGGTTTCGCAGTCCAATAGAATAGGTCTGTCATGCGAGAACTCGACAGCCGCGCCAAGACGCTGCTCAAGACCCTGGTGGAGCGGTACATCTCCGATGGTCAGCCGGTGGGCTCGCGCACGCTCTCGCGCCATTCCGGCCTCGATCTCTCCCCCGCCACCATCCGCAATGTGATGGCCGATCTCGAGGAGCTCGGCCTCATCGCCAGCCCGCATACCTCGGCCGGCCGGGTGCCCACGCCGCGTGGCTACCGCCTGTTCGTCGACACGCTGCTCACCGTGCAGCCTCTCGAACTCGGCCAGACCGAACGCATCCACGACCGCCTCCAGGCCGAGGAGCCCCAGCGCCTGCTCTCGGCCGCCGCCGGTCTGCTCTCCAGCCTGTCGCAGTTCGCCGGGGTGGTCACCACGCCCCGCCGGTCGTCGCTGTTCCGGCAGGTCGAGTTCATGCGGCTCTCGGAGCGCCGCGTGCTGCTCATCCTGGTCACGCCGGACGGCGATGTACAGAACCGCATCCTGGCGGTCGAGCGCGACTATTCCGGGCCCGAGCTCACCGAGGCGGCCAACTACCTCAACCATCATTTCGCCGGCCTCGATCTCGAATCCATCCGCCGGCGGCTCCAGACCGAGCTCACCAGCCTGCGCGATGACATCACGCGCCTGATGACCCGCGCGGTGGAGGCGGGCGGTCGGGCCCTCACCGAGGAGACCGAGCCCATGGTGATCTCGGGCGAGCGCAACCTGCTGGGCGTGGCCGAGCTCTCCGACAACATGGAGCGCATGCGCCGGCTCTTCGACCTCTTCGAGAAGAAAACCAGCCTGCTCACCCTGATGGACGCCTCCAGCCGCGCCGACGGCGTGCAGATCTTCATCGGCGGCGAGTCCTCGCTCGTGCCGCTCGATCAGGTCAGCGTGGTGGTGGCCCCTTATGAGGTCGAGGGCCGCATCGTCGGCACGCTCGGCGTCATCGGCCCCACCCGCATGGCCTACGAGCGGGTGATCCCCATCGTGGACATCACCGCGCGGCTGGTGTCGAGCGCCCTCAGCCACAACGCGGCCTGAGCCGGCACCGCCCGATTCAGCTGTCCCAGGCCTGCGCCAGCAGCCGCTTCAGGTCGGCCAGGCGCGCCTCGCCCAGGCGGGCGGCAATGTCTGCCTCGATGCGCTGGATCATCTGCGCGCCGGCGCGGTTCACGAGCCGCCCTTTCTCGGTGTAGCGCACCAGCTTGGAGTTGCCGCGCTGCGGGTCATCGGCGGTCTCGAGGATGCCGCGGCGGGCGAGCTCGGCCACGGTCTTGTGCACCGCCTGGCGCGAGATGGCCAGGCGCCGGGCGAGTTCGGCCATGCTCATCGGCTTGCCACCCATGTGGGCGAGCAGCCGGCTCTGCGCCGGCGTGATGTAGGCGTGCTCGCTGCGCCGCACATTCTTCATGATCTCGCGGGCGAACCAGTCGGAGCGCTCGAGCAGCAGCTGTTTGAGGTTGGGCTCGGCCATCGGAATCCATCTCGTCAACAACGGTTGACAAGTTCATTTTGCTGGACTATCGTCCGCCTTGTCAACCAAGGTTAACGAGTCCGGTGTCGCCGAGCCGGCTCCCGGTCCGTCGGGCGAAATGCCCGACCTTATAATCGGCCGTTCAGCCGGGCTCGCCCGGCGTCACCCCACCGAGACCAGCCCATGAAGATTCTCGTGCCCGTCAAGCGCGTCGTCGACTACAACGTCAAGGTCCGCGTCAAGAGCGACCAGACCGGTGTCGACATCGCCAATGTCAAGATGTCGATGAACCCGTTCGACGAGATCGCCGTCGAGGAAGCCGTGCGCCTCAAGGAGAAGGGCGTGGCCACCGAGATCATCGCGGTCAGCTGCGGCGTGGCCGCCTGCCAGGAAACCCTGCGCACTGCGCTGGCCATCGGCGCCGACCGCGCGGTGCTGGTCGAGACCGATGTCGAGCTGCAGCCGCTGGCCGTGGCCAAGCTGCTCAAGGCGCTCATGGACAAGGAAGGCGCGGGCTTCGCCATCGTCGGCAAGCAGGCCATCGACGACGATGCCAACCAGACCGGCCAGATGCTCGCCGCGCTGGCCGGCATCCCGCAGGCCACCTTTGCCTCCAAGGTCGAGATCGCCGATGGCAAGGCCAAGGTCACCCGCGAGGTCGATGGCGGCCTCGAGGTGGTCTCCATGAGCCTGCCCGCGGTCATCACCACGGACCTTCGCCTGAACGAGCCGCGCTATGTCACGCTGCCCAACATCATGAAGGCGAAGAAGAAGCCGCTCGACACCGTCAAGCCGGCTGACCTCGGCGTGGATGTCGCGCCCCGTCTGAAGACCCTGAAAGTGTCCGAGCCGCCGGGCCGCAAGGCCGGCATCAAGGTGGCCGATGTGGCCACGCTGGTCGACAAACTCAAGAACGAAGCGAAGGTGATCTGACATGGCTGCCCTGGTTATCGCCGAACACGACAACGCGTCGCTCAAGCCCGCCACCCTCAACGCGGTCACCGCCGCAGCCGCCACCGGCGGCGAGGTGGCCATCCTGGTGGCCGGCCATCAATGCGGCCCGGCCGCCGCCGCCGCCGCCCAGGTGGCCGGCGTCTCGCGGGTGCTGGTGGCCGATGCCCCCCAGCTCGCCGACCAGCTGGTCGAGAACATCGCCGAGCAGGTGATCGCCGTGGCCGCCGGCTTCAGCCACCTGCTCGCGCCGGCCACCGCGCACGGCAAGAATGTCATGCCGCGCGTGGCCGCCCGCCTCGATGTCTCGCAGGTCTCCGACATCATCGGCGTCGAGTCGCCTGACACCTTCACCCGGCCCATCTATGCCGGCAACGCCATCGCCACCGTGCAGTCGGCCGATGCCGTCAAGGTGATCACGGTGCGCACCACCGGCTTCGACGCCGCGGCCGCCACCGGCGGTTCGGCCCAGATCCAGGCGGTCGATGCCGTGGCCGACTCCGGCAAGTCGAGCTTCCTCGGCCGCGAGATCGCCAAGAGCGATCGGCCCGAACTCACCGCTGCCAAGGTGGTGGTCTCGGGCGGTCGCGGCATGGGCAGCGCCGAGAACTTCAAGCTGCTCGAGCCGCTGGCCGACAAGCTCGGCGCCGCCATGGGCGCCTCGCGCGCCGCGGTCGATGCCGGCTACGCCCCCAATGACTGGCAGGTCGGCCAGACCGGCAAGATCGTCGCGCCGCAGCTGTACGTGGCGGTGGGCATCTCGGGCGCCATCCAGCATCTGGCCGGCATGAAGGACTCCAAGGTCATCGTCGCCATCAACAAGGATGCCGAGGCGCCGATCTTCGGCGTGGCCGACTACGGTCTGGTCGCCGACCTGTTCCAGGCGGTTCCCGAGGTCGCGTCCGCCCTCTGAGTCTGAGCGGATCGCTGCGGCAATCCGCCCCTCTCTTCCACCCCCCGATCGGCCCCGGATCGCAGCGCGATCACCGGGGCCGCTTGCCAAGGAGACAGCCGATGAGCTATCAGGCGCCGGTCAAGGACATGCTGTTCATCATGCGCGAGCTCGCCGGGCTCGCGTCGGTGCGCAGCCTGCCGGGTTTCGAGGACGCCACCGACGACACCGTCGAGGCGGTGCTGAACGAGTCGGCCCGCTTCAACGCCGAGGTGCTCGCGCCCCTGAACTGGACCGGCGATCTTCAGCCGTCCTCGGTGGCCGACGGGGTGGTCACCACCACGCCGGGATTTCGCGACGCCTTCCGGGGCTTCGCCGAGGCCGGCTGGCAGGGCGTGCAGCATCCCGCGGCCTTCGGCGGGCAGAACCTGCCCAAGCTGGTGGCCACGGCCTGCATCGAGATGCTCAACAGCGCCAACCTGTCGTTCGCGCTGTGCCCGCTGCTCACCGACGGCGCCATCGAGGCCCTGCTCACCGCGGGCAGTCCCGAACAGCAGCAGCGCTTCATTCCGCGCATGATCGCCGGCGACTGGACCGGCACCATGAACCTCACCGAGCCGCAGGCCGGCTCCGATCTCTCCCAGGTGCGCAGCCGGGCCGAGCCTCAGCCCGATGGCACCTACCGGATCTTCGGGCAGAAGATCTACATCACCTATGGCGAACACGACATGGCCGAGAACATCGTCCATCTCGTGCTGGCCCGCACGCCGGGCGCGCCCGAGGGCGTGAAGGGCATCTCGCTGTTCATCGTGCCCAAGTTTCTCGTCGGCGATGACGGCAGCCTGGGCGCGCGCAACGATGTCTACTGCGCCTCGGTCGAGCACAAGCTGGGCATCAAGGCGAGCCCCACCGCGGTGCTGCTCTACGGCGACGGCAAGTTCCCGCTGGCCTCGCCGGGCGGCGGCCCGGCCGCGGCCGGCGCCGTGGGCTGGCTGGTCGGCCAGGAGAACCGCGGTCTCGAGTACATGTTCGTGATGATGAACGCCGCCCGCTTCGCGGTCGGCATGCAGGGCGTGGCGGTGGCCGAGCGGGCCTATCAGAAGGCGGTGCAGTACGCCCGCGACCGCGTCCAGAGCCGGGCGGTCGAGGGATCGTCCGGGCCGGTGGCGATCATCGCCCACCCCGATGTGCGCCGCATGCTCATGACCATGCGCGCCCTTACCGAAGGCGCCCGCGCGCTCGGCTATGTGGCGGCTGCCGCCTACGATGCCGCCCACGCCTCGCCCGATGCCGACACCCGCAAGGCCAATGCGGCCTTCTATGAATTCCTGGTGCCGATCGTCAAGGGCTTCTCCACCGAGATGAGCCTCGAGGTCACCTCGCTGGGCGTGCAGGTGCATGGCGGCATGGGCTTCATCGAGGAGACCGGCGCGGCGCAGCACTACCGCGATGCCCGCATCCTGCCCATCTACGAAGGCACCACCGCCATCCAGGCCAATGACCTGATCGGCCGCAAGACCGTTCGCGATGGCGGCCAGACCGTGCGCGGCGTGCTCGGGCGGGTCGCGCAGACCCTGGCCGAACTGCCCGAGGACGGCGAACTCGGTGGCATCCGGCGGCGCCTGGCCGAGGGCGCGCAGGCGCTCGGCGACGCTGCCGACTACCTGGTGTCCCAGGGTAAGGCCGACCCCCGCGCCACCTATGCCGGCAGCGTGCCCTACCTCATGCTGTGCGGCACGGTGCTCGCCGGCTGGCAGATGGCCCGCGCCGCCCTGCGCGCCAGCCAGCAGCTCGCCGCCGGCGCCGACGATGCCGACTTCCTGCGGGCCAAGATCGGCACGGCGCGCTTCTATGCCGACCATGTGCTCTCGCGCTCGCTGTCGCTGCGCGCGGCCATCGTCGACGGCGCCAGCGGCACCCTGGCGCTCGAGGAATCGATGTTCTGAGGCCACGCCCCGGCCGCCCCGGGGCTGGACAGATACTGGATATTCATCCACTATCAAGGGGTGACGCACACCCCGGCATCCCTTTCCGTCAGCCCCGCGCGGCGCGGCCGTCCGGCCGCCGAGCCGCGGCTCGGCCCGGCCATGGCCGGGCAGCCGGTGCAGGTGTTCCGGGGGCGCGGCGCGGTTTCAAGCCCCCAGCCGCGGTTCAACCAGCAGATTCGTCAGGCCGAGCCCGATGGCTGGCTGACCGCTCCCGAGCCCTCGGCCGCGGTCACCCGCATCGCCTCTGAAACGGCGCGCAGCCTCATCAGCCGCAACCAGTCGCCCGATGTCTTCTTCGATCAGTCGGTCAATCCCTACCGGGGGTGCGAGCACGGCTGCATCTACTGTTACGCCCGGCCCAACCACGCCTGGGTCGGGCTGTCGCCCGGCCTCGACTTCGAAACCCGCCTGTTCGCCAAGGTCAACGCGCCGGAAGTCCTCGCCCGCGAGCTCGACGCCCCCGGCTACCGCTGCCAGCCCATCGTGCTGGGCACCGCCACCGATGCCTACCAGCCCGCCGAGCGGGACTATCGCCTCACCCGCCAGCTCATCCAGGTGATGGCCGATCGGCAGCACCCGCTCGCCCTGATCACCAAATCCAGCCTCGTCGAGCGCGACATCGACCTGCTCGCGCCCCTGGCGGCCGCGGGCCTGGCGGCGGCCTATGTCACCGTCACCACCCTCGATCCCGAGCTCGCCCGCCGCTGGGAGCCGCGCGCGCCGGCGCCCTGGCGGCGCCTCGAGACCATCCGCAAGCTGTCCCGGGCGGGCATCCCGGTCGGTGTCATGGTGGCGCCGCTCACGCCCTTCCTCAACGAGCCCGAGCTCGAACAGGTGCTGCAGGCCGCCCACGAGGCCGGCGCGCGCAGCGCCCACTACACCGTGCTGCGCCTGCCCCAGGAACTCGATCCGCTCTTTCGCGACTGGCTCGCCGCGCATTACCCCCAGCGCGCGGCGCGGGTGCTGGCCCGACTGGCCGACATGCGCCCGCAGCCCCCGGGCGCTCGGCCGCGCCTGAACGACGCCCGTTTCCATCACCGCATGCGCGGGCAGGGCCCCTGGGCCGATCTCATCCGCCTGCGTTTCCAGGTGGCCTGCCAGCGCCTGGGTCTGCGCCGGGATCGTCCGGCGCTGCGCACCGACGCCTTCCGGCCTGCCGGCGAACCGGCCCAGCTCGCCCTGTTTCCGTCCTGAGGGTCGGGCCCTGGGGCCTGCGGGCTTGCCCGCAAGGCAATTGCCGAGATGGCTGATTTCCCGCTATCATCTTGGGTTTTCCCGATTCACCCGGCAAAGGGGTCCAGCATGGTTGTCATCCGCCTGTCGCGCGGTGGCGCGAAGAAGCGCCCGTTCTACAACATCGTCGCCACCGACAAGCAGAACCGTCGGGACGGCCGCTTCATCGAGCGCGTGGGTTACTACAACCCCATCGCCGCCGAGGGCGAGGCCGGTCTGAAGGTGTCGCTCGATCGCATCAGCTACTGGAAGGGGCATGGCGCGCAGGTCTCGCCCGCGGTTGCCCGCCTCGTGGCCGAGTTCTCGGCCAAGAACGCCGCGGCGCCGGCCGCGGCCTGAGTTCCGCCCGGGTGAGCGTGCGCCGAGCGCCGCCGCTGCGCGGCGGGCGTCTTGCCGGCGCGCAGACGGACTCTCCCGGCGCCGCCGCAGCGGCGCCTGTCGACATCCCCGTCCCCAAGGACCTTCTCGCGGTCGGCCGCGTCAGCGGCACCTACGGCATCCGGGGCTGGATTCGCGTCGACCCGGTCAGCGCGCCGCCGGAGTCGGTGCTGCTCGGCGTGCGCCGCTGGTGGCTGCAACCGGCGTCGGCAGCCGCTGCCGCCGAGCCCGGTCTGGTCGCGCAGGCCCGCGCCCGGCAGGCGCAGACCCTCACTCCCCGCTGCCTGGACATCGAACGGGTCCGGGTGCATGCCGATGCCCTGGTGGCCAAGCCGGTCGGCATCGAGAACCCCGAGGCCGCCGCCCGACTCAAGGGCGAGCTGGTCCTGGTCAGCCGGGCCGACTTCCCGCCGGGGGAAGAGGGCGAGTTCTACTGGGCCGACCTGATCGGCTGTTCGGTGGTCAATCCGGCCGGCGAGGCGCTCGGCGAGGTCTTCGCCGTGGAGGATCACGGCGCGCATCCGGTGCTGCGTCTTAGCCAGCCGGGCGCCGCCGAGCGCATGATCCCCTTCGTGGCGGCCTTCATCCTGCAGGTCGATCTGGCCGGCCGGCGCATCCTGGCCGACTGGCAGTCCGACTACTGAGCCCGGGCCGGCCATGCGCTTCGATGTCATCACCCTGTTTCCGGCGATGTTCGATGCGCTCAGCCACTGGGGCATCACCAGCCGGGCGCTGCAGCGCGGTCTGTGGTCGCTGCACCGCTGGAATCCGCGTGACTTCGCCACCGATGCCTATCGCAGTGTCGACGACCGACCCTACGGCGGGGGCCCGGGCATGGTCATGCTGCCCGAGCCGCTGGCCGACACCCTGGCCGCCGTGGCCCGCGACCAGGGTGAGCCGCGGGGTCGGGTCATCCACCTCAGTCCCCGTGGCCGGCCGCTGGATCAGGCCGGCATCGAGGCGCTCGGCGGATGTGGCGCGATCACCTTGCTGGCCAGCCGCTACGAGGCTGTCGATCAGCGACTGCTCGATCGGCATGTCGACGAGGAGATCGCGGTGGGCGACTTCATCGTCTCAGGCGGCGAGCTCCCCGCGATGATGCTGATCGATGCGCTGGTGCGCCGCCTGCCGGGAGCGCTCAACGACAGCCGCTCGGCGCAGGAGGAGTCCTTCGCCACGGGGCTGCTCGAGGGGCCGCACTACACCCGCCCCGAACGCTTCGAGGGCGAAGCGGTGCCGCCGGTGCTGCTGTCGGGGCACCATGAGCGCATCGCGCGCTGGCGCCGCGAGCAGGCCCTGCTCACCACCGCGCTGCGCCGTCCCGAGCTGATCGTGGCCGCGCGCGCCGCGGGCCGCCTCGATGCCGCCGACGAGCGGATCCTCGCGCAACAGGCCAGTGCCAGCGACAACCGACGCTGATTGGGCTATCATCTCGGGTTCCCTGGACGGGCTTTGCAGCCAATGGCGATGGCTCGGCCGGGGCCCCATCCTCTGATCGTCAGTCGCGGCATGGTGCCGCGCAGACCCCGCCCGGATCAACCGGCGGTGGGCGCCGACCCGTTCGGCGTCTGCTGTCTGGCCGAGGCGCCCTGGTCAGCGATGCAAGATGGCTTCCGGAGCCCTCATGGACCTCATCAAGCAACTCGAGCAGGAAGAGATCGCCCGCCTGGGCAAGACCATTCCTGATTTCGCCCCCGGCGATACCGTCATCGTCAGCGTCAATGTGGTCGAAGGCACGCGCAAGCGCGTGCAGGCCTACGAAGGCGTGGTGATCGCCAAGCGCAATCGCGGCCTGAACTCCTCGTTCATCGTGCGCAAGGTGTCCTCCGGCGAAGGCGTCGAGCGCACCTTCCAGACCTACTCGCCGCTGATCGCGTCCATCGAGGTCAAGCGTCGCGGCGATGTCCGTCGCGCCAAGCTGTACTACCTGCGCGATCGCTCCGGCAAGTCGGCGCGCATCAAGGAAAAGCTCCCGGGCAAATCGGCCGCCAAGGCCGCCTGACCCGCGGGGCGCGTCCGCCAGGCCGGATCGCCGGTGGCTCTCGCCGGCCGTGTCGGGGCCCTGGCGTGACGCCCCTGCGCTGATCCATGGCCCAGGCTCCCGCTCCCACGCCGCCCGGATCGCCGGCATCGCCCTGGCGCAGCGTCGATCCGCGTCAGGTGCCGGTGGCCGAACGCTTCCATCACCTGCCGGCCGTCCCCGCGGAGCGGCTTGCCCCCGGCTGGCTGCGCGCGCGCGTGGCGCAGCCGCCGCAGGCCTGGGAACCCGAGCACCGGGGCGATCAGTCCCGCGTCGCGGGCCGCGCGATGCGGCCGGCCGCTGTGCTGGTGCCCATCATCGACCACGACCACGGCGCCACCGTGCTGCTCACGCAGCGGCCGGCGCACATGCGCGAGCATGCCGGCCAGGTCGCCTTTCCCGGCGGTCGCGCGGACGAGGCCGACCGCAGCCCCGAACACACCGCGCTGCGCGAGGCCTGGGAGGAAGTCGGCCTGCCGGCGGACCATGTCGATGTGATCGGCCGTCTGCCCCGCTATGTCACGGGCACCGGCTACGAGGTCACCCCGGTGGTGGCGCTGGTGCGTCCCGGCTTCAGCCTGCGGCTGCAGGACGGCGAGGTGGCCGATGCCTTCGAGGTGCCGCTGCGCTTCCTGATGGATCCGCGCCACCATGAGCGGCGTCGCCTGGTGCTCGCCGACCTCGAGCGGGATTTTCTCGCCATGCCGTACAGTGATGGCGATCGGGAATTCTTCATCTGGGGGGCCACCGCGGCCATGCTGCGCAATTTCTACCGCCTGCTGATGGCCTGAGCCATGGGTTTCATCGCGCTGGTCTTCGCGCTGCTCATCGAGCAGGGCAGGCCCCTGCCGCCGGGCAACCGGGTGCACCGCCTGTTCATCGCCCTGGCCGATGCGGTGCGGCTTGGCACCGATGCCGGCGAGCGCCAGCACGGCCTGATCGGCTGGCTGCTGGTGGCCGGCGGGGTGTGCGCCGGCGCGCTCGCGCTGCAGTGGGCAGGGGCCTGGCTCCATCCGGTCGCCGGTTTCTGCGTGCATGTCGCGGTGCTCTACCTCACCGTGGGTTTCCGGCAGTTCAGCCATCCCTTCACCGAGGTCCAGCTTGCGCTCGCGGCGGGCGATCTGCCGGCGGCGCGCCGCACCCTGGCCGCCTGGATCCGGCCGGGCGGCGAGCCCGGCCAGTTCACCGAGGCCTCGCAGGCCGAAATCTGCCGTGCTGCCATCGCCCACGCGCTGGTCGAGTCGCACCGTCATGTCTTCGGCCCGCTGCTCTGGTATGTGCTGCTGCCGGGTGTGGTCGGCCCCACCCTCTATCGCATCGCCGAGCTGCTCGGGCGGCGCTGGGGCGCCGACAGCGAGCCCTACGGCGTCTGGGCCCGCCGCGCCTTCGGCTGGATCGACTGGATTCCCCTGCGCCTGAGCGCGGCCGGCTTCGCGGTGGTCGGCAACTTCGAGGACGCGGTCTATGCCTGGCGCGGCGCCGCCGCGGCCGGCCGCGGCGATGACGGCCGCTCGCTGTTGCTGGCCGCCGGGGGCGGCGCGCTCGGTCTTCGCCTGGCCGACCCGGCCCTCGAGGCCACCTGGGCGGCGCAATCTGGCGGCGAGGAGCCGCTCGGCGTCGAACCCGGGCCCGAGGGCCTGCGCAGCGCGGTCGGTCTGGTCTGGCGCTCGGTGGTGCTGTGGATCGCGCTCTTCGCGATGCTCAGCGCCGCCAGCTGGCTGGGGCGCTGACCCGCGCCTCCTCGTACAGGCGCAGCAGCAGGGCGTAGCGTCGGGCGTCGATGCGCCCATCCTGCACCGCCGAGCGGATCGCGCAGCCCGGCTCGTCGCGATGCGAGCAGCTGTGAAACCGGCACTGGCCCAGGAGCGCGCGGCACTCCGGCATCGCGTGCAGCTGCTGCGAGCCCGACAGGTGCTCCAGGCCGAAGTTCTGGAACCCGGGTGAATCGATCAGCCGTCCGCTCAGCGGGGCGGGCAGCGCGAACAGGCGGGTGAAGGTGGTGGTGTGCCGTCCGGCATCCAGCGCGGAGGAGATCTCCTGGGTGCGCAGGCCGGCATCGGGCACCAGGCAGTTCACCAGCGTGGACTTGCCCATGCCCGACTGGCCGGTGAGCAGGGTGGTGCGGCCCGACAGCCAGGCCGAGAGGCTGGCCACGCAGCGGTCCGGCTCGGTGCGCGCGCTGACCTCGAACACCGGGTAGCCCAGCGAGCGGTACAGCGACAGCCGCGGCCCGATCTCGGACGACGCGGCAAAGAGATCCGCCTTGTTCGCGATCAGCGCCACCGGCACATCCTGGGCGCCGGCCTCGATCAGCACCCGCGAGAGCAGGTCGTCGGAGAAGGGCGGCGAGGGCGCGATCACCACAGCCACCTGGTCGACATTGGCAGCCAGCGGTTTGGCCCGCCAGGCGTCGCTGCGCTGGATGAGGTTGCGTCGCGGCAGCACCGATTCGATCACCGCCTGCCCGGCGCCGAGTTCGCGCGCCTGCACCCGGTCGCCCACCGTGATGTCGTTGCGCCGGCCGCGGGTGACCGCCGCGAGGCGCAGCCCGGCATCGGGCAGCACCAGCAGGCGATGGCCGTGGCGCGCCTCGACCGTGGCCTCGATCATGGCGACGGCCGCGGCAGCGGGCGGCTCATCCCGCGGGGGCGAAGACCGCGTCGGTGCGGGCCGCGCAGATGAAGTCGTTCTCGGAGACGCCGCCCACCGAGTGCGTGTTCCAGCGCACCAGGCAGCGGTTGTAGGTCACCACCAGCTCGGGGTGGTGGTCTTCGGCGTGGATCATCCAGGCGAGCGCGCCCACGAAGCCGATGGTCCGGTGGTAGTCGCTGAAGGCGAAACTGCGCTCGAGGCAACCGTCGCGCAGCGACCAGCCGGGCAGTTCGGCGAGCTGCGCGGCGATCTCGGCATCGGTGTGCGCGCGTTCGCCGTGCAGGGGACGGCAGCGCCGGGCCAGCAGCTGCTGGCGGGTGAGCACGGGTTTCATGGGGATGCGATCAGGCGGGGTGGTGCAGGGGGGTCAGGCGGCGGCCAGCCGCCCGACCCGGATGGCGGCCGGCGGGTGCGAATCGTAGAACGCCGAGTGCAGCGGATCGGGCGTGAGCGTGGCCGCGTTGTCCTCGTAGAGCTTGACCAGCGCGGCGATCAGATCGCGGGCGCTGCTGTGCTCGGCGGCGAAGCGGTCGGCCTCGAACTCGTGACGGCGTGAGGCAAGGCTGGCCAGCGGCTTGAGCATGAAGGTGAACACCGGCGCGGCCAGGAAGAAGAGCACCAGCGCGAGCGCCTCGGCGTCGGCGGCCGGCGTGACGCCGAGACCGTGATAGAACCAGACCTGGCCCGACAGCCAGGCGAGAAGCCACAGCCCGGCGCCGCTGATCAGGAAGCTCACCGCGATGCGCTGGGTGATGTGACGACGACGGAAGTGACCGAGCTCGTGGGCGAGCACGGCCTCGACCTCGGGGCCGTCCAGCCGGTTGAGCAGCGTGTCGTAGAAGACGATGCGCCGGGCTCGCCCCATGCCGGTGAAGTAGGCGTTGCCGTGCGCCGAGCGCCGGCTGCCATCCATGACGAACAGCCCGCGCGAGGCGAATCCGCAGCGGGCGAGCAGCTGCTCCACCCGCTCGCGCACCGGGCCCGCCGGCATCGGCTCGAAGCGGTTGAAGAGTGGCGCGATCACGGTGGGGTAGAGCACCAGCACGCCGAGGTTGAAGCCCACCCACAGCAGCCAGGCCCACAGCCACCAGGCGTCCCCCGCCGAGCGCATCAGGGCGAGCACGGCGGCCAGCAGCGGCACGCCGAGCACCAGCCCGACCAGCAAGCCCTTGACCTGATCGGCGAGCCACAGCCGCAGGGTCATGCGGTTGAACCCGAAGCGTTCCTCGAGCCGGAACTGCCGGTACCAGTCGAGCGGGGTCTCGACGATGCCGCCGATGACGCTCACCAGCAGGACCAGCAGCACCGGACGCCACCAGCCCGCCTGCGGCAGCAGCGACACCAGGCCTTCGTGCAGCCATTGCAGACCGCCGAGCAGGGTGAAGGCCACCAGGGTGAGCATGCCGAGCAGGAATTCGACGATGCCCAGCCGGGTGCGGGCGATGGTGTAGTCGGCTGCGCGCTGATGAGCCGCGAGGCTTACCCGACCCGCAAAGGCCTCGGGCACGGCACCGCGATGACGCCTGACATGGCGGATCTGGCGCGCAGCCAGCCACAGGCGCAGGCCGGCGGTGAGCAGCACGGCCGCGGCAAAGACCAGGCTGAAGGCGAGCGCGCTCGTCACGAGAGGGGAGGGACCTGCGCCGGGAGCCGCGGGTGCGGCTGTGACAGAATCGCGGGATTATGACACAGCCCTCTGACACCGCTTCGGCTTCCCCTGCCGCCACCGCGCTGGCGATCCGCCCCGACGAGACCCGCCTGGTCTGGATCGACATGGAGATGACCGGGCTTCGCCCTGAGGTCGACCGCATCATCGAGGTTGCCGCCGTGATCACCGACAGCGATCTCAATGTGCTCGCCCAGAGCGAGTCCTACGCCGTCCACCAGCCCGAGGCCGTGCTCGAGACCATGGACCAGTGGAACCAGTCCACCCACGGCCGCTCGGGCCTCACCGCGCGGGTGCGCGCCTCGCGGCTGTCGGAGGCCGATGTCGAGCGCGCGCTGCTGGCTTTCCTCGCGCCCTGGGTGCCGGCGGGCAAGACCCCGATGTGCGGCAACTCGATCGGCCAGGACCGCCGCTTCATGACCCGCTACATGCCCCAGCTCGAGGCCTGGTTCCACTACCGCAACCTCGATGTCAGCACCCTGAAGGAGCTTGCCCGCCGCTGGGCGCCGGCGGTGGCCCGCAGCTTCGTCAAGCGCAGCGCGCACACCGCGCTGGCCGACATCCACGAGTCCATCGAGGAACTGCGCCACTACCGGCAGCACTTCATCGTCGCGCCCGCGCAGCCGCCGGCCGGCTGAGGCGCGGCCGGCGTCCCGCACGCGGCGCGGGGCGCAGGGCCCGGGGCGCCGGGCGGCAGACGCGCGGCGCAGGGCCTCAGGCGCCAGTGCGCGCTGTCAGGCGCCGGGCGCCCGCCATACCCGACGGATCACCAGCGCGAGCCCGGCGCTGGCCACCACCAGACCGCCCACGCCGGCCAGCCAGAAGCCCAGCGCGCCGCTGCGCGAGCCGTGCAGCGCGGCCGCTCCGAGCGCGGCGGGCTCGCCGGCGACGGTGAGCAGCCAGCCGCCCCCCAGGCCGACGCCCCACATCGACACCACGCACACCACCATGGGCAGCGTGGCGATCTTGTGGGCGCGCAACACGAAGGCGATCTGCGTCTGCAGACTGTCGAACACCGAGAACACCGCGAGCGCGGCCAGCAGCGGCATCGCCGCCGCCGCCACCGCGGGGTCGGTGCTGTAGGCCTGTGCGATCGGGCCGCGCAGCAGCCACAGCAGCGCGCCGGCCAGGACCGCCAGGCCCACGCCGAGCCGGATGCCGGTGAGGGCCAGCACGCGGGCCCGGGCCCGGTCACCGGCGCCGAGCGACTGCGCCACCAGGGTGCTGGTGGCGCTCGCGATCGCCATCGCGATCATGTAGATGACGCCGGTGAGGTTGGCCGCGATCTGGTGACTGGCCAGCGTCACCGTGCCGAAGCGGGCCACCAGGATCGACATGAAGGTGAACGAGGTCACCTCGATCAGGTAGGTGGCGCCGATCGGCAGGCCCAGGCGCAGCAGTTCGGCCATCGCCCGCGCCCGCGGCGCCACCGGCCGACGCAGCGCCAGGCCGGCGTAGCGCGGATCGCGCCACAGCCACAGCGCCGCCCCCAGCACGCTGGCCCAGGCGATCACGCTGGTGGCCAGCGCGCAGCCCGGCCCGCCGAGCGCGGGCAGACCCAGGGTCTGGCTGCCGTGCATGAACAGCAGGTTGAGCGGGAACTTCGCCGCCACGCCGATCAGGTTGATCGCCATCACCACCTTGGGCTGGGCGATGGCGGTGTTCAGCGCGTAGAAGCAGCGAAACAGCAGCGCCGCGGGTATGCCGGCCGCGGTGTAGCCGAGATACGCGTCGATGCGGTCGCCGAGCTCGGCCGGCGCGTCGGCCAGGGCGATCCAGGGCTGCGACCAGCCCAGCGCGACGCAGCCCGGCAGGCTCAGCGCCAGCGCCACCCACACCGCCTGCCAGAAGGCGGCGCCCACCTCGGCCTGGCGGCCGGCGCCCAGGTGCTGCGCCGCGATCGGCGAGAGCGCGAGCAGCACGCCCATCAGCGAGACATAGACGCTCACATAGACGCTCGAGCCCAGGCCCACCGCGGCCAGGTCCTGGGCCGAGAGCCGGCCGGCCATGGCGGTGTCGATGATGCCGTTGACCATCACCGCAAGCTGGCCGATGTAGAGCGGCCAGGCCAGACGCAGGATCTCGCCGCGCATCAGGGTTGCCGGTACAGCCGCAGGACCTCGTCCCGGTCACGCGGCCGGGCGCCTTCCCAGACCAGCGCCCAGCCCGGCGGCGGTTCGGCCGGCCGTCGCGCCGCAGGGCCGCTCACCTGCTCGATGCGCCAGCGGCAGGCCGGATCGGCCGCGGCCAGCGGCAGTCCTCCGAAGTACTGGAGCATGGCCCGTTGCGCCCGCCCCAGCGCCAGCGTCGCGATGCAGTCCTGGTCGGCGGGCAGTTGCGCGGCGATCTGTCCGGCCAGCTCGCGGTAGGTGTTGCGCTGGTTGATCGCCGGCAGCCACAGGGTCATGAGCAGCAGCCAGGCCAGCACCAGCCCGCCGCAGGACAGCGTCACCGGACGCCACAGCGCCGGGCGGTGCCGAGCCACCCGCCATCGCACCAGCGCCAGCCAGGCCAGGGTGGCGGCGGCGCCCAGCGCGAGCGCGCCGGGCGACCACTGCGGCTGGAAGCCGGGTGAGAGCGCCGAGGCGCTGGCGGCCATGGGGCGCGGCGCGCCGATCAGCCAGGCCAGCCAGTAGGCCCAGACCACCAGGCCGATCAGGGTGTAGGTCATCACCGCGAACCAGTCGATCAGGCTGGTGATGGAGCGCCGGAGGGTCGGCAGCCCCATGGCCGCGAGCATGGCCAGGGCGGCCGCCGGCTGGATGATGAAGCCCTCGGGCGCGTCCGATCCGGCGAGCGCCGCCACCGCCAGCACCACCGCGCTCAGGGTGGGCAGGGCAAGGGCCGGCTCGTCGAGGCGGCCGCGCCAGCGCAGCATCGCCCAGGTGGCCACGGGCCACAGCGGCCACAGGAACCAGGGCACCGTGCGCGCGTAGTAGCCCAGGCCGGCGGTGTCGGGCAGGCCGAACTGGGCCGCGTTCCAGGCGAGCCATTGCCGAAGATGGATCGCGGCCGCGGGCTGATCCGACATCGCCAGCGCCAGCGGCCAGGCCAGACCGAGCGCGATCGCCGCCGGCAGGGCGGTGAGCAGCCACCGCGCGGCAACCACCCGCCAGGCCGAGGACACCAGCGGCAGCCCGAGGGCGATCACGGTCAGCGCCGCCGCGGGCAGCAGGCCGCGCGTGGTCACGGCGGCGGCGATCATCGCGCCGGCGATCAGGCCGCCGCGCAGCGGCCGGTCGATGGCGATCGCCGCCCCGAACAGGAAGACCGCGATCCAGACCAGTTGCGCTGCGTCGGCGCTGTTCTCGTGCAGCGGCGCGATCAGTCCCACGGTTGCCATCAGCAGCAGGAGCGCGCTGTCGGCAACCGCCCGTCCGAAGTCGGTGGGCGTGGCTCGCGCGTCGAAGGGGTCGGCCGGCAGCAGGCGGGGCTGCCGGGCAAGCTGCAGCGTGGCGTACCAGAGCGCCACGAACATCAGCCCGAGCAGCGCCATGGCGGCGAATTGCGCGGCGACATGCGCCGGCAGGGCGGGCAGGGCCCGGATGGCCAGCGCGGCCAGCCAGTGCGGCAACGGGCCCTCGTCGGGCACCGGCTCGCCGGCGATCTCGGGCATGAGCCATTGCGTCGCGCCGCCGCGGGCCATGGCCAGCGACACGCCAAAGCCGAGCGCGTCGGCTGCCCGCCACGGATCGCGGCCGGCAAGACCGGGAATGATGTAGAGCAGACTGAGCAGCCACAGGCCCCATCGGGGCAGCTTGCCGGCCTGCAGATCGGTCACCAGAAAGGAGCGCATCGCAGCGGTCGGTGCTTGCCGGCCGGCTCGGGCCGCGCGGTGGGTGACGTCGGGATGGGTAGGGCAGCGTCGGACTGCCTGCCGGCGGCGAGGGCGCCGCCGGTTGCCGGGTCAGTCGCCGGCCGTCCGCCAGGGGACGGCCGTGGCGCGTCCGGCGGTGGTGCCGGTCAGGCGCCGGCCTTGGTGCGGGCGAACTTCTGGCGGAACTTCTCGACCCGCCCGGTCTCGCTGATGCGCTGCTGGGCGCCGGTGTAGAAGGGATGCGACTCGGAGGTGACATCCAGCTTCATCAGCGGATATTCCTTGCCGTCTTCCATGGTGATCTTCTCGCGCGAGGACAGGGTCGAGCGGGTGATGAACTTGAAGCCCGTGGACATGTCCTGGAACACGACCTCGCGGTACTCGGGGTGGATGCCAGATTTCATCGCGATTCCTTCAGGATGCCGACCGCCTCGCGCCGACGGGCGCTTGACCGTGACAGGCAGCCACGGCTCAGGTTTGGGCGAATTCAGCCAAGCCTTAAATGATGGCACAGGCGCGCGCCCGCGGCAAGCCGCGCAGGCCCGCGCGCCTAGCGCTTCATCATCTCGAAGAATTCCTGGTTGCTCTTGGTGGCCCGGATCTTGTCGAGCAGGAATTCCATCGCGGCGATCTCGTCCATGTCATGGAGGAGCTTGCGCAGGATCCAGATCTTCTGCAGCACATCGTTGCGGATGAGCAGTTCCTCGCGCCGGGTGCCCGAGCGCGAGATGTTGATCGCCGGGTAGACGCGCTTTTCCATCATGCGGCGATCGAGGTGCAGCTCCATGTTGCCGGTGCCCTTGAACTCCTCGTAGATCACCTCGTCCATCCGGCTGCCGGTGTCGATCAGCGCGGTGGCGATGATGGTGAGCGAGCCGCCCTCCTCGATGTTGCGGGCCGCCCCGAAGAAGCGCTTGGGCCGCTGCAGCGCGTTGGCGTCGACGCCGCCGGTGAGCACCTTGCCCGAAGCCGGCACCACGGTGTTGTAGGCGCGGGCCAGGCGGGTGATGGAGTCGAGCAGGATGACCACATCGCGCTTGTGCTCGACCAGCCGCTTGGCCTTCTCGATGACCATCTCGGCCACCTGCACATGCCGGGTGGCGGGTTCATCGAAGGTGGAGGCGACCACTTCGCCGCGCACCGATCGGCTCATCTCGGTCACCTCCTCGGGGCGCTCGTCGATGAGCAGCACGATCAGGGTGACATCGGGATGGTTGGTGGTGATCGCGTGCGCGATGTGCTGCATGAGCACGGTCTTGCCGGCCTTGGGCGGGGCCACGATCAGGCCGCGCTGGCCTTTGCCGATGGGCGCGATCATGTCGATGATCCGGCTGGTGATGTTCTCCTCGGCGCGGATGTCGCGCTCGAGGGTCATCACCTTGTTCGGATGCAGCGGCGTGAGGTTCTCGAAGAGGATCTTGTTCTTGCTCGCCTCGGGCGGCTCGCCGTTGATCTTGTCGACCTTGACCAGCGCGAAGTAGCGTTCGCCGTCCTTGGGCGTGCGCACCTCCCCCTCGATGGAGTCGCCGGTGTGCAGGTTGAAGCGGCGGATCTGCGAGGGCGAGATGTAGATGTCGTCGGTGCTCGCCAGGTAGGAGGTCTCGGGCGAGCGCAGGAATCCGAAGCCGTCGGGCAGCACCTCGAGCACGCCGTCGCCGAAGATCGACTCGCCGGTCTTGGCCTTGCGCTTGAGGATCGCGAACATCAGCTCCTGCTTGCGCATGCGCTGAGGCGCCTCGATGTCCAGGCTGGTGGCCAGCTCGATGAGTTGCGAGACGTGCTGGGCCTTCAGATCGGATAGGTGCATGGGGTGCGGGGAGCCGGAACCTGGGTCGGGAGGGACGGCGGGCAGTGCCGGGCCGTGGCGGGTGGGCGTGTGTGGAACGACCTGGCTCGCGGCGGATGCTGCGGGGCCCCTCGGGACGGGCCGGGTTCAGCGGGACGAGGGGCGGGAGGGGGCGAGTGGCCCTGGGGGTGCAGGCGACCGGCATGCGCCGGCAGCCCGCGGCGGCGGTGCCGTCGAGCGTGCCGGGAGATTACAACGAATCAGAGATGGCTGTCCAGAAACTGGGCAAGCTGGGATTTCGAGACTGCGCCGACCTTGGTGGCGACCACCTCACCGCCCTTGTAGAGCAGCAGCGAGGGGATGCCGCGGATGCCGTAGCGCGTGGCGGTCTCGGGGTTGTCATCGACATCGATCTTGGCGATCTGCACGCGGCCGTCGTAGTCGCGGGAGAGTTCCTCGAGGATGGGCGCGATCTGCTTGCACGGGCCGCACCAGGGCGCCCAGTAGTCGACCAGGACCGGCTTGTCGGACTTCAGCACATCCTGCTCGAAGCTCTTGTCGGAAACATGGGTGATGCTCATGACGGGATCCTCCGGGAAGGTCGGGGAAAATACCACAGGCGCTGCCGGCCCGCTTGGCGCGGCCTCAGGCGATGACGGGTTGATGCCGGCCGGCAGGGTCGGGCCGGCGCGATCCGCGTCGGCTGTTAGAATGGGTTCGGGCGGGCCCCCCCGCATCGCGGCGTGGTCAATCTGGTCAGGTCCGGAAGGAAGCAGCCACAGCCAGCCGTCGCGAGTGCCGGGGTCCCGGCTCGCCCCCTTCCCCTCCCGCCGGCAGTCACCGTGGCCCATCAGGTACTCGCGCGCAAGTGGCGCCCCCGCGACTTCACCACCCTGGTCGGCCAGGACCATGTCGTGCGCGCGCTCTCCCATGCCCTGGTGTCGGGGCGGCTGCACCATGCCTACCTGTTCACCGGCACCCGCGGTGTGGGCAAGACCACCATCGCCCGCATTCTGGCCAAGGCGCTCAACTGCCAGACCGGCGTCACCGACCGGCCCTGCGGCGTGTGCGCGTCCTGCACCGAGATCGACGCCGGGCGCTTTCCCGACTACCTCGAGATGGACGCGGCCTCCAACCGCGGCGTCGACGAGATGGCCCAGGTGCTCGAGGCGGCGGTCTACTCGCCCTCGGCCGGACGCTACAAGGTCTACATGATCGACGAGGTGCACATGCTCTCGTCGCACGCGTTCAACGCGATGCTCAAGACCCTCGAGGAGCCGCCGGCGCATGTGGTGTTCATCCTGGCCACCACCGATCCCCAGAAGGTGCCGGTCACGGTGCTCTCGCGCTGCCTGCAGTTCGGCCTGCGCAACATGCCCCCCGACGCGGTGGCCGCCCACCTCGCCGGCATCCTGCAGGCCGAGTCGCTGGTCTTCGAGCCGGGCGCGCTCGCGCTGATCGGCCGGGCTGCGGCGGGCAGCATGCGCGACGCGCTCTCGCTGCTCGACCAGGCGATCGCCTTCGGTGGCGGCTCGGTGACGCAGGCCGATGTCGCCGAGATGCTCGGCGTGGTCGACGCCGGCTGGATCCAGCGCCTCACCGCGGCGCTGCTCGCGGGCGACGGCGCCGGCCTCGTCGCGCTGGCCGATGACATGGCCGCCGCCGGCGCGCCCTGGCGCCGGGTGCTCGATGAATTCGCGGTGCGGCTGCAGCGCATGGCCCTGTGCCGGGCCGGGCTCGCCCAGGCGCCCGAAGACGATCCCGATCTCGCGGCGCATGCGGCGCAGGCCGAGCCCGAGGAATTGCAGGTCTATTACCAGATCGCCATCCATGGCGCGCGCGACCTCCCGCTCGCCCCCGATGAGCGGGTGGGCTTCACCATGACGCTGCTGCGGCTGCTGGCCTTCCGGCCCGAGACGGCCGGCGTCGGTGGGCCGGCCCCGGCGGGCC
>JAGWVN010000026.1 GCA_018970865.1 Betaproteobacteria bacterium
CCCACGATGCGCCGCGCCCGGGCCGCTGTCGATGCGGCGTGTTCCGCTCGATGGGCAACGGCGTGTCGCGGAATGTCAATCCTGAGATCAGGGGAAAGTCGCCCGGTCCCGTCGCGTCCGCATAGTCTGCGGGAGGTACACTGGCGCAGCAGCCCAGACCCGGTCCACCGGGCAGCGCCGGCCGCTCAAGACCAGGAGACACGACATGATCCGACCGCGTTCGGAGCCCGCGCGCGCCAGCGTTTGCGCGCGCTCGCGCACTGCCCCGGCGCCGGCCGGCCCCGACGGGCTCCGCCCTCTCACGCAGGTCGGCAGCCTGGGCAGCCTCGGCCGCCTCGGCCGCCTCGCCCCGCCTGCCCGCGCCTGCCGGCCTAGCCGCGCTGCTGCGGCGAGCCCGGGTAGCGTCTCTCTTCACCCATCCGGCAGGCCCTGCCTGCCCGCCGGTTCCTCGCCCTCGCCCTCGCCAGCGCTGCGCTGACGCCATCCCCTTTCCAACCAGCCCCTTCTTTCCGACCGGGAGTCCCGATGCAGGCCGCCAGGCAGTTTCTCAAGTGGTTGTGGCGCATAGAAGCCACGGTATGCGTGCTCACCTTCTCACTCACCGCACTGGCCCTGATGGCCGATGTGCTCGCCCGCGAGCTTTTCGGCAACGGCATCTTCGGGGCGCAGCGCTTCGCGGTCTGGACCACGGCCATCGCCGGCCTGCTTGGCTTCGCGCTGGTCACCGCCGAGAACGGTCATCTTCGGCCGCAGTTCGCCGACAAGTGGCTGCCGCGGGCCCTCGATCCGCACATGGACCGCATCGGCGATGTCCTCTCGATGCTGATCTGCGTGGCGCTCGGCTGGTACGCCGTGGGTTTCGTGCAGAGCTCGGCCGCCCTGGGCGAGCGCGGCATGGCCATTCCGATCAAGGTCTGGCCCATCCAGATGGTGCTGCCCTGGATGTTCTTCTCGTCGGCGATCCGCCATGCGGCGTTCGCCATCTGGCCCGCGCTGCGGCCTGAACCCAAAGGGGAGTCGCACTGATGGCCTGGATCATCCTTCTGCTGCTGGTGATGGCGCTGCTGCTGCTGCGCCAGAGCCTGGTGCTGGTGCTGGCCGTGGCCACCGCCTATGTGCACCTGTTCATTGCCAAGAGCCAGGTGGAGTTCCTGATCCAGGACTTCTGGTTCACGGTCGACCGCGAGGTGCTGCTGTCGATCCCGCTGTTCATGCTGGCCGGCAACATCATGTCGCGGGGCTCGATCGCGCGGCGACTGATCGACTTCATGCAGGTGTTCACCTCGCCGCTGCCCGGCGGCATGGGCATCGCCTGCGTGCTGTCGTGCGCAGCCTTCGCGGCGATCAACGGCTCGTCGATCGTGACCATGCTGGCGATCGGCTCGATCATGTATCCGGCGCTGCTCGCCCGGGGCTACGACAAGAACTATGCCCTGGGCTCGGTGGCCTCGGCGGGCACGCTGGGCATCATCATCCCGCCCTCGATCCCGCTGATCCTCTACGGCATCATGACCGAGCGCAACATTGCCGAGCTCTTCGTGGCCGGCGTGGGCCCCGGGCTGCTGCTCACGCTGATGTTCATCGTCTACGCGGTGATCATCAACTTCAACAAGGAGCGCACCAAGTTCAGCCTGCAGGAGGCGATCCGCTCGTTCTTCGGCGGGGCCTTCGCGCTGCTGCTGCCGCTGATCATGATCGGCGGCATCTACATCGGCTGGTTCAGCCCCACCGAGTCGGCGGCGGTGGCGCTGGTGTATGCGCTGTTCATCGAGTTCTTCGTGCACCGCGAGGAGAACGCGAAGGAGGCGCCGGCCGGCGCGGGCTTCGGCGGCAAGGTGATGCATTACCTGGGTACCCGGCAGATGAAGCCGCGGCACCTGATCGAGGTCATCCTGGAGACCACCAAGCTGCTGGCCACGCTGCTGCCGCTGCTGTGCGTGGCCGGCAGCCTGAACACCATCCTGGACCACTCCGGTGCGCCCAAGCAGATGGTCGAGGCGCTGACCGGTCAGATCCAGGACCGCTGGGTGCTGATGTTCCTGATCAATGTGCTGCTGCTGATCGTGGGCTGCCTGATGGATGTCGGATCGGCCATCCTGATCCTGGCGCCGCTGCTCGAGCCGCTCGCGGTGGCCAAGGGCTTCGACCCCATCCACTTCGGCATCATCATGATCGCCAACCTGGAGATCGGCTACCTCACCCCGCCGGTGGGCCTGAACCTGATCGTGGCCATGGCGGCGTTCAAGGAACCGTTCGGGCGCATCTGCCGGGCGTGCATCCCGTTCGTGATCATCATGCTGGTGTGGCTGCTGATCGTCTGCGTCTACCCGCCCTTGTCGCTGTACCTGGTGGGCAAGTAGGGGGGCTGGCCGGGCGCGCCTGAGGCGGCGCGCCCGCCGGTTCAGGCGCCCGGGCTCGTCGGGCCTCTCGGGCTCGTCGGGCCTCTCGGGCCCGTCGGGCCCGACCCCTCAGCCGGCCGTCTGACGCCGGGCGGCGGCGATGACCTGGCGGGCCCGCGACTCGGCCGCCAGCGCGCTGTCGAGGCGTTGACGGCACAGGCCGGCATGGGCGTACTGCAGGTTTTCCCACAGTTCCGCGGCGGCCGGCAGTCGAGCCAGCACCGCCTCGAGCGCCGCCGGATCCGGCTCGGCCAGCATCGCCACCGACAGGCGGGCGACCACATCCCGGTACTGATGCGGGTCGATCGGCGTGGGCGAGCGCTCCAGGCGTTCCAGCAGATGCGCCAGCACGGCCAGGGCGGTGGGTTGGGTGGCAGGGCGCGCGGTCTTGGAATCCTTCATCACGGTCTCCGATGGGTGTCCACGGTAGAGTTGTCGAGATGAGGGCGGCCCTCGGGCGCTTCAAGCCTCGCCCGCCCCGGTCGACGGCGCGGGGTCGGACTCTGCGCCATCCGCATGGCTTCTGGCGGGCTGTCCGCCCCATCCCATCCTGTTGAAAGAACGCGATGAACTTCCAGCTCACCGACGAACAGACCCTGCTGCGCGACAGCGCCAACCGCTGGGTCAGCGATCAGATCGCAGCCGCTTCCAGCGCTGACTGGCGCGAGCGCTGGCAGGCCATGGCGGGTTTCGGCTGGCTGGCCATGACCCTGCCCGTCGAGCATGACGGCCTCGGTCAGGGGCTTGCCGATGCCTGCGTGCTCTGCGAGGCGCTGGGCGCGGGCCCGATCGCCACGCCCTATCTGCCGGTGGTGCTGGTCGCCGCCGAGGTGCTGGCAGGGGCGGGCAGCCAGCCGCAGCGCGCCCGTTGGCTGGCGGGGCTTGGCGCCGGATCGGCACTGCTCGTGCCGGCCCTGTCCGGCCCGCAGGGCGATGCGCCTGCGGTGCGTGCACGACGGATGGGTGAGGGCTGGCAGCTGTCCGGCGAGCATCGCGTGGTGCCGGCGGGCGATGCGGCCGACGCCTGGCTGGTTGGCGCGGTCGATGCCGAAGGCTGCCTGCAGCTCTTCCTGGTGCCGCGTGGCAGCGCCGGCGTGGCGGCCACGGCGCTCGCCAGTGTCGACGGTCTGGGAGCCTGTGCCCTGCGCCTGGACGCGGTCAGCCTTGGTGACGAGGCGCGGCTTCCCGGCGATGTCGCCGCCGTGCTGGCGCGCGCGCGCGACCGCGCGGCGGTGGCTGCCTGCGCCGAGGCGGTCGGCGCCATGCAGGCCATGCTGGCGGCCACCGTGTCGTATACCCGCACCCGCGAGCAGTTCGGCAAGCCGCTGTCGGCCAATCAGGTGCTGCGCCATCGCATGGCCGACATGGCGGTGGCGCTCGAGGAGTCGCGTTCGCTCACGCTGGGCACCATCGATCGCCTGGAGCGGGCCGAGCGCGAAGGCGATGCCGCCGGGCGGGCGCTGGCCAGCGCCATCGCCCGCGCGAAGGTGGCCGCGGCGGCGCGCAAGGTGGCCGAGGACGCCATCCAGCTGCATGGCGGCATGGGCGTCACCGAGGAGCTGAACATGGGTCGCTACCTGCGCCGGCTGCTGGCGCTCGACGCGGTGCATGGCGGTGCCGAAAGCCAGCTGCGCCGGCACGCCGTCCTGCGCGCGCAGGTCCGCGCCGACCTGGCCGCCGGGCGGGCCCGCCCCGGCGAGGTTGAACCGCTGCCTTTCGACGAGCCAGGCCTCGACGCGTTTCGCAACGAGGTGCGCACCTTCCTGCTCCAGGAACTCGATGCCGATCTGGTGCGGGCCGCGCGCCTGAACACCTCGGTGTTCTCCGACAAGGACATCGGTCTGCGCTGGCACCGCAAGCTGCACCAGCGCGGCTGGGTGGCGCCGGCCTGGCCGGTGGAGCATGGCGGCACCGGCTGGACCCTGGCCCGGCGCTGGGTCTTCGAGACCGAGTGCGCCGTGGCGGGCGCCCCGGGCCTCTCGCCGCTGGGCCTGCGCATGGCCGGGCCGGTGATCATGCACTTCGGCACGCCCGAGCAGAAGGCGCATTACCTGCCCCGCATCCTGTCCGGGGAAGATTACTGGTGCCAGGGCTACTCCGAGCCGGGCTCGGGCTCCGATCTCGCCTCGCTCAAGACCCGGGCGGTGCGCGACGGCGACCACTATGTGGTCAACGGCAGCAAGATCTGGACGACCCACGCCCACCTCGCCAACCGGATGTTCGCGCTCGTGCGCACCGGCGACACCGGCGCGCGCAAGCAGGAGGGCATCAGCTTCCTGCTGATCGACATGGCCACCCCCGGCATCACGGTGCGCCCCATTCGCAGCGCCAGCGGCGACCACGAGGTCAACCAGGTGTTCTTCGACGATGTGCGGGTGCCGGTTTCCTGCCGGGTCGGCGAGGAGGGGCAGGGCTGGACCATCGCCAAGTACCTGCTCGAGTTCGAACGCGGCGGCGCGATTTCGGCCGGGCGGCTGCGCGCGGCCCTGGAGCGTCTCGAGCGGGTGATCCCGGAAGGCGCGCTCGAGGATCCCGACCTCTCGATCGCGCTCTCGGCGATCGAGGTCGACATCCGCGCCCTCGAGATGACCGAGCTGCGGGTGATGTCCAGCCTGCGCCTTGGTCAGAATCCCGGCAGCGTGTCCTCGCTGCTCAAGCTGCGCTGGAGCGAGATCCACCAGTCGATCACGCGGCTGGGCGTGCGGCTGCTCGGGCCCGAGGCGCTGGTCTGGGAAGACATCCGGCCGCTTCACCTCGCCGAGCAAGGCCCGCTCGACGACGACGCGCGCCCGGTGCTCGCCGGCTACCTGAACGCTCGCGCCTACACGATCTTCGGCGGCACCTCCGAGATCCAGCGCGAGATCATCGCCCGCGAGACGGTCGGCTGATCTCCCTGTTCCAAACGCTTGTTTGAATTCAAACAAGCGTTTTTCTGAGGTATAGTCTCGGTCGGGCCTCGCAGCGGGGCCTGCCCGATCATGCCTGCCACCCGCGCCGCCATCCGTTCCGCTCCCCCAAGGCCCGTCACGCCCGGTGAGGGGTCTGCCCGCGTGGCGGCCGCACGCCCGGTTGAGGGGTCTGCGCGCGCGGCGCCCGCGCGCCCGGGTGCGCCACAGGCCGGGCAACCCGCGGGCAATGCCCGGCAGCGGCTGCTCGCCGCCGGCCTGAACCTGTTTGCCGACAAGGGCTTTCGGGCCACCTCGGTGCGCGAACTCGCCCGCGCGGCCGGCGTCAATGTGGCGGCGATCAGCTATCACTTCGGCGACAAGGCCGCGCTTTACCGGGAAATCTTCAGCGCCTCGATGCGCGAGCAGCTTCCGGGCAGCGCGATGCCGCTGGAGGCGATCGGCTTTCGCGAGGCGATCGCGGCCTTCTACCGCGGCTTTCTCGAGCCCCTGAAGGCCGGCCCGCAGGCCGCGGCGATGGCGCGCCTGCACTACCGCGAGTATTTCGAGCCCACCGGCGTCTGGCAGGAGGTGCTCGAGCGCGAAGTGCGGCCGCAGTTCGAGGGGCTGCTGCGCCTGCTGCAGCGCGAGCTTGGCCTGGCCCGCGCCGATCGCGACCTGCAGCGGCTGGCCCTGGCGATCGTCGCCATGGCGGTTCATCCCTTCAGCTGCCGGGACGAAGTCCAGGCGCTCGCCCCCGCGGTCATCGACAGCCCCCGCAACATCGACCTGCTCGCGCAGCGGCTGGCCGCTTACGCCTGCGCCATCGTGGCCGACGAGCGCCTGCGTCGCGGGGCGTCCACATGAGCGCGGCGCGCCGTCTGCTGGGTCTTGCGCTGGCGCTGCTGGTCGCTGGCTGCAGCACGCCCGCCGGGGTTGAACCGCGGCCTAAGCAGGCGGTCGCGCCCATGCCGGCCGACTGGGTGGCGCAGCGCCCCCACGGCGCGAGCGCGGCCGAGCTCACGCGCTGGTGGTCGGGCTTCCAGGACCCGACCCTGGTCTGGCTGATCGAGGCCGCCCAGGGCGAGAGCGCCAGCATCGCCCAGGCCGGCGCCCGCATCGCAGAGGCCCGCGAGTCGCTGGCCCGGGCGGGCGGGGCGCGGCTGCCGTCGCTGGACGCGGCGCTGTCGCGCACCCGTGGCCCGGTGAGCTTTGGCGGGGCGCCTTTCCTGCGCACGCAGGATCTCCTCCAGTTTCAGTCTTCCTGGGAGATCGATCTGTTCGGGGGTCTGGCCGCCGCGCGTCAGGCCGAGCGGGCGCGACTGGCGGCGCGCACCGCGGGATGGCACGAGGCCCGGGTGGCCGTGGCCGCCGAGGTGGCCGCCGCCTATGTGGCCTTGCGCGGCTGCGAGGCGCAGGTGGCCCTCGAGCGGCAGACGCTGGGCTCGCGGCGCGAGACCGAGCAGCTCACCCGCATCGCGTTCTCGGCCGGACTGCAGGCCGCCGATGCGGCCCTGCTGGCGCGCGCCCAGACCGCCGATCAGGCCGCGCGTCTGCAGGCCCGCGCTGCCGACTGCGACCTGGCGGTCAAGGCGCTGGTGGCCCTCACCGCCAGCGCCGAGCCGGCGCTGCGAGAACGCCTGGCCCAGGCGCCCTCGGGGCTGCCGGCGCCCGCCGCGTTCCAGGTGGACAGCCTGCCGGTGCAGCTGCTCGCCCAGCGGCCCGACCTCGCGTCGGCCGAGGCCGAACTGGTGGCGGCCAGCGGCGACATCGATGCGGCGCAGGCGCGGCGCCTGCCGCGGCTGGCCCTGACCGGCGCGATCGGGCCGCTGCGCTTCGAGGCAAGCGGCATCAGCCTGAGCACCACCAACTGGTCATTCGGCCCGACGCTGAGCCTGCCGCTCTTCGACAACGGCGCGCGCACGGCGGCGCTCGACAGCGCCCGCGCCCGGCAGATCGCCGCCGAGGCGCGCTACCGGCAGGCGGTTCGCCAGGCCGTGCGCGAGGTCGAGGAGGCGATGGTGCGGCTGGCCAGTCTTGGTCAGCGGGTCGACGAGGCCGCGCGCGCGCTCGAGGACTATCGCGTGCTGCGCGAAGCCACGCAGCTGCGCCGCGGCGCCGGGCTCGGCAATGCCTTCGAAGGGGAGGAGGCCCATCGCCTCTGGCTGCAGGGCCAGGCCGTGCTGCTGGGTCTTCGGCAGGAGCGGGTTCTGGCCTGGATCGCGCTGTACCGCGCGCTGGGCGGAGGATGGACCCCATGAGCCGCCCCCTGTCCTGCCCGTGCGGTCGGCCCGCGCGCCCCGCACGGCCCTCGCGTGCCCGGGCCTCCTGTGCCGACACCGCCTCCGCCGGAGATTGTCCCCGATGAGATCGCCTGTTCGTTTCCTGCCCCGCGCTGCCCGGCTGCTGCTGCCGGTCATCCTGCTGGCTGCGCTGATCACCGGCGCGCGCGCCCAGTCGACCGAGCCAACCGGCAAGGCCGCGCCCGCCACCGGCCCGCGCCCGGCGCTGGTGGTGAGCGTGGCCGCGCCGGCGCGGGGCGAACTTGCGGAACGGCTGGGCGCCAACGGCAGCATCGCCGCCTGGCAGGAAGCCTCGGTGGGCGCCGAGATCGCCGGTCTGCGTCTGGCCGAGGTGCTGGTCGAGGTCGGCGACAAGGTGCAGCGCGGGCAGCTGCTGGCGCGTTTTGCCGCCGAGGCGGTCGAGGCGGACCTCGCGGTCGCGGAGGCCGGGCTGGCTCAGGCGAAGGCCGCGCTCGCCGAGGCGCAGGCCAATGCCGCGCGGGCCCGGCAGGTGCAGGACAGCGGCGTGCTCAGCAATCAGCAGGTCACGCAGTACCTCACCGGCGAGGCCACCGCGGCTGCCCAGCTTCAGGCCGCGCAGGCTCAGGTGGCCCTGCAGCGCCTGCGTCTGTCGCAGACCCGGGTGCTCGCGCCCGATGACGGGCTGATCTCGGCGCGCGCGGCCACCCTCGGGGCGGTGGCGGCGCCAGGGCAGGAACTCTTCCGGCTGGTGCGGCGCGCGCGCCTGGAATGGCGTGGCGAAGTCACCGCGGCCGAGCTGCCCCGCATCCGGGTCGGTCAGCCGGTCAGCGTGATCGCGGCGAGCGGCGCGCGTCTGCGCGGCACGGTCCGGGTGATCGCGCCCACGGTCGACCCGCAGACCCGCAATGCGCTGGTGTATGTCGACCTGCCGGCCGGCAGCTCGGCGCGCGCCGGCATGTTCGCGCGCGGCGAATTCGAATTCGGCGCCACCGCCGCGCTCACCGTGCCTCAGGCCGCGGTGGTGGTGCGCGACGGCTTCAGCCATGTGTTCGAGCTGGGTGCCAATGACCGGGTGCAGCGCCGTCGGGTGGAGGTCGGCCGACGCAGCGCCGACCGGGTCGAGATCACCGCCGGGCTGCGCCCCGAGGCGAGGGTGGTGGTCTCGGGCGCGGGCTTCCTGAACGACGGCGACCTGGTCAAGGTCACGGGCGCGGCGCGATGAGTCCGGCCGTCGCGCGCGCCGTCCGCCCAGGGTTGCTGCGATGAACTTTTCCGCCTATTCCATCCGCAATCCCATCCCGGCGGTGCTGCTGTTCGTGCTGCTCACGCTCGCCGGGCTGATCGGCTTCAAGACCTCGGCGGTGCAGGACTTTCCGGACATCGAGCTGCCGGTGGTCACGGTCGAGGCGAGCCTGCCCGGCGCGGCGCCCGCCCAGCTCGAGACCGAGGTGGCGCGCAAGCTCGAGAATGCGATCGCGGTGCTCGCAGGGATCAAGCATGTCTACACCCGCATCCTCGACGGCGTGGTCAGCGTCAATGCCGAATTCATCCTCGAGAAGAACCCCGCCGAGGCGGTCAACGAGGTGCGCGACGCGGTAAGCCGCATCCGCGCCGATCTGCCGGCCGATCTGCGCGATCCGGCGATCAGCAAGGCCTCCACCGCCGGCCGTCCGGTCCTGGTCTACACCGTGGCCTCCGACCGGCTCGACGAGGAGGAGGTCTCCTGGCTGGTCGACAACACTGTGGCCCGCCGGCTGCTGGCGGTGCGCGGGGTGGGGCAGGTGCGTCGCATCGGCGGTCTGCTGCGCGAGGTGCGCGTGGAGCTCGACCCCGCCCGGATGGCCGCGCTCAATGTCTCGGCGCTCGATGTCTCTCGCCGCCTGCGTCAGGTGCAGCAGGAGGCGCCCGGCGGACGAGGCGATGTCGGGGGCGGCGAGCAGGCGGTGCGCACCATTGCCACCGTGAGCACCGCCGCCGAGCTCGCGGCGCTCGAGCTTCCCCTGCCCGACGGTCGGCAGATCCGGCTCGACCGGGTCGCCCGCATCAGCGACACCGCCGCCGAGCGGCGGGCGCTGGCCCTGCTCGACGGCAAGCCGGTGGTGGCGTTCGAGGTGATGCGCTCGCGCGGCGCGGGCGAGGTCGAGGTGGCGCAGGGCGTTCGCGAGGCCATCGCGGCGCTTGCGGCCAGCCATGCCGGCGTGCGTTTCGAGCCGGCGGTGGACAACAGCCAGCCCGTGGAAGAGAACTTCCAGGGCTCGATGAACATGCTCTACGAGGGCGCGCTGCTCGCCGTGGTGGTGGTGTGGCTGTTCCTGCGCGACTGGCGGGCCACGCTGGTCAGCGCGGCAGCGCTGCCGCTGAGCGTGCTGCCGGCCTTCCTGGGGCTGTCGCTGTTCGGCTATTCCCTGAACACGGTCACGCTCACCTCGCTCGCCCTGGTGGTGGGCATTCTGGTGGACGATGCCATCGTCGAGATCGAGAACATCGCCCGTCACCTGCGCATGGGCAAGACCCCGATGCAGGCGGCGCTGGAGGCCGCCGACGAGATCGGCATGGCGGTGATCGCCACCACCTTCGCGCTGGTGGCGGTCTTCCTGCCCACCGCCTTCATGGCGGGCATCCCCGGCAAGTTCTTCAAGCAGTTCGGCTGGACGGCGGTGCTGGCCATCCTGGCCTCGCTGGTGGTGGCCCGCCTGCTCACGCCGATGATGGCGGCCTATCTGCTCAAGCCCACGGCCGAGACCCACGCCGCCGATGGCTGGCTGATGCGCCGCTATCTCGCGGCGGTGGCCTGGTGCATCCGTCACCGGCTGATCACCGCGCTGGCCTCGGCGGCCTTCTTCGTCGGCTCGATCGCGCTGGTGCCGCTGCTGCCCACCGGCTTCGTGCCCCCGGCCGATCGGGCGCAGACCCTGGTGACGGTGGAGCTGCCGCCCGGCAGCACGCTGGACGAGACGCTGGCCGCGGCGGAGTCGGTGCGCAAGGCGCTGGCCGATCTGCCGGATGTGCGCCATGTGTTCAGCTCGGTGGGCGGCGGCGCCTCGGGCGACATGTTCGCGCAGGGCGCCGCGGCCGAGGCGCGACGCGCGGTGCTCACGCTGACGCTGAGCCATCGCACCGAGCGCGCGGTCACGCAGCAGGTGGTCGAGGCGCGGATCCGCGAGCGCCTGGCCGATCAGCCCGGCGTGCGCCTGACGGTCGGGCCGCAGGACACCGGCGTGAAGATGCAGCTGGTGCTGCGCAGCGACGATGCCGCAGCGCTCGCCGTGGCCGCCCGCGATGTGGAGCGCGACCTGCGCACGCTGCGCGGCATCGGCAACATCAACTCCTCGGCCAGCCTGGTGCGTCCGGAGATCATCGTGCGGCCGGACTTCGCGCGCGCCGCCGATCTCGGCGTGACCGCCGCCGGCATCGCCGAGACCGTGCGCGTGGCCACGGCCGGCGACTATGACGCCAGCCTGCCCAAGCTCAACCTGAGCGAGCGCCAGATCCCGATCCGGGTGCGACTGCCCGATGCCGCCCGCGCCGATCTCGGCGCGCTCGGCCGGCTGACCGTGCCGGGTCGCCACGGACCGGTGATGCTGGCCACGGTGGCCGAACTCTCGATCGACAGCGGCCCGGCGCAGATCGACCGGCTCGACCGCAGCCGCAATGTCACCTTCGAGGTGGAGCTGGCCTCGCGCCAGCTCGGCGAGGTGCATGCCGAGGCCATGAAGCTGCCCGCGATCAACGCGCTGCCGCCGGGCGTGGCGGTGGCCGAGCAGGGCGACACCCAGGAGATGCAGCTGCTCTTCGCGAGCTTCGGGCTGGCGATGAGCATCGGCGTGCTCTGCATCTTCATGGTGCTGGTGCTGCTGTTCCGCGACTTCCTGCAGCCGGTGACCATCCTGGCCGCGCTGCCGCTGTCGATCGGCGGCGCTTTCGTGGCCCTGCTCCTCACCCACCAGAGCTTCTCGATGCCCTCGCTGATCGGGCTGCTCATGCTGATGGGCATCGTCACCAAGAATTCCATCCTGCTGGTGGAGTACGCGATCGAGGCGCGTCGTCGTGGCATGGACCGCTTCGAGGCGCTGGTGGACGCGTGCCACAAGCGGGCCCGTCCGATCGTCATGACCACCCTGGCCATGGGCGCCGGCATGCTGCCGATCGCGCTGGGATGGGGGTCGGATCCGAGCTTCCGCTCGCCGATGGCGATCGCGGTGATCGGCGGGCTGATCACCTCCACCCTGCTCAGCCTGCTGGTGGTCCCGGCGGTGTTCACCTGGATCGACGACATCTCCCGGCTGCCCGGACGGATTTTCGGTCTGCGCCGCCGCCGCGCGACGGCATTGCCCCCGGCCTGAGGCGGCTCGGGGGCGCGCCTCGCGTGCTACCCTCGTTCATGCGCGGCGACGCGACCCGTCCGGGTCGCCGACGCCCCAGTCCTCGCAGGAGACACCATGCCGCTGAGCGAGTCCTACGCCCGCGGCCCCGAACAGCCGCCGGTGCGTGACATCACGCTGGGCGAACTGCTGCAGTGGGCCGCCCAGACCGTGCCCGAGCGCGTGGCGCTGGTGGTCGGCGCGCCCGATCCCGCAGCCCGCCGGGAATGGACCTATCAGGCGCTGCACGCCGACGCGCAGCGCACGGCCCGGGCGCTGGCCCGCCGCTTCAGGCCCGGCGAACGGGTGGCCATCTGGGCGCCGAACATCCCGCAGTGGATCCTCATGGAGTTCGGCGCGGCCATGGCCGGGCTCATCCTCGTCACCGTCAACCCGGCCTTCCGCGGCGCCGAGCTCGCCTATGTGCTGCGCCAGTCGCGCTCGGCCGGCGTCTTCGTGGTGCCGGGCTTTCGTGGCAACCCCATGCTCGACACGGTGCGCGCGGTGGCGCCGGAATGCCCCGAGCTGCGCGAGGTGGTCTGCTTCGATGACTGGGAGGCCTTCATCGCGCAGGGCGACGATCCCGACATCGCGCTGCCGGTGGTGCGGCCGACAGACCCGGTGATGATCCAGTACACCTCGGGCACCACCGGCTTCCCCAAGGGCGCGCTGCTGCACCATCGGGGGCTGGTCAACAACGGCGCCCACACCATGGACCGCATGGGCGTGCCCGATGGCGCAAGCTGGGTGACCACCATGCCGCTGTTCCACACCGGCGGCTGCGTGCTGTGCGTGCTCGGGGCAGTCTCCAGGCGGGCCACCCAGGTGCTGGTGGAGGCCTTCGAGCCCGGCCTGGTGCTGGAGCTCACCGAGCGCTATCGCGGCAACGCGCTGCTGGCGGTGCCGACCATGCTGGTGGCGCTCATGGAACATCCCCGCTTCGCGCAGACCGACCTCGGCTCGCTGCAGGCGATCTGCTCGGGCGGCTCCACGGTGCCGGCCGAGCTGGTGCGCCGGCTCGAGGAGCGGCTGGGCGCGCGCTTCACCATCGTGTTCGGGCAGACCGAATGCTCGCCGGTGGCCTCGATGACCCGCCCCGACGACAGCATCCAGGACAAGGCCGACACCATCGGCCCGCCCATGCCGCATGCCGAGGTCAAGATCATCGATCCCGCCACCGGCGCCACGCTGCCGGTGGGCCGCATCGGCGAGTACTGCACCCGTGGCTACCATGTCATGCACGGCTACTACGAGATGCCCGAGGCCACGGCGGCGGCCATCGATGCCGAGGGCTGGCTGCACACCGGCGACCTGTGCGCCATGGACGAGCGCGGCTACTGCACGGTGGAGGGGCGCCTGAAGGACATGATCATCCGCGGCGGCGAGAACATCTATCCGCGAGAGCTCGAGGAACTGCTGTTCCGGCATCCGGGCGTGGCCGAGGTGGCGGTGGTGGGCCTGCCCGACGAGAAGTGGGGCGAGGAGGTGGGCGCGTTCATCCGCCCGGCGCCCGGCGCCAGTCTCGACAAGGCCACGCTCTTCGCCTACATGCGCGAGCATCTCGCCCCGCACAAGACGCCCAGGCGCTGGTTTCTCATGGAGAGCTTCCCGCTCACCGGCTCGGGCAAGATCCAGAAATTCCGGCTGCGTGAGCTCTGGCTCGCCGGCCAGCTCACCGAACTCTGACCTCACCCTGCAAGGATCGCTTCCATGGCTTCCGTTCCCCAGTCTTCCCCGATCACCCCGGCGCCGGTGACCGACACCGAGGCGCTGATCATCGGCGCGGGTTTCTCGGGCCTGTATCAGCTTCACAGCCTGCGCGACCGCCTGGGCCTCTCGGTGCAGGTGCTGGAGATGGCCGATGGCGTGGGCGGCACCTGGTACTGGAACCGCTATCCCGGCGCGCGCTGCGACTCCGAGAGCCATTCCTACATGTACTACTTCTCCGACGCGCTGCTCAAGGAATGGCAGTGGTCGGAGCGCTATCCCGGGCAGGCCGAGATCCTGCGCTACCTCAACTTCGTCGCCGACCGTCTCGACCTCAAGCGCAGCGTGCGTTTCAACACCCGGGTCACCGGCGCCCGCTACGACGAAGCCGCCAATCGCTGGCTGGTGAGCACCGAGTCGGGCGAGCAGTACCGCACCCGCTACCTGATCACCGCCGTGGGTTGCCTGTCGTCGGCCAACATTCCGGCCATTCCGGGGCTGGCCGATTTCACCGGGCGCTGGTACCACACCGGCCAGTGGCCGCACGAGGGCGTCGATTTTTCCGGCAAGCGGGTGGGGCTGGTGGGTACCGGGTCCACGGGCATCCAGGCCACGCCGGTGATCGCCGAGGCGGCGGCCCATCTCACCGTGTTCCAGCGCACGCCCAACTACAGCGTGCCCGCGCACAACGCGCCGCTGAGCGAGGGCTTCAAGCGCTATGTGGCCGACAACAGCGACCGCATCCGCCAGGTGATGCATTCCACCCCCAACGGGCATCCCTTCATCATCGCGCAGCGCTCGGCCCACGACCCCTCCGAGCACGAGCGAAAGGCCCTCTACGAGAGCGCCTGGTCGATCGGCGGGCTGCGCTTTCGCAGCGTCTTCCGCGATCTGCTGGTCGACAAGGCGGCCAACGACACCGCCTCGAGCTTCCTGAAGAACAAGATCCGCGAGATCGTGAAAGACCCGGCCACCGCCGAGAAGCTCGCCGACATCGACCATCCCTTCGCGGCCAAGCGCCCACCGATCGACACCGGCTACTTCGAGACCTTCAACCGGCCCAATGTCACGCTGGTCGATGTCCGGGCCGATCCGATCGAGCGCATCACCGCCACCGGCATCCAGACCGGCAAGGCCCATCACGAACTCGATGTGATCGTCTTCGCCACCGGCTTCGACGCGCTCACCGGTCCGCTCAAGAAGCTCAACCTGGTCGGCCGTGGCGGGGTCTCGCTCAACGCGCTCTGGGAGGCCGGTCCGCGCAGCTACCTTGGCCTGCAGGTGAGCGGTTTTCCCAATCTCTTCACCCTCACCGGGCCGGGCAGCCCCTCGGTGCTGGTGAACATGCCGGTGGCCATCGAGCAGCATGTCGACTGGGTCACCGACTGCATCGCCCACCTGCGCAAGGAAGGCATCGCCCGCATGGAGCCGCGCCCCGAGGCGATGGAGGCCTGGTCGCAGCAGGTGCAGGCCGCGGCCGACGCCACGCTGCTCTCCAAGGTGCCGCACTCCTGGTATCTCGGCGCCAATGTGCCGGGCAAGCCGCGGGTGTTCATGCCCTATGCCGGCGGCATGCCGCGCTATCGCCAGATCTGCCAGGAGGTGGCGCAGCGCGGCTACGAAGGTTTCGAGTTCAGCCGCTGAGCATGGGCGGGCTCAGGCGCTGAGCCCGCGCCGTGCGATTCTCCCGGCCGGGAGACAGCCTCGCATGCGCGACGACACGCCAACCGGCCTTCTGGTTCTGCACGGCAACCGCCTCGAGGCGCTGGCCGAGGCGCTGCTGCACTGGCTGGCCCGCCATCCGCTGGCGCCGCTCGAATCCGAGACGCTTCTCGTCCAGAGCAACGGAATGGCCGAGTGGCTGAAGATGACCCTGGCCAGCGGGCAGGGGGTGTGCGCGGCAACCCGCATCGAGCTGCCGGCGCGCTTCATCTGGCGAGCCTACCGGGCGGTGCTCGGGCGCGAGGCCGTACCGCCGCAATCGCCGCTCGACAAGCTGCCGCTCACCTGGCGGCTGATGAGCCTGCTGCCCGCGCTGGCCAGTCAGCCCGGCTTCGCGCCGGTGGCAGGGTTCCTGGCCGATGGCGATCCGGCCCGGCGTCTGCAGCTTGCCGAGCGCCTGGCCGACCTGTTCGATCAGTACCAGGTGTACCGCGCCGACTGGCTGCACGACTGGGCTCGGGGCGTGGACAGTCTGCGGGCGGATCCGATGCGCGAGGGGGCGCAGGCCATCCCGGTGCCCGAGGATCAGCGCTGGCAGCCGGCGCTGTGGCGGGCGGTGCAGGCCGGCCTCGACATCGCGCAGCGCGCCGGCGCCCGCGCGCAGCTGCACCGGCGCTTCGTCGCGGCGCTGCGCGAGCCCGTCCACGGGGCGGGGCGGGCGTTCCCGGCCCTGCCTCGCCGGGTGGTGCTCTTCGGCACCACGCACATCCCGCATCAGACCCTGGAGGCGATCGCGGCCCTGTCGGCGCATTGCCAGGTGCTGCTGGCGGTGCCCAATCCCTGCCAGTACCACTGGGCCGACATCATCGATGGCCGCGAGCTGCTGCGCTTCGAGCGACGCCGCCATCCCTGGCGCCGCAACCGCGATCTCTCGGCGCTGCCGCTGCAGGACATGCACGCGCATGGCCATCCGCTGCTGGCAGCCTGGGGCCGCCAGAGCCGGGACTTCATCCGCCAGCTCGATGCCTTCGACGACGCCCAGGCCGCGGCCCGGCGCTTCGCGATGCCGCGCGTCGACCTGTTCGACGAGTCTGCGCCGCAGACCCTGCTGGCCCAGGTGCAGGCATCGGTGCGCGACCTGCTGCCCCTCGAGGAGCATGCCTGGCCGGCGGTGCCCAACGAGGACCGATCCATCGTCTTCCAGGTGGCGCACAGCGCGCAGCGCGAGGTCGAAGTCCTGCACGACCAGCTGCTGCAACTGCTGGCCCGTCCCCCGGGCCTGCAGCCGCTCGCGCCGCGCGACATCGTGGTCATGGTGCCCGACATCGAGCGCTTCGCGCCGGCCATCCGCTCGGTGTTCGGCCAGCACCCGCGCCGCGATCCCCGTCACATCCCGTGGGGCATCGCCGATCAGCCCGAGCGGGGTCGCCAGCCGATGCTGATCGCGCTCGAGGAAGTGCTGCGGGCCCCCCATCAGCGATTCGGGGTGAGCCAGGTGCGCGATCTGCTCGGAGTGCCCGCGCTGGCCGCGCGCTTCGGCATCGACCCCGCCGGCGTCGAGCTGCTGGGGGAGTGGATCGCCGACGCGGGCATCCGCTGGGGCCTGAATGCCGCGCATCGCGAGGGGCTGGGCCTGGGGCAGGGCGGCGAGCAGAACACCTGGCGCTTCGGCCTGCAGCGGATGCTGCTGGGCTACGCCACCGGGGAGTTGCCGGCGGCCGGCGACTATGCCGGCATCGAACCCTATCCCGAGGTTGCCGGCCTGAGCGCGGGGCTGGCGGGCGCGCTCGATGAGCTGCTGCGGGTGCTCACCGAGTGGTGGCGCGATGCGGTCTCGCCCCGCCCGCCGGGCGCCTGGGCGCTGCGGCTGCGCAGCCTGCTCGAGTCGCTGTTCCGGGCCACCGACGACACCGATCGGGGCGTGCTGGCCGCGCTCGACCAGTCGCTGGGCGGCTGGCTCGAGGCCTGCGAGGCGGCCGGCTTCACCGAGCCGCTGGATGTCGGGGTGGTCCGCGAGGCCTGGCTCGGCGCGGTCGATGCGCCGGGGCTCTCGCGTCGATTCCGGGCCGGCGGCGTCACCTTCTGCACCCTGCTGCCGCTGCGCGCCATCCCGTTCCGGGTGGTCTGCCTGCTCGGCATGAACGACGGCGACTATCCGCGGCGCGGCAGTCGCATGGACTTCGACCTGATGGGTCTGCCGGGTCAGGCCCGTCCGGGGGATCGGTCGCGGCGCGACGATGACCGTCAGCTGATGCTCGATGCGCTGCTCTCGGCGCGGGAGGTGCTCTACATCAGCTGGGCCGGCCGCAGTCAGCGCGACAACCAGCCGCAGCCGCCCTCGGTGCTGGTCGCCCAGCTGCGCGACTATCTCGGCGCGGGCTGGGGGCCCGCGGTGGTCGATGAGCGCACCACCGAGCATCCGCTGCAGCCGTTCAGCCGACGCTACTTCGAGCCGGCCGAGGGCGCCGCGTCCGGGGCGCTGTTCACGCACGCCCGGGAATGGCGGGCGGCGCATGCCGGGGATGGCGTCGGGGATCGGGCCGAGGCCGCTGCCGTGCCCCTGCCGCCGCCGCCCGCGGGCGGCGCCCAGTCCGATCTCGTGCTGACGCTCGACGCGCTGACGGCCTTCCTGCGCAATCCGGTGCAGGCCTTTTTCCGGCACCGGCTGCGGGTGTCCTTCGGCGATCGCGACGAGGCCGACGCCGATGACGAGACCTTCATCGGCCAGGGGCTCGAGCAGTGGGCCTGGACCGACACGCTGCTGCAGGCCTGCCGCCGCGCGATCGAGGCCTTGCCGGCCGCCGGCGGACCAACCCCGGCCGACGACCGCCCGGCGCAGATCCGTGCCGTGCTTGGCCAGGAGCTCGGACGCCTGCGCCGCTCGGGCAGCCTGCCCCTGGCCGGGCCCGGCCGGCTGACCGAGCGCTCCCTGGGTGACGCGCTCTTGCCGATGCTGTCCCGCTGGCAGGAGTCCCTCGCGGACCTGCCGGATGCGCGCGAGCGCCTGCGGCTGCAGTGCGCCCATCCCGACGACGCCACGCTGCAGCTCGATGACTGGCTGGCCGGCGCGCGCGCGGCCGGCAAGGGCGCCCGCCCGGTCTGGATCGAGCTCCAGGCCAGCCGCCTCTGCACCATGGACGGGAAGCGCAAGGCCGAGCCGCTCCTGCGTGAATCCAAGCTGCTCGGCGCCTGGGTGCGCTGCCTGGCCAGCGCGGCCTGCGGCTCGCCCACCGACGGCATCCTGATCGGACAGGGCGCCCTGGTGCGGGTGCGGGCGCCCGACCCCGACGAGGCGCGACCGGTGCTTCACGCGCTCATGCTGGCCTGCCGCGACGGACTGCGCGGCAACGCTCCCCTGCCGACCGCCGCGCAGACCGGCATCGCCCTGCTGCGCCAGCCGGGCAAGGCGCGCGAGACCTATGAAGGCCGCTACAACAGCCCGACCCCGGGGGAGGGCGCCGAGCCGAGCCTGGCGCGGCTATTCCCCGACTACGACAGCCTGGCCGCCGATCCCGGCTTCGAGGCCGCCAGCCAGCGCCTCTATCAGCCCTTCCTCGCGTGGCTCGGCGCGCACGCGGTCCTCGAGACATCGCTGAGCGATGCCCCCGAGCCGGAGGCGATCGATGACTGACTCGCTCGATCCGCTTTCCTTGCCCCTGCAGGGCAGTCACCTGATCGAGGCCAGCGCCGGCACCGGCAAGACCTGGACGATCGCCGCCCTCTATGTGCGCCTGGTGCTCGGCCACGGCGGCGAGCCCCGTCTGCCCGGCGAGATCCTGGTGATGACCTTCACCCGCGCCGCCACCCGCGAGCTGTCGGACCGCATCCGCCGTCGGCTGGTCGAGGCGGCGGCCGGGTTCCGCGGTGAGCCGATCGCGGCCGACGATGCCTTTCTGGCGGCGCTGATCGCCGCCTATCCGGCGGGGCCGGCGCGTCAGCAGGCCGCCTGGCGGCTGGCCACGGCGGCCGAGGCCATGGATGACGCCGCCGTCCACACCATCGACGCCTGGTGCCAGCGCATGCTGCGGGAGCATGCCTTCGACAGCGGCAGCCTGTTCGACGAGACCCTGCAGGCCCAGGAGGCCGCCATGCGCGCCGAGGCGGTCCGCGACTACTGGCGCCAGCAGGTCTACCCGCTGGACGACGACAGCCTGTCGCCGGTGCTCGCGCAATGGAAGGATCTCGACACCCTCGAGGCAGCCATCCGCGATCTGCTCGACACGCCGCTGCCGGACGGAGCCGGGCAGGGCAGCCTGGCCGAGCGGCTGGCTGCCGCGCCACGCGAGCGGGACGCGGCGCTGCGCCGGCTCAAGCGCGGCTGGGTGGAACGGGCCGATGCGCTGCGCGACTGGTTCGTGGCGGCGCGATCCGACCCGACCCATCCCGCTCGTGCGCTGTCCGCGCGGCCCGCCGATATCGCCCGGTGGACCGACGCCCTGCGCACATGGGCGCAGGACCCGGCGCCCACCGTCTTCGAGCCCTCCGAGAAGGCGATCTCGGTTCTCTCGGGCGCGGCGCTGCGCGATCACTTCGCCGCGCAAGGCCTGCCGCTCGCGCTGCCCGAGTGCGTCGATGCGTTCCGCGCGCTGTGCCGCGAGCTTGCCACGCTGCCCGAGCCGCCCTCGGTCATGCGCCTGCATGCCGCCGCGCAGGTGCGCGCGCGCATGCAGCAGCTCAAGGCGCGCGCGGGCAGCTTCGGCTTCGCCGACCTGCTTGAACGGCTCGATCAGGCGCTGGACAGCTCGGCCCACGGCGACCGGGCCATCCGCCTGCGCGAGCGCATCCTGGGACAGTACCCGGTGGCGATGATCGACGAATTCCAGGACACCTCGCCGCTGCAGCTGCGCATCTTCGATCGCCTCTACCGCATCGCCGAGCATCACCCCGCGCGCCTGCTGCTGCTGATCGGCGATCCCAAGCAGGCGATCTACCAGTTCCGCGGCGCCGACATCCGGAGCTATCTGCGCGCCCGCCGCGCCACCGAGGGCAGACACCATGTGCTGGGGGTGAACCGGCGCTCCACCAGCGAACTCGTGGCAGCGGTGAATGCGATGTTCCAGCGCGCCGAAGACCGTCCTGGCGAGGGCGCCTTCCTGTTTCGCCGCGCCGACGCTCCCGCCGAGCTGCCCTTCGTCGCGGTGCAGGCCCACGGCCGCGCCGAACGGCTGCTCGATGCCGAAGGGGAGGCGGCGCCGATCACACTCGCGGTCGACACCACCCTCCTCGGCATGCGGGAGGCCATGCGGATCTTCGCCGATCGCTGCGCCGAGGCCATCGTCGCGCGGCTGAACGACCCCCGGGTCGGCTTCGAGACGATCGGCCAGCCGTTGCGCCGATTGCAGCCGGCCGACATCGCCGTGCTGGTGCGCACCGGCACCGAGGCGCAGGCGGTGCGTCAGGCCATGCAGCGCCGCGGCCTGGCCTCGGTCTATCTCTCGGACAAGGACACGGTGTTCCAGACCCCCGAGGCCGAAGACCTGCTGCGACTGCTGCAGGCCGTGGCCGCGCCGCGCGACATCCGGCTGGCGCGCGCGGCCCTGGCCACCCGGCTGCTGGGTTTCTCCATGGCCGAACTGGTGGCGCTGGCCAGCGACGACCAGGCCTTCGATCGCCAGTGCGAGCGCCTGCAGGCGCTCAGCCAGGTCTGGCAGACGCAGGGCGTGCTGGCCATGATCCGGCAGGCCCTGCATGTCTTCGGCTTGCCCGCCCGCTGGCTCGGTACCCAGGAGCCGGCGGACAACGGCGAGCGTCGCCTGACCAACATCCTGCACCTCGCCGAACTGCTGCAGGCTGCCGCGGCCCAGCTCGAGGGTGAGCACGCGACCGTGCGCTGGCTGCAGCAGCAGCTCGACGAGGCCGACGCCGGCCTGAACAGCGCCGACGATCTGCTGCTGCGACTCGAAAGCGATGCCGACCTGGTCAAGGTGGTCACCGTGCACAAGTCCAAGGGCCTGGAATACCCGGTGGTTTTCCTGCCCTTCGCCGCGCACCTGCGCGATCCCGGGCAGGACGCCCGCGCGGACAGGCATCCCGCCTTTCTGTTGCCCGTGAGCGATGCCCCCGACGCCGGGCGCGAACTCGTGCTGACGCCCGGCCTGGATCACAAGGCCCAGCATGCGCGCGAACAGTTGCGCGAGAGCCTGCGGCTGCTCTATGTGGCGCTGACCCGGGCCCGCCATGCGCTCTGGATCGGTCTGTCGGCGCTCAGGATCGGCAACGGCAAGGAGTGCGTCTGGCCGCGCAGCGCCATCGGTCATCTGCTGTCGGGCCCCGCTCCCTGCGCGCCCGAGGCGGTCAGCGCCGCAGCCCACGGCCTGGCCCGGGATTGCCCTCTCGTGTCGGTGCAGATCATGGGCGAGGGCGCCGCCGCGGCCTCGTTCACCCGCCTGCAGCCGCGCCAGGCCCTGCCGCCGCTGGCCGCGCCGCCCGAGTACGACGCCCGCTTCGAGCGCGACTGGTCGATCAGCAGCTACACCGCGCTGGTGCGCGACGCGGGCCGAGCGGGCCCGCACGCGAGCGCGGGCTCGCTGCCGGCCCGGCTGCTGCGCGACGACGAGCCCGAGGGCGGCGAGCCTGCCGATGAGGCCCGCAACGCCGCAGTCGCTGCCAACGCCGCAGTCGCTGCCAACGCCAATGTCGCTGCCAACGCCGATGTCCCCGCATCGGCGCCACCGCGCGCCGATCCGGTCTGGCACCGTTTTCCGCGTGGCGCGGTCGCCGGCAACTTCCTGCACGATCAGCTCGAGTGGCTGGCCGGCGAGGGCTTCGCGCTGACTGCGTCGGCCGAGAATCCGCAGCGCCTGCTGCGCCGCTGCGAGCGCCAGGGCTGGGGCCATCGCGCCGACGATGTGCTTGTCTGGTTGCGGGAGGTCTGCAACACCCCGCTGCCGCCGCTGGGCGTGCCGCTCGCCGGGGTGGGCAGCCCCACGCCCGAGATGGAGTTCTGGTTCCCGAGCGATGGCCTGGCGGCCGAGCGCATCGACGCGCTCTGCCGTGAGCACCTGCAGCCCGGGCGGGCGCGTCCGGCGCTGCCGCAGCGCAGCCTCAAGGGCATGCTCATGGGCTTTGCCGACCTGGTCTTCGAGCACGACGGTCGGTTCTGGGTGCTCGACTACAAGTCCAACCACCTCGGCCCGAACGACGCCGCCTACACCCTCGAGGCCATGAACGAGGCCATGTGCGAGCACCGCTACGATGTCCAGGCCACCCTGTATCTGCTCGCGCTGCACCGGCTGCTCGCCGTGCGGCTGGGGGCGGCCTACCGGCCCGACCAGCACCTTGGCGGCGCGATCTACCTGTTCCTGCGCGGCATCACCGGGCCGGCCGCCGGCTGCTGCCCGATCGTCGCGCCGCTCGCGCTCATCCGGCAGGTCGACGCGCTGCTGCCCGCCGGCCAGGCCCATGCGGCGCCGGAGGCGACATGACGCCAGCCGGGATGCTGCACACCCTGGAACGCTGGCGCGCCGTCGGCTGCCTGCGCAGTCTCGACCTGGCCCTTGCCCGATTCCTCGCCGACACCGATCCGCGCGCGCCGGCCAGCCTGCTGCTCGCGGCCGCGCTGCTGTCCCAGCTCGAAGGGCGCGGCCACTGCGCGCTTCCGGTTGCCGACCTGATGGCCGATCCGCAGGGCCTGCTCGCCTGGCCGTCCGACGCGATGGCCGGCCTGAGGGCCTTGCTGGCCGAGTGGCCGTCCGCCCCCGACGCGCGCGAGGCGGCATGGCATGAGGCGGCGTCGATCGAGATCGAGCCGCTCAACGAGCAGGGCCGCTCGCCGCTGGTGCTCAGCGGCGGGCTGCTCTACCTGCGCCGCTACTGGCGCCATGAGACCCGGGTGGCCGCGCAGGTGCGCGCCCGCGCCGGCGAGCGTTCGCCGGACATCGACCCGATTGCGGCGCAGGCCCTGCTCGATCGGCTGTTTGCGCCTCTGCCAGCAGGGGATGGGCCCGACTGGCAGAAGATCGCCTGCCAGACCGCGCTGCAAGGGCGCCTCACCCTGATCACGGGCGGCCCGGGCACCGGCAAGACCCACACCGCGGCCCGGCTCCTGGTTCTGCTGCAGTCGCTGCGGCCGGGGCCGGCGCCGCTTCGGGTCGCCCTGGCCGCGCCCACCGGCAAGGCCGCCGCGCGTCTTCGGCAGTCGATCAGCAAGGCGCTCGACGGGCTCGATGCGTCGCTGGCGGCCACGCTTCGCCTGACGCAGTGGACGGATGCTCTCGGTCCGGCGCGCACCCTGCATTCCCTGCTGGGCGCCCAGCCGGGCACCCGTCGCTTCCGGCACGATGCCGCCAATCCGCTCGACCTCGATCTGCTGATCGTCGATGAAGCCTCGATGATCCACCTCGAGATGATGGCCCTGCTGCTCGACGCCTTGCCTGCGCACGCCCGCGTGGTGCTGCTGGGCGACCGCGACCAGCTCGCCTCGGTGGAGGCGGGCGCGGTGATGGGCGATCTCTGCCAGGGAGCGGGCGAGGGCAGTGAATCGGCCCTTGCCCGACAGACCGTGGTGCTGCGCCGTAGCCACCGGTTCGGCGGACCGATCGGCGCCCTCGCGCTCGCGGTCAACGCGGGCGAGGCCATGGCCGCGCAGGCGCTGCTGCGCGCCGACATCGGGGGGCCGGTCAGCCTTGTCGAGGCGCACGATCCGCGCGCCGTGCCCGAGCTTGCCCTGGACGGCCGGCCGGGCGCGCAGGGCGGCTATCGCAGCTACCTCGCGCAGCTGGCGGCCCGCCCCGATGGCGAAGATCGCGAGGCCTTCGAGTCCTGGGTGAGGGCGGTGCTGCGGCAGTTCGATGCGTTCCGGGTGCTCTGCGCGGTGCGTGAGGGGCCCTGGGGCGTGAGCGGGCTCAACGAGTCGATCGAGCGCGCCCTCACGGAGGCGCGTCTGCTCGCGCGCCGCGGCGAGTGGTACGAAGGCCGACCGGTGATGGTCACCCGCAATGACCCGGCGCTCGGCGTGTTCAACGGCGACATCGGCATCGTGCTGCGCGAGCCCGCGGATGACGGGGCGCTGCGCTGCTGGTTCGGCGATGGCGAGAGCCTGCGCTCGGTGGCGGTCACGCGGCTGGCGGAGGTGGAGACCGCCTTCGCCATGACGGTGCACAAGAGCCAGGGCTCGGAGTTCGCCCATGTGGCGCTGGTGCTGCCCGAGGCCGATGTACCGGTGCTCACCCGTGAGCTGGTCTACACCGGCATCACCCGGGCGCGCAGCGCGTTCACGCTGGTGGCTCGGCATCCCGAGCTGATGGGCACGGCAGTCGGGCGGCTGACGCGACGGGTGAGCGGCTTGCGGGCGCGGCTGTGAGCGGGAAGCCTGTGCGGGCTGCTTGTGTGGGCTGCCTGTGTGGGCGCTTGCGCGTGGCCCGCGCCGACGGCTGCGCGCAATAGAGTTTACATAATACACATTATGCGCATTCGTAGGTGCGCGCGATCCCGCATCAGCGCCCGATCAGCGCCCGTTCAGGGCTTCGCCGCTGCCGGCACCGGCGCTTCCCGGGTGCCGTAGCGGCGCAGGAAGTCGGTCGCCTTTTCCGCCAGATACCGGGCGTCATCGGGCTGATCGCGCCGCAGGAAGTACTCCGGCGCGCCAAGACCCGCCTGATTGCGCAGGCTCGGGTCTGCGCCAAGCTCCACCAGCAGACGGGCGGCGCGGGTCTGCCCCTCCCGGGCGGCCATCATCAGGGGCGTGGTGCCATTGGCCGAGGGCGCATCGATGTAGGCATGGTGCTCCTCGATGAGCAGGCGAATCATGCCGAGCTGCCCGGTGGCCGCCGCGTAGTGCAGCGGCGTCCAGCCGGGCTGATTGACCTGCGCGCCGCGGCGGATGAGCAATCTCGCGAGGTCGGTCTCGCCGAACATCGCGAGGAACATCAGCGCGGATTCGCCCAGCGGGTTGACCGCATTCACCTCGGTGATCCGCGAATCGAGCAGCGCCCGCACCGCCCCGAATGCCTTCGCCTGCGCGGCCATCACGATGACCGGCCCCTGCTGCGGGTGCCGCAGGTTGGGCGACACCCCGCGCACCAGCAGTTTTCGCACGGTGTGGACATCGTCGGTCGCAAGCGCTGCGAGGAACTCGGCCTGATCCTGTTCGGGCCCCGCCGACGCGCGGGCGCCCGCCATCAGAGCCAGACCGCCCGCCGCCCGCCGGATCAGTCGGCGGACGGCATCCCGGCGCGGGTGAGAACGGCGGTCAGTCAAGCCCATGTCGAAAGCCGGGAAGCCTCAGACGCCCGGCCCGAGCGCCTCGGCTGGAATGCGGAAGGTGCGAAGAAAATTCTCGGTGGTCTGCCTGGCCACCTGCTCGAGCGGAACCCCGCGGACCTGCGCCAGCATCGCGGCCACCCTGGGCACGAAGGACGGCTCGTTGGTCTTGCCGCGATACGGCACCGGGGCCAGGTAGGGCGAATCGGTCTCGATCAGCAGCCGGTCCGCCGGCACCTGGGCAGCCACCGCGCGCAGGCTCTCGGCGCTCTTGAAGGTCACGATGCCCGAGAACGAGATGCAGAAGCCCATGTCGATCGCGGCGCTCGCGGTGGCCCAGTCCTCGGTGAAACAGTGCATCACCCCCCCGACCTGCTCGGCGCCCTCTTCCCGCATGATCCTCAGCGTGTCTTCCGCCGCCGCCCGGGTATGGATCACCAGCGGCAAGCCGGTGGCGCGGGCCGCGCGGATGTGCACGCGGAATCGTTCACGCTGCCAGCCGAGGTCGCCGGTGAGCCGGTAGTAGTCCAGCCCGGTTTCGCCGATGGCCCGGATGCGAGGATCGGCGGCGAGCCGGACCAGCCCATCGACATCCGGCTCGATGATGTCGGGATAGTCGGGATGAACGCCCACCGTGGCCCAGAGATGCGGATGCGCATGGGCCAGCGCCAGCACGGCGGGAAACCGATCGAGTTCGACGCTGATGCACAACGCCCCGCGAACATCGGCCGCGCGCATGCGCTCGAGCAGCGCCGGCAGCTGTGGCGCGAGCTCGGGGAAATCCAGGTGGCAATGCGAATCGACGAACACGCCGCGAGTGTACCCGCAGGGCGAGGCCGGGCTCTCCGGTCAGAGCGTCGAGGTGGGGCGATCGGAGCTGAGCGCGCTGCCCAGGATCTTCTCGATGCGCAGGCGGGCCTGCTCGCCGGCGTCGTTGGCCGCGAACTGGATGCCGATTCCCTGGGGCCGCCCCGGCACGCCGCTGGGCGTGATCCAGCAGACCTTGCCCGGGATGGGCAGCTTCGCCGGATCGTCCGGCAGGCTGACGATGGCGAACACATCGTCACCGAGCCGTGCCGCGCGCGGCGTGGGCACGAACAGGCCGCCGCGGGCAATGTGGCTCATGTAGGCCGAGTAGAGCGCCGCCTTGTCGCGGATGCTCAGCTGCAGCACGCTGGGACGCAGGCCGGTCCCGCCGCCTTGCGTCGCACCGCCCTGCCCCGAAACGGTTTGCCCCGAACCGGCCTGAGCTGCGCCGGACGGGCTGCCGGCTTTCGGATCCGGTTGGGTCAAGGACAGGGCGCCGGTGAGGGTGTTGGCATCGGCCTGGCTGAGGGTGCTCACGATGGACTCATTCTCCAGGGTCTTGCAAACGGAATGGACGGCAGTCAGCGCGCGAACAGGGCTTCATAGCGCAGCCAGAGGTCTTCGGCGTACAGGCGCGCATTGAGCGGATGGCTGCTCACCCTCGCCTGCTGGTCCAGCCAGGTGGCGAAGGCGGTTACCGTGTGCAAGCGCGTGCGCTGCGCGAGCCGCCGCAGCACCGCCTGCTGGCCGGGATAGCGCTGCGCCGGCGCGCCGGCCAGCACCCGCGCAAGGTCGCTCACCCAGGACTGCAGGAGCGGCACCCAGAGCGGGGCGGCTTGCGAACCGAAGCCTTCGGCGATCCTCATGGCGCCAGTCTCCGGGATTTCCTGGACAGCCTGCAGCAGCAACCGATGAGCGGCCGCGGCACCGGGTTCAGCGAGTGCCAGGGCCCGCAGCGGCGCGCCATCGGCCAGGGCCAGCCAATCGGCCGCGCGGGCGGCCTGTTCGCTGCCGAGCCGCGCGCCGAGCCAGTCGCGAGCGAGATCGGCAGACGGCGCCGGCACCGTCCAGGGCACGCATCGGGATCGCACGGTGGGCGCCACCGCGGCGCCCTGGGCCGCCACCAGCAGGAAGACGGTTTCGCCGGAAGGCTCCTCCAGCGTCTTCAGCAAGGCATTGGCGGCCGGCAGGTTCAGGCCGTCGGCCGGGTCGATGACCACCGGCTTGCGCCCTGCGCGATGGCCGCCCACCCCGACGAACCCGGCCAGGGCGCGGATCTGGTCGATCTTGATTTCCGGGCGGGCGCGCTCGGACCGGGACCGCTCGGCGCGCTCGCCGCCCGACTCCTCGTCGGCAAGCGGCGACACCTGACGGAAGTCAGGATGGTTGCCTGCGGCAAACCAGCCGCAGGCATCGCAGCGCGCGCAGGCGCGGCCATCCGGCAGGGGAGACTCGCACAGCAGGCTCTGGGCGAAGTGGCGCGCCAGCAGCCCCTTGCCGATGCCCCGCGGCCCCTGGATGAGCAGCGCATGCGGCAGGCTCTGGCGCAGGCCCAGCAGCGCGATCAGACTGGCCTCCAGCCAGGACGGCAAGGCCTCAGCGCGGGTGTCGTCGGTCACGATAGAAAGTAATCCAACATAATACGGGAGATATCCAACGATTGATCCGGCTGTTCACCCAGCAAGCCCGAGCCGACGAAGGTCCGCCGCAAGCTGCGAGCGCAAGGCATCGATCGATTCCCGACCGTCCAGGCAGAGAAAACGCCCGCGGTCCTCAGCCACCCGGCGCGCGTAGCCAGCCCGCACCCGCTCGAAGAACGCCACATCCTCCTGCTCGAATCGGTCGGCTGCGCGGGCGGCGGCGCGTCGTTGCGCGGCGATGTCCGCTGGCAGGTCGAAGAGGTAGGTGCGGTCGGGCCTCAGCCTCTTCAGCACCGCGGCCTCGAGCTGATCGATCCAGGCCGGAGCCACGCCCCGCCCCTCGCCCTGATAGGCGTGGGTGGAATCGGTGAACCGGTCGCAGATCACGATCGCGCCCCGCGCCAGCGCCGGCCGGATGAGCGCCGCCGCGTGTTCGCTGCGGGCAGCGAAGACCAGCAGGAGCTCGGTCTGGATGCCCATCGCCTCGTGCAGCAGCAGTTCCCGCAGCCGCTCGGCCAGCGGCGTGCCCCCCGGTTCGCGGGTGACGACCACCTCGCGTCCGGACTCCCGGCATCGATCGGCCATCCAGTCGATGTGCGTGCTTTTGCCGGCGCCATCGATGCCCTCGACGCTCAGAAACCGCCCGGGCTGCCCATGCGACGCATCCGGATTGCTCATGAGCCGCCCTTTCGCTGATACCGGTCGACCGCCCGCTGGTGGGCCGCAAGGTCATTGGAGAACTCGCTCGTGCCGTCGCCGCGAGCCACGAAGTAGAGCGCGGTGAAGGAATGCGGATTGAGCGCCGCCGCGAGCGACGCCTTCCCGGGCAGTGCGATCGGGGTGGGCGGCAGACCGCTGCGGGTGTAGGTGTTGTACGGCGTGTCGGCCCGCAGATCGGCGCGCCGCAGGTTGCCGTCGAACCGGGCGCCCAGCCCGTAGATGGTGGTCGGATCGCTCTGCAGCATCATGCCGATCCGCAAGCGGTTGGCGAAGACCCCGGCAATGCGCTCGCGGTCGGCATCGCGCCCGGTCTCCTTCTCGACGATCGACGCCAGGATCAGGGCCTGATACGGATTCGCCAGCGGCGCGGAGGCCGCGCGCGCCGACCAGGCTTCATCGAGCGTGCGCTTCATCAGGCGATACGACTGGCGATAGATCTCCAGGTCAGGGGTGCCTGGCGCGAACCGATAGGTGCTGGGCAGGAACAGGCCTTCAGGATGCGGCTCGGCGGCGCCAATGCGCGCGAGCAGCTGGGCATCGCTCAGGGCCGCGGCATCCTGCTGCAGGTCGGGGTGTCGGGCCAGCGCCTGGCGCATCTGGCGGAAGGTCCAGCCTTCGATGACGCGCACCTCGGCCAGCAGCACCTCGCCGCGCACCAGCTTGCCCATCAGCGAGCGACGGCTGAGCGGCCCGCGCAGTTCATAGACGCCTGCCTGGATGCGATGCGCCTCGCCCCGCAGACGGGCGGCGAGCTGAAACTGCCAGGATGCCCAGCCCGCGCCTGATCGCTCGACGGCGTCTCCGATGGCCGACAGTCCCATGCCGCGTTCAATGCGCAACCGGGTCGGCGGATCGGTGACGCTGAGCGGCGCGTCCCGCAGGCTGATGAAGGCGAGCGCCGCCAGCGCGGCGAGCAGGATCGAAATCGGGACGAGGAATCGGGACATCGCAGAGCGGCAGAAAGGGCTTCCTATAATACGGCGATGACCCTGCCCCATTCCGACGCCCCGTCCCCCGCGCCCGCCGCCGCGCCCGCCGCCGCGCCCCAGGGCGCGACGCTCGCGCCGTCTTCCGGGCCGGCCGCCCCGGCCCTCTCCCCCGCAGGCCCGCCCCCGCCCGCCTTCGGCTTCGAACGCGAGCCGCTGCAGGCGCTGGCCGATGACCTCGGTGTCGCGCTGCTGGATGATCCCGCCGGACCGCTGGCCGGGCATCCGATGCCGGCGCTCGCGCCGTGGCCCTCCGGGCTGGTGATGCCGGTGTTCGATCTGGGCCTGCTTCGCGCCAGCGGACCGGAGGCCGTGCGCTTCCTGCACAGCCAGCTCACCAACGACATCGAGAAGCTCGCCCCCGGCACTGCCCAGTGGTCAGGCTACTGCACCGCCAAGGGCCGGCTGCAGGCGAGCTTCCTGGGCTGGCGCGCCGACACCCCGGAGGCGCCCGTGGTCGAGCTCGCGCTCACCCTTCCGCTGGCTCCGGTGCTGCGCAAGCGTCTGTCGATGTTCGTGCTCCGGGCCAAGCTGAAGATCACCGACGATAGCGCCCGCGCCGCCTTCTTCGGTCTGGCGGGCGAATCGGCGGGCCGCTGGCTCGCCGGCCACCTCGGCACAACGCCCGCCGAGGGCGAGGTGGTCCACGCAGCGGGCCTCACCGCCATCGGACTGCCCGCCGTCGCCCTGGACGCCTGCGGCCTGAACCTCGTCCTGCCGCGATGGCTCCTGAGCTGCCCCCGGGATCAGGCGGCAGGCCTCTGGACCGCGGCCCGCGCGGCGCTGCCCGGCGGGCCCGGCGCGCTGTGGCGCTGGCTGGAGGTGCTCTCGGGCCTGCCCCGAGTGACGCCCGGCACCTGGGAGCACTTCGTGCCTCAGATGGTCAACCTCGAACTGGTGGGTGGGGTGAACTTCAAGAAGGGCTGCTATCCCGGGCAGGAGGTGGTCGCCCGCAGCCAGTACCTCGGCAAGCTCAAGCGACGCATGCACCTCGGACGGGTGGATGGCCTGCCGCCCGCTCCGGGCGCCGATGTCAGCGCCGCGGGTGGCCATGAACCCTGTGGCGAAGTGGTGCTGGCGGCTGCCGACCCACTGCGCGGCGGCGCGCTGCTGCTCTTCGAATCCCAGACAGCCGCGGTGCAGGCGGGCGCGCTGTCGGTGGACGGCCGGGCGATCAGCCTGCTGCCCCTGCCCTATTCCCTGCCCGCCTGAGCGGGCGTCCCGTCCCCGTCCTGGATCACGCCTGCGCCGCGCCCGCCCGCGGCACGCGACCTGCCCCATGTGCCTGATCGCCTTCGCGCTCGCCGCGCATCCCCGCTATCGACTGGTGCTCGCTGGCAACCGGGACGAGTTCCTGCATCGGGCCACCGCGCCGCTGGGCTGGTGGCCGGCGCAGGCGGGACTGATCGGCGGACGCGACCTCGAGGCCGGCGGCACCTGGCTGGCGATGCATCCCGAGGGCCGCATCGCTGCCCTCACCAATCTGCGCGAAGCGCGTTCCGGCCCGGCGGTCGGCGCCATAACGCCCGCGTCGCAGCCTTCCCGCGGCGGCCTGCCGGTGTCGTTCCTCACGCAATCGGACAGCCCGGCCCGCCATGCCGAGCGGCTCGCCCGCGGCGAGATGGGCGACCTCCAGACCTACCGGGGCTTCAACCTGCTGATGATCGACCTGCGTCCGGGCGAGCCGGCAGCGGTCTGCCTGAGCAATCGCCAGCCGGTGCCGGCATGCCCGCCGGCGGGCGTGCATGGCCTTTCGAACGGCGCCTTCGATGCGCCCTGGCCCAAGCTGCTCTCGCTCAAGCGGGCCATCTCGGCCGCCCTGGGCGATGGCAGTCCCGACGGGCCCGAGCCCCGCGCCCTCGAGTCCCGGTTGTTCGCGGCGCTCGCCGAGACCGCGCCTGCCGCCGATGCCGAGCTGCCCGACACCGGCGTGGGGTTGGCGCGCGAGCGGATGCTGGGCGCGCCTTTCGTGCGCTCGGCCGACTATGGCACGCGCTGCTCCACTGTGCTGCTGGTGGATGAGGCCGGCACCGTGAGCCTGGTGGAAAGAACCTGGCGCTGGGAGGGCCACCCCCGGGACGAGGCCGCGATGACGCCCGGGGCGCCCCTGCCGCCCTGGACGGAGCGCAGGCACCGGTTTGCGCTGGCCGCCTGGGCTGGCTGAGCCGGGCGGTCGGCGGAAGCCCGGCAGGCCCTGAGGAATCGCCGGGCAGCCTGATCGGACCAGGAGGCTCGATCGGCCCCGGAGCGCGGCCTGCCCAGCGCCCGATCAGCCCGGCGCCCGATCAGTCCGATACGCCCGGCAGCCCCATCACCGCTTCGGCCACCGCAGCCGCGGTGATGCCGAAGTGCGCATAGAGCACATCGGCCGGGGCCGATTCGCCGAAGCTCGCGATGCCCACCACCGCGCCCTCGCGGCCGACATACTTGCGCCAGAAATCGGGGTGCGCCGCCTCCACCGCCACCACCGGCAGGGCCCGCGGCAGCACGGCATCCCGGTAGGCGGCCGGCTGCCGGTCGAAGACCGTGGTGGCGGGCATCGAGACCACCCGCACCGGCACGCCGCGTTCGGCGAGCAGACGCTGCGCGGCCAGGGCCAGGCTGGTCTCGGAGCCGGTGCCGATGATCACCGCGCGGGCGCCGGGAGCGTCGGACAGCACATAGCCGCCCTGCCGGATCGCCGCCTCGGCGGCGGCGTCGGCGTGCAGCCGCGGCAGGTTCTGACGCGACAGCGCCAGCGCGCTCGGGCCGTCGCGGCGCTCTAGGGCGCAGGCCCAGGCCACCGCGGTCTCGAGACCATCGGCCGGTCGCCAGACATCGAGGTTGGGAATCAGGCGCAGCGAGGGCACATGCTCCACCGCCTGGTGGGTGGGGCCGTCTTCACCCAGGCCGATCGAGTCATGGGTGAACACATGCACCACCCGCTGCTTCATGAGGGCGGCCATGCGGATGGCGTTGCGGCTGTAGTCGCTGAAGGTGAGGAAGGTGCCGCCGTAGGGCAGCAGCCCGCCGTGCAGGGCCATGCCGTTCATGATGCCGGCCATGCCGAATTCCCGCACCCCGTAGGACAGGTGGTTGCCGGGCTGATCGCGGCCGGCGCGCACGCAGCCCTTGAAGTTGGTGAGGTTCGAGCCGGTGAGGTCGGCCGAGCCGCCGAAGAGCTCGGGCCAGAGCGGCGCGAGCGCATCGAGCGCCTGCTGGCTGGCCTTGCGGGTGGCCACCGCCTCGGGCCGCGCGGCGATGGCCGCGAGCACGGCGGGCAGCTGTTGCGCATGGGCGGGCGGCAGCTCGCCACGGCTGCGGCGCAGGAACTCGGCGGCCAGTTCGGGGTGGCGCGCGGCGTAGACCGCGAAGCGCGCCTGCCAGGCCTGCTCCTGGGCGGCGCCACGGGCGCGGGCATCCCAGGCGGCGCGGAGGTCGTCAGGCACCTGGAAGGGCTCGTGCGACCAGCCCAGCGCCGCGCGGGTGGCGGCCACCTCGGCCGCGCCGAGCGCCGCGCCGTGCACATCATGGGTGCCGGCCTTGTTCGGCGAGCCGCGGCCGATCTCGGTCTTGCAGACGATGAGCGTGGGCCGGCCGTCATCGGCCCCGGCCTGCGCGCGGGCCGCCGCGATGGCGGCATCGACCGCGTCGGCGTCATGGCCGTCGATCGGGCCGATCACCTGCCAGCCGTAGGCCCGGAAGCGCGCCGGGGTGTCGTCGGTGAACCAGCCCTCGACATGGCCGTCGATCGAGATGCCGTTGTCGTCGTAGAGCGCGATCAGCCGGGACAGCCGCAGCGTGCCGGCGAGCGAGCAGGCCTCGTGGCTGATGCCCTCCATCAGGCAGCCATCACCCAGGAACACATAGGTGAAGTGATCGACGATCACGCCCTCGGGGCCCTCCTGGGGTCGGTTGAATTCCGCGGCCAGCAGCTTCTCGGCCAGCGCCATGCCCACCGCGTTGGACAGGCCCTGCCCCAGCGGCCCGGTGGTGGTCTCGACGCCCGGCGTCACGCCGACCTCGGGGTGCCCGGCGGTCTTGCTGTGCAGCTGGCGGAAGCGCTGCAGCTCCTCGATGGGCAGCGCGTACCCGGTGAGGTGCAGCAGCGAGTAGATCAGCATCGAGCCGTGTCCGTTGGAGAGCACGAAACGGTCGCGATCGGGCCAGGCCGGGTTGCCGGGATGGTGGCGCAGATGCCGGTTCCACAGCGCCTCGGCGATCTCGGCCATGCCCATGGGCGCGCCAGGATGACCCGAGCGGGCCTTCTCGACCGCATCGACGGAGAGCATCCGGATGGCGTCGGCCATGCGGGCGGCGAGGCTGGCCGGGTCGGCCGGGAGGGTGTTGACGGTCATCGGGCGAGGCTCCTGACACTCATGGGGTGACCCGCCGCTTGCGCTCCATCATGCGCCAGATGAACGGGGTGAAGATCAGCTGCATGGCGAGTTCCATCTTGCCGCCCGGCACCACCACGGTGTTGGCGCGCGACATGTAGGCATCGTGGATCATGTTCAGCAGGTACGGAAAATCGATGCCCTTGGGGTTGGCGAAACGGATCACCACCATGCTCTCATCGGCCGACGGGATGTCGCGCGCGATGAACGGGTTGGAAGTATCCACCATCGGCACCCGCTGGAAGTTCACATGGGTGTGGGCGAACTGCGGGCAGATGTAGTTCACATAGTCGGGCATGCGCCGCAGGATGGTGTCGGTCACGGCCTCGGTGCTGTAGCCGCGCTGGTGCTTGTCGCGCCACAGCTTCTGGATCCACTCCAGGTTGATCACCGGCACCACGCCAATCAGCAGGTCGGGGTGCTGCGCGATGTTGTGCTCGGGGGTCACCACCGCGCCATGCAGGCCCTCGTAGAAGAGCATGTCGGTGTTGTCAGGGATGTCCTCCCAGGCGGTGAAGGTGCCGGGGGGCTGGCGGTAGGGCGCGGCCTCCTCGTCGTTGTGCAGGTACTTGCGGATGCGACCGCGGCCGGTCTGCGCGTAGCCGCGGAACAGCGCCTCGAGTTCGCCGAACAGGTTGTTGTCGGGCCCGAAGTGGCTGAAGTGCTTGTCGCCGGCCTTCTCGGCGTCGGCCAGGCGCTGCTTCATCTCGGCCCGGTCGTAGCGGTGGAAACTGTCGCCCTCGACGATGGCCGCGCGCACGCCCTCGCGCCGGAAGATGTTGGCGAAGGTGCGGGTGACGGTGGAGGTGCCGGCGCCCGAGGAGCCGGTGATCGAGATGATCGGATAGCGTTCGGACATGGGTCGGGGTTCCGGATTCAGTGTCGAAACAGGCTGCGGGTGCCGAACAGCGGATTGTCGTCGCTGACCAGCGGTGCCGGCTCGTGGTGGTAGCGCTCGATGCGCTCGACCTCCTCGCGCGAGCCGAAGATCAGGCCGATGCGCTGGTGCAGCCCGCTGGGCTGCACCGCGAGCATCGGGTCGCGGCCGGTGCTGGCCCGGCCGCCGGCCTGTTCCATGATCATGCCGATCGGGTTGGCCTCGTACAGCAGTCGCAGCCGCCCGGGCTTGGCCGGATCCTTGCTGTCGCGCGGGTAGAGGAACACGCCGCCGCGCATCAGGATGCGATGCGCCTCGGCCACCAGCGAGGCGATCCAGCGCATGTTGAAGTCCTTGCCGCGAGGGCCGGTGCGGCCGGCGAGGCACTCGTCCACATAGCGGCGCACCGGCGGCTCCCAGAAGCGCGAGTTCGAGGCATTGATCGCGAACTCCTGGGTCTGGGCGGGCACCTGCAGCCGGGGATGGGTGAGCATGAACTCGCCCAGCGTGGGGTCGAGGGTGAACCCGGCCACGCCGTCGCCCACGGTGAGCACCAGCATGGTGGTGGGGCCGTAGATCGCATAGCCGGCGGCAAGCTGCGCCGTGCCCGGCTGCAGGAAGTCCTCGGCGGTGACCTCGCGGCCGCTGGCCACCACCTCGGCTGGCGCGCGCAGGATCGAGAAGATGCTGCCCACCGAGACATTCACATCGATGTTCGAGGAGCCGTCCAGTGGATCGAACACCAGCAGGTACTTGCCGCGCGGCTGGCCGGCCGGGATCTGCGCGGGCAGCTCGAGCTCCTCCGAGGCCATGCCGGCGAGATGACCGCTCCATTGCGCCACCTGCATGAAGCAGTCGTTGCTCAGGACATCGAGCTTCTTCTGCACCTCGCCCTGCACATTGACCGCACCCTGCGCGCCGGGATGGTCGCCGAGCAGGTCGCGCAGGGCGCCAAAGGCGACGGTGCGTCCGATGGCCTTGCAGGCGATGGCCGCGTCATGGATCAGGGCGTTGAAGTCGCCGCTCGCGCCGGGGAAGCGCCGGCGCTGCTCGATCAGGTACTGGGTCAGGCTGACCCGTCGGGAAAAGGGCATGGATGGGCTCCGGAGCGATCAGGCAGGAACTTCCTCGAAGGCGGCCACCAGGCTCGCCAGCGGCGTGTCGGCGAGATCGGCCAGCACCCGCCAGGCGCCGCCGAACTCGTGATGACGGGTGAACTCATTGGGCGTGACCAGCACGGGCAGGCCGGCGGCACGCGCCGCGCGAAGGCCATTGGCCGAGTCCTCGATCGCCAGGCAACGCGCGGCCGGCAGCCCCAGCCGGGCGACCGCCTGCTGGTAGGCCTGCGGATCCGGCTTCTTGCGCGGCGCGGTGGCCGCGTCTTCCACCACGGGAAAGATCTCGCGCCAGCGGCTGCCGATCGCCGCGCCGAGCAGCGCTTCGATGTTACCGGTCGAGGTGGTGGTGGCGATCGCGAGCGCCAGCCCGGCCTGTCGGGCCTCGTGGATCAGGGAAAGCACGCCCGGCCGCAGGCGCACCTCGCCCCGCGCCACGGCCGCCTCGTAGGCCGCGCTCTTGGCGGCATGCAGCCGCGCGATGACGGCCTCGAGCGCCGTCGCGTCGAGCCCTCCGAAGGCCGGGGCGACGGTCTGCCAGTAATGGCGGATGCGCTCGCGCCCACCGGCCACCTCGAGCAGGCGGGTGTAGCCGGCAAGATCCCACTGCCAGGGCAGGCCGGCCTGGGCGAAGGCCTGGTTGAAGGCGGCGAGATGCGCATGCTCGGTGTCGGCGAGGGTGCCGTCGACATCGAACACCAGCGCCGCAAGCCGCGGGGCGGTCATGCGCAACTCCCGTGAGCGGCACGCAGGCTCATGACCGGACCTGCGCCTGGCCGAACACCCGGCTGGCGAGAATGTCGCCGGCCTCGATGGTGCACAGCTCCTCGGCGCTCAGCACCTTGTCGGGCTGCGCGAACAGGCGGCTGGCCTGACGCAGCCGGGCGCGGTCGAGCGCGTTGCGCACGCTGCGGGCATTGGCGAAGTGCGGCTGCGCCACCCGCAGCGCCAGGTAGCGCTCGAAGGCTGCCTGGGCACCGTCGCCGAAGCGGTAGTTCAGGCCGGCGAGCATGCGGCTGCCGATCTCGAGGAGCTCGTCGGGCGCGTAATCGGGGAAGTCGAGATGATGGGCGATGCGCGAGCTCATGCCCGGGTTGGACTGGAAGAAGGTGTCCATGCGGTCCTTGTAGCCGGCGAGGATCACCACCAGGTCGTCGCGCTGGTTCTCCATCACCTGCAGCAGGATCTCGATCGACTCCTGACCGTAGTCGCGCTCGTTCTCGGGTCGGTAGAGGTAGTAGGCCTCGTCGATGAAGAGCACGCCGCCCATCGCCTTCTTCAGCACCTCGCGGGTCTTGGGCGCGGTGTGGCCGATGTACTGGCCGACCAGGTCATCGCGGGTGACCGCCACCAGGTGGCCCTTGCGGACATAGCCCAGCCGGTGAAGGATCTGCGCCATGCGCATCGCCACCGTGGTCTTGCCGGTGCCTGGGTTGCCGGTGAAGCTCATGTGCAGGCTGGGCGTCTGCGCCTGCAGGCCGAGGTTCAGCCGCAGGCGATCGATCACCAGCAGCGCCGCGATGTCGCGGATGCGGGTCTTCACGGGCGCGAGGCCCACCAGGTCACGATCGAGTTCCTGGAAGACCTCGGTGACCTGCGACTCGGCAAGCACCTGCCCCACGGTCATCGGCTGGCCGGTGGGGGCTGCTGCACCTGTCCCGATCGACGCACCCGCCGCAGGCGATCCCGCCGTGCTCGGGGCGCTCGCGGCGGGCATCGCGCGGCTGGCGGGGGCTGCGGGCGGCGTCGAACCGACCGAGCCCGGGATCAGGTAGCTGGGTGCGCTCATCGTCGGATTCTCCCCGGTTCGTGGTAGTCAGCCGGCCTGCCCTGCGCAGCCGGCTAGCCGCCTGTCTCAGTACCGTTCGCCTTCCGGCCTGTTCGCGGCATAGCCGCGGGTGGTGTAGCGCACCGAGCGCCCCTGCACCTCCTGGCGCTCGAGCATGAAGCCGGGCTCCTGGGCGGGCCGGTTGACGATGAAGCTCATCGCGATCGATTCGACGCCGCGGGTGGAATCGAACGCCATCAGGCGGATGTAGTGGTTGGGGAAGGCCGCGCGGCAGTTGTTCAGCTCCTGCATCACGCCGGCCGCGTCCTTCAGGTCGAACATCGGCAGCCCGTACATCTCCCAGTAGGTGTTGCGCGGATGCGGATCGTCGGTGTACTCCACGCTCCAGGCATAGCCCTTGCCCAGGCCGTAATCGATCTGCAGGCCGATCTCGGCGTCGGTGAGGTCGGGCAGGAAGCTGAACTGGCCCTGGGTGAGGCGGCCGGTGGGGTTGGTCATCATGGCGGCTTGCTCCGGTGACGGTGAACTCAGGCGGTGGTCGGGGTGACGGCGTAGTCGCTGCTGTCGGTGGAGGCGTAGTTGAAGGAGATGTCGCCCCAGGTGTCGAGCGCGGCCTTCAGCGGGCCGCAGCCCTGCGCGGCCTTGCGCAGGATCTCGGGCCCGCGCACCCGGATGTCCTCGCCCTCGTTGCGCGCCTTGATCATCGCCTCGAGGGCCACGCGGTTGGCCACGGCGCCGGCCTGGATGCCCTGCGGATGGCCGATGGTGCCGCCGCCGAACTGCAGGATCACATCGTCGCCGAAGAGATCGATCAGCTGGTGCATCTGGCCGGCATGGATGCCGCCCGAGGCCACCGGCATCACCTTGCGGGTGTCGGCCCAGTCCTGGTCGAAGAACAGGCCGCGCGGCAGATCGGTGCGGGTGTAGCGGTCGCGGCAGATGTTGTAGTAGCCCTGCACGGTCATCGGATCGCCCTCGAGCTT
>JAGWVN010000143.1 GCA_018970865.1 Betaproteobacteria bacterium
CTCGGCGGCGCCGATCCCAACGCCAATCCCCGGCTGCGGCTGGCCATGGACAAGGCCTCCGACGCCAACATGGCCAAGGACAAGGTCGCCAACGCCATCCAGAAAGGCGTGGGCGGCCTGGATGGCGTCAATTACGAAGAGATCCGCTACGAGGGCTACGGCATCGGTGGCGCGGCGGTCATCGTCGACTGCCTGACCGACAACCGCACCCGCACGGTGGCCGAGGTGCGGCACGCCTTCTCCAAGTACGGCGGCAACCTCGGCACCGACGGCTCGGTGGCCTTCCTGTTCCGCCACTGCGGCCTGCTGCTCTACCCGCCCGGCACCTCCGAAGACCGGGTGATGGAAGCGGCCATCGAGGCCGGCGCCGAAGATGTGATCACCGATGAGGAAGGCGGCATCGAGGTGCTCTGCGCGCCACCCGATTTCCCGGCGGTGCGCCGGGCCCTCGAAGCCGCCGGCCTGAAGGCCGAGGTGGCCGAGATCACCATGAAGCCCGTCACCGAAACCGTCTTCACCGGCGAGGATGCCGCCCGCATGCAGAAGCTGCTCGATGTGCTCGAGGGCCTCGACGATGTACAGCAGGTCTACACCAACGCGGTGATCGACGAGGCCGCGCTGTGAAGCTGCTGGTGGTGGGCTCGGGCGGGCGCGAGCACGCGCTCGCCTGGCGCCTGTCCTGCTCGCCGCGGGTCACCACGGTGCATGTCGCGCCGGGCAACGCCGGCACGGCCCGCGACGGACGGCTGCGCAACCTGCCGATCACCGACATCGCCGAACTGGCCGAGTTCGCGGCCACCCAGGACATCGCCTTCACCGTGGTCGGGCCCGAGGGGCCGCTCGCGGCCGGCATCGTCGACCACTTCCGCGAGCGCGGCCTGCGCATCTTCGGGCCCACCCGGGCGGCGGCCCAGCTCGAGTCCTCCAAGGACTTCGCCAAGGCCTTCATGACCCGGCACGGCATTCCCACCGCGCGCTACCAGACCTTCACCGACGCGGCGGCGGCCCATGCCTACCTCGACAGCCAGGGCGCCCCCATCGTCATCAAGGCCGACGGCCTGGCCGCCGGCAAGGGCGTGGTGGTGGCCACCACGCTGGCGCAGGCGCACGCCGCGGTCGACGACATGCTGGTCGGCAACCGCATGGGCGCGGCCGGGGCGCGGGTGGTCATCGAGGAATTCCTCAGCGGCGAGGAAGCCAGCTTCATCGTGATGGTCGATGGCCGCCATGTGCTGCCGCTGGCCACCAGCCAGGACCACAAGCGCCTGCTCGATGGCGACGCCGGGCCCAACACCGGCGGCATGGGCGCCTATTCGCCGGCGCCGGTGGTCACGCCCGAGATCCACGCCCGGGTGCTGCGCGAGATCATCCATCCCACGGTGGCCGGCATGGCCCGGGATGGCATCCCCTTCACCGGATTCCTGTATGCCGGCCTGATGATCGACGAGCAGGGCGACCCCCGCACCCTCGAGTTCAACTGCCGCATGGGCGACCCCGAGACCCAGCCGATCATGGCCCGGGTCAAGAGCGATCTCGCCGAGGTCTTCGAGGCGGCCATCGACGGCCGCCTGGACACCGCCGAGATCGCCTGGGACCGGCGCACCGCGCTGGGCGTGGTGCTGGCCGCCGCCGGCTACCCCGACAACCCGCGCCGCGGCGATGCCATCGAGGGCCTGTCGGCCCACGGCAATGGCGCGCTCGACGACACCCTGGTCTTCCATGCCGGCACCCAGGAAGCCGATGGCAAGGTGGTCACCGCCGGCGGCCGGGTGCTCTGCGTCACCGCGCTGGGCGACTCGGTGAAGATCGCCCAGGCCGCGGCCTACCAGCGGGTGAGCGGCCTGTGCTTTGCCGGCATGCAGTTCCGCACCGACATCGGCCATCGTGCCCTGGCGCGCAAGCGCTGACCCTGCCCCGGAGACGCCCTCATGCAAGCCCCCGTGGACGCGAACGCGGTTCGCGCCTGGCTGCTCACCCTGCAGTCCTCGATCGTGTCGGGCCTGGAAGGGCTCGATGGCCAGCCCTTTCTCACCGACCAGTGGGAGCGCCCGGGCGGCGGCGGCGGTCTGTCGCGCGTGATCGAGAACGGCGGGGTGCTCGAGCGCGGCGGCGTGCTGTTCTCGCATGTCACCGGGCCGGCCCTGCCGCCCACCGCCAGCGCCCAGCGCCCTGCCCTCGCCGGTCGGCCCTTCGAGGCCATGGGCGTCTCGCTGGTGCTGCATCCGCGCAGTCCGTACATCCCCACGGTGCACCTGAATGTGCGCTTCTTCGTGGCCTACCCGGGCGCGGGCAGCGCCGATGCGCCGGTGTGGTGGTTCGGCGGCGGCATGGACCTCACGCCCTATTACGGCTTCGATGAAGACGCCACGCACTTCCATCAACAGTGCCAGGCCGCGCTCGCGCCCTTCGGGCCCGACTTCCATCCGCGCTTCAAGCGCTGGTGCGACGAGTACTTCTTCCTGAAGCACCGCAACGAACCCCGCGGCGTGGGCGGCGTGTTCTTCGACGACTTCTCCGAGCTGGGCTTCGAGCAGTCGTTCGCGCTCACCCGCAGCGTGGGCGAGCGCTTCCTGCCGGCCTGGCTGCCGATCGCGCAGCGGCGCCGCGACCATGCCTGGGGCGAACGCGAGCGCGACTTCCAGTGCTACCGGCGCGGCCGCTATGTGGAGTTCAACCTGGTGTTCGACCGCGGCACGCTGTTCGGGCTGCAGTCGGGCGGGCGCACCGAATCCATCCTCTGCTCCATGCCGCCGGTGGTCAACTGGCGCTACAACTGGCAGCCCGAGCCCGACACCCCCGAGGCCCGGCTCTACAGCCACTTCCTGCAGGCCCGGGACTGGGTTTGAGCGCGCGCCCCCGCATCGGCGTGCTCGGCGGCACCTTCGACCCGCCGCATGTCGGTCATCTGGCGCTCGCCCGCGCCGCGCGCGCAGCGCTCGGCCTCGATGCCCTGCGGCTGATCCCCACCGGCGCGTCGTGGCAGAAAAGTGGCGTGGTGGCGAGCGCGGCGCAGCGCGCGGCCATGCTGCAGGCCGGCTTTGCCGGCGAGCCCGGCATGATGGTGGACACCCGCGAGCTCGCCCGCGTCGGGCCGAGCTACACCATCGACACCCTGGCCGAGCTGCGCGCCGAACTGGGCACCGAGGCCGCGCTGATCCTGGTGCTGGGCAGCGATCAGCTGCGCAACCTCGCCACCTGGCATCGCTGGGAGTCGCTGATCGGGTTCGCGCACCTGGCCTGCACCCAGCGTGAACGGGTGCCGCTGTCGGGTCTGCCCGAACCGGTGGAGCGCCTGGTGCAGGCCCATGGGGCGCAGCGGCTGGCCGACGCCCCGGCGGGGTCGATCGTGTTCTTCTCCATGCCGCCGGTGCCGGTGTCGTCCACGGCGCTGCGGGCTGCGCTGGCTCGCGGCGAAGACCCCGCCGAACTGGTTGCGCCCGCGGTTCTCCACTATATTCGGCAGCATCACCTCTACCGGGGCTGTGCCCCAGCCTCAGACTGAACGCATGGATCTTCGCAAACTGCAGCGCCTCGTGGTCGACGCCCTGGAAGACGTCAAGGGCCAGGACATCCGGGTCTTCGACACACGCCCGGTCACCGACCTCTTCGACCGGGTGGTGCTGGTCAGCGGCACCTCCAACCGCCAGACGCGGGCGCTGGCCGCGCATGTGCGCGATCAGGTCAAGCAGGCCGGCGGCGAGGTGATCTCGGTCGAGGGCGAGGACACCGGCGAGTGGGTGCTGGTCGATCTCGGCGACATCGTGGTCCATGTGATGCAGCCGGCCATCCGCGCCTACTACAACCTCGAGGAGATCTGGGGCGGCAAGCCGGTCCGGGTCAAGCTCGGCGCCACGCGCCGCGCTCCGGCCGCCTGATCCCCCGGCGCGGCCGCCGCGGCCGCGAACCCGATGCGCATCCGCGTGATCGCCGTGGGCAGCCGCATGCCGGCCTGGGTGCAGGCGGCCGTGGCCGACTACACCGCCCGACTGCCCGCCGACTGCGCGCTGGAGTGGCGCGAGGTGAAGGCCGAAGCGCGCGGCGCCAGCGGCAGCGCCAGCGCCTGGATGGCCCGGGAGGCGCAACGCATCCGTGCCGCCCTGCCCGAGGGCGCCCGACTGGTCGCGCTCGACGAGCGCGGCACTGATCTCGACACCCGTGGCTTTGCGGCCCGCATGGCTGCCTGGCGCGAGACCGCCCGCTCGGTGGCGATCCTGATCGGCGGCCCCGACGGGCTCGACCCCGCCCTGAAGGCCGAGTGCGCCGAGCGCCTGCGCCTGTCCAGCCTTACCCTGGCGCATCCGCTGGTGCGGGTGGTGCTGGCCGAGCAGCTCTGGCGGGGCTGGTCGGTGATCAGCGGCCATCCCTATCACCGCGACTGAAGGCGCTCCGACCATGACCGGCTTCATCTACCTCGCCTCGCAGAGCCCGCGCCGCGTGGAACTGCTGCGCCAGGTGGGCATCGCCTTCCAGCCCCTGCTGCCCGATCCCGATGAAGACGTCGAGGCGCTGGAAGCCACCCGCCCCGGCGAAGACCCGGCCGCCTATGTGAAACGGGTGGTGCTCGCCAAGCTGCAGGCCGCGCGCGAGCGGCTGAGTCGCCGCGATCTGCCGCCTGCGCCGGTGCTGTGCGCCGACACCACGGTGGCCATCGGCGGCACCCTGCTCGGCAAGCCGGCCGACGCAGCGCAGGCCACCGGCATGCTCGAACGCCTGGCCGGACGCAGCCACCGGGTGCTGACCGCCGTGGCAGTGGGCGACGCCCGCCATGCCGAGCTCGCCATCCAGGTCTCGAGGGTCAGCTTCGCCCGTCTGAGCGCGGCGCAGATCGCGGCCTATGTGGCCGGCGGCGAACCCTTCGGCAAGGCCGGCGGCTATGCCATCCAGGGCACGGCGGCAGCCTTCGTGCGGCGGATCGAGGGCAGCCACTCCGGTATCATGGGCTTGCCCCTGCACGAGACCTGCCGGCTGGTCGATCGGGCGCTGCGGCGCGCCGCGCGCCACGCCGGCGAGCCGTCCCGCCCGCCCGCATGCCCATGACCGAAGAGATCCTCGTCAACCACAGCCCGCACGAGACCCGCATCGCGGTGGTCCAGCAGGGGGTGGTGCAGGAGCTTCACATCGAACGCGCCGCGGCGCGCGGGCTCACCGGCAACATCTACCTCGGCAAGGTGTCGCGGGTGCTGCCCGGCATGCAGTCCGCGTTCATCGACATCGGCCTGGAGCGCGCGGCCTTCCTGCATGTGGCCGATCTCTGGCAGTCGCGCTCGCCGCAGCCCGGACAGGCAGCGCCGGTGCCGATCGAGAAGCTGCTCTTCGACGGTCAGCCGCTGCTCGTGCAGGTGATCAAGGACCCGCTCGGCACCAAGGGCGCCCGGCTGTCCACCCAGATCAGCATCGCCGGACGCCTGCTGGTCTATCTGCCTCACGACCCGCACATCGGCGTGTCGCAGCGCATCGGCGATGAGGCCGAACGCCAGGCGCTGCGCCGACGCCTGCAGGCCGCGCTGGGCGACAACGATGCCGGCGGCTTCATCATCCGCACCTCGGCCGAAGACTGCACCGAGGCCGAGCTGGCCGCCGATGTCGCCTACCTGCGCCTGCGCTGGCAGGAGATCCTGCAGGCGAGCCGGCGCCAGCCGGCGCCGTCGCTGCTCTACCAGGAGCTCTCGGCCACCCAGCGCATCCTGCGCGATGTGGCGGGCGAGAACACCCACGCCATCATCATCGACAACCCCGACGAACTGGTCGCGCTGCAGGCCTTCGCGCAGACCTATGCGCCGGGCATGCTGGGGCGGCTGCGCGCCCACCGGGGCGACCGGCCGCTGTTCGGCCTGCATGCCATCGAGGCCGAGATCGAGAAGGCGCTCGCGCGCCGGGTCGACCTGAAATCGGGCGGCTATCTGATCATCGACCAGACCGAGGCCCTGACCACCATCGATGTGAACACCGGCGGCTATGTGGGCAGCCGCAACTTCGACGACACCATCTTCAAGACCAACCTCGAGGCCGCGCATGCCATCGCCCGCCAGCTGCGGGTGCGCAACCTGGGCGGCATCATCATCGTCGACTTCATCGACATGACCGACGCCGCCCACCGCGACTCGGTGCTCGCCGAACTGCGCAAGGCGCTGGCCCGTGACCGCACCCGCACCTCGGTGAACGGCTTCACCGCGCTGGGCCTGGTGGAGATGACCCGCAAGCGCACCCGCGAATCGCTGGCCCACCTGCTCTGCGAACCCTGCCCCACCTGCGCCGGCCGCGGCGAGATCAAGACCGCGCGCACGATCTGCTACGAGATCCTGCGCGAGATCCAGCGCGAGTCCCGGCAGTTCAATCCGCGGGAGTTCCGCATCCTCGCCTCGCAGGCCGTGATCGACCTGTTCCTCGAGGAGGAGGCCCCGCCGCTGGCCGCGCTGTGCGACGCGATCGGCAAGCAGATCTCGCTGCAGGTGGAGACCAGCTACGGGCAGCAGCAGTACGACATCGTGCTGGTGTAGGGAGCGCCGAAAAGGTCAGACCCCTGGCATTTCGATGCAAATAAGGCGACAATCGACGCCTACTATGCATCAATCCCTGGCTCCTCTGCTTTTCCCTGAGTATCGCCGGCGCGTACTCGGGCTCTTGTTGTTGCGGCCCGACGAGGCGCTGCATGGCCGCGAGATTGCGCGCCGAACGGGCCTGCCGGCCGGCACGATTGCGCGAGAACTCACCAGACTGGCTGAGGCGGGTCTGCTTCTGAGAAAAAGGCGCGGCAATCAGCAGGTCTACAGCGCCAACACCGGTGGCCCGATCTTCACCGAGCTGGCCAGTATCCTGCGCAAGACCTCGGGCCTGAGCGATGTGCTCCTGGCGGCGCTGGCGCCGCTGGCTGATCGCCTGGCGCTTGCCTTCGTGTTTGGCTCGGTCGCCCGTGGTGAAGAGAGGGCGGGCAGTGACATCGATGTCTTGCTGGTAGGCGAGGTCGGGTTCCGGGAAGTGGTGGAAGCGCTCTATTCTGCCCAGGCCATCCTCAGCCGGGAGGTCAATCCGAAGGTCTTCAGCGTGAACGAGTTCGCGGCCAAGGTGCGCTCGGAACCCTTCCTGCGCGATGTGCTGTCACGCCCCAAGATCTTCCTGATCGGAAATACCGATGACCTTGAAGAACTTGCTGGGCATCAGCCTTGATGCCATCGAGCCGGAACCGGCAGCCATCGGAAAACTCCTGGCTGCGGCACAGCGCAACATTGCCGACGCACAACTGTCTGGATTGAGCGAGGAGAACCGCTTCGACGTTGCCTACAAAGCCATCATGCAACTGGCGATGGTGGCGCTCCATGCCAACGGATTCCGTACGACAACGAGCAGGCCAGGGCATCATCAGACAGCGATCCAGACCCTTCCCAGCAGCGTGGGCGTAGAACCGTCTCAGGTGATCGTGCTCGACGCCCTTCGCAAGCAGCGCAAACTCTCGGATTATTCAGGCGAGCTCATCCCGGCCGCCGTCGCCGCTGAATGCCTGGTCAGCGCAAAGGCGCTGCAGGAGCACTTGTTGGCATGGTTGAAGGCCCATCGGCCCGACTTGCTGGCGGGTTGAACTGTCCGAGATCGTCAGGAGC
>JAGWVN010000144.1 GCA_018970865.1 Betaproteobacteria bacterium
CCTGGCCGGCGACGGCTCCATCCGCGACAAGGACACCGGCTACTTCACCATCACCGGCCGCATCGACGATGTGCTCAATGTGTCCGGCCATCGCATGGGCACCATGGAGATCGAGTCGGCCCTGGTGGCCAACCCGCTGGTGGCCGAGGCCGCGGTGGTGGGCCGCCCCGATGACCTCACCGGCGAGGCGATCGCCGCCTTCGTGGTGCTCAAGCAGGCGCGGCCCTCGGGCGCCGACGCGGTTCGCATCGCCAACGAGCTGCGCAACTGGGTGGGCAAGGAGATCGGCCCGATCGCCAAGCCCAAGGACATCCGGTTCGGCGACAACCTGCCCAAGACCCGCTCCGGCAAGATCATGCGCCGGCTGCTGCGCGCCATCGCCAAGGGCGAGGCCATCACGCAGGATGTCTCCACCCTCGAAAACCCGGCCATCCTGGAGCAGCTCAAGCAGAGCCAGTAGGCAGCGCCGCGGCAAGGGCGCGCCGCCGGCCGCAAGCCGGGCGCGCCCGGGAGACAGGCATGTTGGACATCGCGGGCCTTGGCAAGGGGCTGGTCGAATTTGCCGCCTTCCTGCTGATCGCGCAGGGCGGCATCTTCCTGCTGAGCTTCGGCGGGCATGAACGCAATCCGGTCTACCGGGCGGTGCGCTTCCTCACCTCGCCGATCACCCGCCTCGCCCGGCTGATCACGCCCGCCCGGGTCGCCGACCGCCACCTGCCGGTGGTCGCCTTCCTGCTGCTCTTCTGGCTCTGGGTGCTGGTCTTCGACGGCATCCGGCTGGTGCCCCGCGCCGGAAGCTGAATCCGTGTCTGCCCGACTGCATGCCTGGTTTCATCGCCGGATCGCCCTTGGGGCGACGCTGCTGGGGCGTCGCGAGACCGCTCTGGCGCACTGGCGCGCGGCGCGTCGCTGGCGCCCCGCCGACCCCGGTCCGCCCGCCGCGATCGCGCACCTGCTCGCCAGCGCAGGCCGCCGCGACGAAGCCATCGCGGCCCTGCAGGCGTCGCTCGCCCTCGATGCCGGCCAGGCGGCCGGCTGGTTCAATCTCGGCTTCCTGCAGCAGGCGCAGGGCGAGCATGCCGCCGCGCTGGCCAGTTTCGACCGCGCGCTCGCGCTCGATCCCGGACTCGATCGCGCCTGGTACGGCAAGGCGCTGTCGCTGATCGGGCTCGGCCGCGTGCCGGAGGCCATCCCGGCGCTGCGCCGAAACACCGAACTGCAGCCGATGAGCCCCTACGGCTGGTATCAGCTCGCGCACGCCCATGTGCGCGCGGGTGAGCCCGAGAAGGCCCGGCGGGTGATTCAGCGGCTGGCCGGTTTCGAGCCCCAGGTGGCCCGGCAGCTCGAGCGCGAGACCGGGCTGCAGCCGGCGCGCCGGGGCGCCGAGGCGCTCGGCGGCGGGCTCGATCGATCACCGACACCGTGAAGAGGAGAGCATGGCGCTCACCGCGCGACACCGGGAGTACTGGCGGAAGAACCTGACCATGACCGGCATCCTGCTGGCGGTCTGGTTCATCGTCACCTTCGTCTTGAGCTACTACGCCCGCGACCTGAGCTTCGATTTCTTCGGCTGGCCGTTCTCGTTCTACATGGCCGCCCAGGGTTCCCTGATCGTCTATGTCCTGATCATCGCGTTCTATGCCGGCTACATGAACAGGCTCGACCGCGAGTACGGAGTCGACGAGGAAGAAGAGTCATGAGCGCCGCCCAGGGCCAGAAGGCCTTCACCGCGCAGCTCAAGAAGGTTTACAGCTGGTACACCGGTGGCTTCATCGTGTTCGTGGTGATGCTCGCCATGCTCGAGCAGATGGGGCTGCCCCGCGCCACCATCGGCTATGTGTTCCTGGCGGCCACCGTGCTGCTCTATGCCGGCATCGGCATCATGAGCCGCACCAACGACGCGGCCGAATACTATGTGGCCGGCCGTCGGGTGCCGTCGATGTTCAACGGCATGGCCACCGGCGCCGACTGGATGAGCGCGGCCTCGTTCATCGGCATGGCCGGCGGCCTGTACCTGCAGGGCTTCAACGGCCTGGCCTTCATCATGGGCTGGACCGGCGGCTACTGCCTGGTGGCCCTGTTTCTCGCGCCCTATCTGCGCAAGTTCGGGCAGTTCACCATCCCGGACTTCCTGGGCGCGCGCTACGGCGGTCATGTCCCGCGGCTGATCGGCATCGTCATCGCCATCCTGTGCTCGTTCACCTATGTGGTGGCGCAGATCTACGGGGTGGGCCTGATCACCACCCGGCTCTCGGGGGTGGACTTCACCATCGGCATCTTCCTGGGCCTGGCCGGCATCCTGGTGTGCTCCTTTCTGGGCGGCATGAAGGCGGTCACCTGGACCCAGGTCGCGCAGTACATCATCCTGATCGTCGCCTACCTGATCCCGGTGGTCTGGCTCTCGGTCAAGCAGACCGGCATCCCGATCCCGCAGCTGGTCTACGGCGCGCAGCTCGAGAAGGTCACCCAGATCGAGAAGAAGCTCGCCGACGATCCCAGGGAGAAGGAAGTCCGCGAGATCTTCAAGCGGCGCGCTGCCGAGGCCGACGCCCGGCTCGGGGATCCGAACGCCCACGCGGCGGGCCGGGTCGCGCTGGAGAAGGCCGTGGCCGAGGCGCGCGGCGCGAACGACGCCGATGCGCTGCGCAGGGCCGAGGAGGCGCTCGCGAAGTACCCGAAGTCCGAGGCCGAGGCCAGGGCGGCCTGGACCCGGGACAAGGCGGCGGCGGCCCGGGCCAACCCGCCGCTGCGTCACGGCGAGGCCTTCCCGGGCAAGGACGAGAAGGCGCGAGACATCTCGCGGCGCAACTTCCTCGCGCTGGTCTTCTGCCTGATGGTGGGCACCGCCGCGCTGCCGCACATCCTGATGCGCTACTACACCACCCCCTCGGTGAGGGAGGCGCGCACCTCGGTGACCTGGTCGCTGTTCTTCATCTTCCTGCTCTACTTCACCGCGCCGGCGCTCGCCGTGCTGGTGAAGCATGTCGTCTACAATGACGTGGTGGGCACCGCGTTTGCGGCGCTGCCTGCCTGGATCCAGAGCTGGTCCAAGGTCGATCCCTCCCTGCTCTCGGTGGTCGATGTCAACAAGGACGGCATCGTGCAGCTCGCCGAGATCAGCATCGGCGGCGACATCGTGGTGCTGGCCACCCCCGAGATCGCGGGGCTGCCCTATGTCATCTCCGGCCTGGTGGCGGCCGGCGGCCTGGCGGCGGCGCTGTCCACGGCTGACGGTCTGCTGCTCACCATTGCCAGCGCGCTCTCGCACGACCTCTACTACAAGATGATCGATCCCAACGCGCCCACTTCCCGCCGGGTGCTGCTCTCCAAGGTGCTGTTGCTGGTGGTCGCGGTGCTGGCCGCGCTGGTGGCCGCGCGCAAGCCGGCCGACATCCTGTTCCTGGTGTCGGCCGCCTTCTCACTGGCCGCCGCCGGGTTCTTCCCGGCGCTGGTGCTCGGCATCTTCTGGAAGCGCACCACCGGCATCGGGGCCTGTCTGGGCATGCTGGCCGGCGTTGCGATCACCTTCCACTACATGGCGCTCAACCAGGTCTGGCTGCGGGAGGTCTTTTACGGCATTCCGAAGTCCGCGCCGGTGACCTCGCTGTGGTGGGACATCCAGCCGATCTCGGCCGGGGTGTTCGGCGTGCCGCTCGGCTTCGCGGTGATCGTGCTGGTCAGCCTGATCACCCCGGCCCCCTCGCGCGCCACGCAGCACCTGGTGGAGCATGTGCGCTACCCCAACCTGAAGCCGGCGTGAGCGAGCCGCTGCCGCGCATCGCCTCGGCGTCGCACCATCGCACGAACGACAAGGCGTTCGAGCTGGTGGCCGCGGCGCTTCGGCCTGGCATCCGGATCCTCGATCTCGGCGCGGGTCGTGGCCACCTCGCGCGCCGCGTGGCTGAGGCGCTGCGCGGACGCGGCCTCCCGGTGGATGGCCATCTGCGGGCCGCCGATCTTGCCGCCTCGTGGTTCCAGGCCGCCGAGGTGCCCTTCCAGGAGGCCGACTTCAACCGGCGGCTGCCCTTTGCCGACGGCAGCTTCGATCTGATCTACTCGATCGAGGTGATCGAACACCTGCGCAATCCCTACGACTTCATCGACGAGTGCTTCCGGCTGCTGGCGCCGGGCGGCACGCTGCTGCTGTCCACGCCGAACACGCTGCATCTCGCCTCGAGGGTGCGCTACCTGCTCACCGGATTCTTCGAGATCTACGAGCCGCCCTCGATCCGCCCCGAGAACGCCGGCCGGATCTGCGGTCACATCATGCCGCTGCATGCGGCCTACTACGACTACGCGCTGCGCCGCAGCGGCTTTGCGCCGCCCGCCTATCATGTGGACAAGGAGAAGGGCCTGTCGCGCTGGCTCTATCTTCTCGGACGGCCGCTGCTGGCGCTGCTGCAGCGGGCCAGCGAGCGGCGGGTGCGCCGCTACGACCCCGCGGTCTACCAGGAGTGCGCGGGGGTGCTGGCGCAGATGGGCTCCCGCACCCTGCTCACCGCGCGCAGCCTGATGTTCACCGCCCGCAAGCCCGGCTGAGCCCCCGGCGGCGGCTTCAGTGGAAGTCGCGGCTGCGGGTGGCGAGCCGCCCCAGCAGGGCGCTGTGGTCGGCCACCCGGCGGGCCACCAGATGGGTGACCCGGCCACCGGTGGCGGCGTCGGTCTGCCAGATGCCGTAGACCGTCATGAGCCGCGCGCCGAGGATCTCCTGCCGGTAACGCTCGACGATGTCGGGCCACACGATCACATTCACCGTGCCGGTCTCGTCCTCGAGGGTGACGAACATCGTGCCCTTGGCGGTGCCCGGCCGCTGCCGATGGGTGACCAGACCGCTTGCCCGGGCCAGACGCCCGGCCGGATAGTCTCTGAGCACTCCGGCGGGCTGCACCCGATAGCGGCTGAGCTGGGCGCGCAGCAGCGCCAGCGGGTGCCGGCCCATCGACAACCCGATGGCGCGGTAGTCGGCCAGGATGTCGTGCGCTTCGGGCGGCTCGGGCAGCACCGGCAGGGGCTCGTCGAAGCCGGCCGGCGCGAGCAGCGCGGGCAGGGCCTGCACGCCGGCCACCTCCCAGTGGGCCGCGCCGCGATGCCCCGCCAGCGGCGCCAGCGCGCCGGCATCGGCCAGCGCCTTGAGATCGGCCGCGCCGAGCGCTGCGGCCCGGGCGAGGTCTTCGACGCTCTCGAAGGCGAAACCGTGCGCGGGCGCGGCCGCCATGCGTTGCGCCCGCGCCTGCACCAGGCGCTCGGCCGCCTGGGCCGACAGGCCCCGGATCTGGTTCAGGCCCAGCCGCACCGCGGGCTGGGCGCCCGCTTCGCGCGCGGCGCCGTGGTCGGCGGCCGGCTCGTCGCTCCCGGCTTCGAGGCGGCAGGCCACCCCGCTCAGCAGCACATCCACCGGGCGCACCGTGACGCCATGCTCGCGCGCATCGCGCACCAGCTGCGCCGGGGCGTAGAAGCCCATGGGCTGGCTGTCGAGCAGCGCGGCCAGGAAGGCCGCGGGCTCGTGACGCTTGATCCAGGCGCTGACATAGACCAGCAGCGCGAAGCTGGCCGCATGCGACTCGGGGAAGCCGTACTCGCCGAAGCCCTGGATCTGGCGGAACAGGGTCTGCGCGAACTCGCGGCTGTAGCCACGGGCAAGCATGCCCTCGGTGAGCCGGGCCTCGAAGGGCGCGAGCCCGCCCTTGCGCCGCCAGGCGGCCATGGAGCGGCGCAGGGCATCGGCCTCGCCGGCGGAGAAGCCGGCGGCCAGCATGGCGATCTGCATCACCTGCTCCTGGAAGATCGGCACGCCCAGGGTGCGCTCCAGCGCCGGCTTGATCGCCTCCTGGGGGTAGCTGACCGGCTCGAGCCCCTGGCGGCGCCGCAGATAGGGGTGGACCATGCCGCCCTGGATGGGGCCGGGGCGCACGATGGCGACCTCGATGACCAGGTCGTAGAAGCAGCGCGGCCGCAGCCGCGGGAGCATGGTCATCTGGGCGCGGGACTCGACCTGGAACACCCCGACGCTGTCGGCGCGCGAGAGCATCTCGTAGGTGGCCGGGTCTTCGGCGGGAATGTCCTGGATGCGGAAGGGCTGGCCGCGGCGCTCGCCGATCAGCGTCAGCGCGCGCCGGATCGCCGAAAGCATGCCCAGCGCGAGCACATCGACCTTGAGCAGGCCGAGGGCGTCGAGGTCGTCCTTGTCCCACTGGATGACGCTGCGTCCGCTCATGGCGGCGTTCTCCACCGGCACCAGCCGGGTGAGCCGGTCTTGCGCGATCACGAAGCCGCCGCTGTGCTGCGAGAGATGCCGCGGGAAGCCGGCGAGCGTGCCGCTGAGTTCGGTCCAGTGCCGCACCAGCGGCGCCTCGGGGTCGAAGCCGTTCTCGGTCAGGCGCAGCGGGTTCAGGCCCTTGCCGTCCCACCACTGCTGCGAGCGGGTGAGCCGGTCGACGCGCTGCGCGTCGATGCCCAGGGCCCGCCCGACATCGCGCAGCGCCGAGCGGATGCGGTAGGTGACCACGGTGGCGGTCAGCGCGGCCCGGTCGCGCCCGTAGCGCTCGTACAGGTACTGGATGACCTCCTCGCGGCGCTGGTGCTCGAAGTCGATGTCGATGTCGGGCGGCTCGTTGCGCTCGCGGCTGATGAAGCGCTCGAAGAGCACGCTCATGCGGGCCGGGTCGACCTCGGTGATGCCCAGGCAGTAGCACACCGCCGAGTTGGCCGCCGAGCCCCGGCCCTGGCACAGGATGCCGCGCCCGCGCGCGAATCGCACGATGTCGGCCACGGTGAGGAAGTAGGGCTCGTAGCGCAGCTCGGCGATCAGCGCGAGCTCGTGCTCGACCTGGGCCAGCACCGTGGCCGGCGCGCCCTCGGGGTAGCGCAGCCCGATGCCCTCGAGGGTGAGGGCGCGCAGCCAGGTGGACGGGGTGTGGCCGGGGGGCACGATCTCGCGCGGATATTCGTAGCGCAGCTCGTCGAGCGAGAAGCCGCAGCCTGCCGCCACCTCGAGGGTTTCCTCGAGCAGGGCCGCCGGGTAGATCTGCGCCAGCCGCAGCCGGCTGCGCAGGTGCTGCTCGGCATTGGGCGCCAGGGCGGTGCCCAGCCCCGCCAGCGGCAGACCCAGGCGGATGGCGGTGAGGGTGTCCTGCAGCCGCTTGCGCGAGCGCACATGGAAGTGGACATCGCCGGCGGCCACCAGCCGCAGGCCGGCGCGCTCGCCGGCCTGGCGCAGGCGCTCGAGCAGGGCGCCGTCATGGCCGCGCAGCAGCAGTTCGGCGGCCAGCCAGGCGTGGGCGCCGAAGCGTTCGCGCAGCCAGTGCGCCTGCTGCAGCAGGCTGGGGCCGCCCGCGCCGGGCACGGGCTGATCGATCTCGACCAGCGCGACCG
>JAGWVN010000027.1 GCA_018970865.1 Betaproteobacteria bacterium
GTGGCCGACGACGTGCACCTGGGCGGCACGCTGGGCAAGTACGCCGTGACGCAGCTCAAGGGCAAGGCGATCGCGATCATCGACGACCGCACCGCCTACGGTCAGGGCGTGGCCGACGAGTTCGAGAAAGCGGTGAAGGCCGCGGGCGGCAAGATCGTCGGGCGCGAGTACACCAACGACAAGGCCACCGACTTCAATGCCGTGCTGACCAAGCTCAAGGGCGCCAAGCCCGATCTGGTCTTCTTCGGCGGCATGGACGCCGTGGCCGGCCCGATGCTGCGCCAGATGAAGCAGCTCGGTCTGAACGCCAAGTTCATGGGTGGCGATGGCATCTGCACCGGCGAACTCGCCAAGCTGGCGGGCGATGCCATGGCCGACGGTCAGGTCGTCTGCGCCGAAGCTGGCGGGGTGACGGCTGACAAGGCCAAGGCCATGGACGACTTCAAGGCGAAGTTCAAGACCAAGTTCAACGCCGATGTGCAGATCTACGCGCCCTATGTGTACGACGCCACGATGGTGATGGTGGCTGCCATGCAGAAGGCCAACTCGACCGACCCCAAGAAGTACCTGCCGGAACTCGCCAAGATCAGCCATGACGGCGTGACCGGCAAGATCAGCTTCGACCCCAAGGGCGACATCAAGAACGGCGCCCTGACGCTGTACACCTACAAGGCGGGCAAGCGCGAGCAGATGCGCGTGGTGCAGTAAGTCTGCACGCTCCGCGCGCGGCAGCCTCGCCGCGCGCAAGCCGGGGGGCCGGACGGCCGCCCCGGCGCAGGCTCAGTCGGCCAGACCGACCGGCGGCAGCGACGCGGCTAGCTGCTTCCAGGTGGAGATCACCGTGTCGGGATTGAGCGATATCGAGGCGATGCCCTGCTGCATCAGCCACTCGGCAAAGTCCGGGTGATCCGAGGGGCCCTGCCCGCAGATGCCCACGTACTTGCCGGCCTTGTTGCAGGCGGCGATCGCCCGCTCGAGCAGGGCACGAACGGCGGGATCGCGCTCGTCGAAACCTTCCGCCACCAGGCCGGAGTCGCGGTCGAGGCCCAGCGTGAGCTGGGTGAGGTCGTTCGATCCGATGGAAAACCCGTCGAAGTGCGCGAGGAACTCGTCGGCCAGGATGGCGTTGGAGGGCAGCTCGCACATCATGATCACCCGCAGGCCGTTCTCGCCACGGCGCAGCCCGTTGCGGGCGAGCAGGTCGATCACGCCGGCCGCCTCGCGCACCGTGCGCACGAAGGGGACCATCAGCTCGACGTTGGTGAGACCCATCTCGTCGCGCACCCGCTTGAGCGCGCGGCACTCCATCTCGAAGCACTCGCGGAAATCCGGCGATACATAACGCGACGCGCCGCGAAAGCCCAGCATGGGGTTTTCTTCCTCGGGCTCGTAGCGCGTGCCGCCGATCAGCTTGCGGTATTCGTTCGACTTGAAGTCGGACAGTCGCACGATCACCGGCCTGGGGTAGAAGGCCGCGGCGATGGTGGCCACCCCTTCGGTGAGCCGGTCGACGAAGAACGCGCGCGGGGTGCTGTGACCGCGGGCCACTCCCTCGACCGCCTTGCGCAGCTCGGGATCGACATTCGGATAGTCGAGGATGGCCTTGGGATGGATGCCGATGTGGTTGTTGATGATGAACTCCAGGCGGGCGAGCCCGACACCGGCGTTGGGCAGCTGGCAGAATTCGAAGGCGAGCTGCGGATTGCCGACATTCATCATGATCTTCACGGGCAGCTCCGGCATGTCGCCGGTCTCGACCTCGGTGACCTCGGTCTCGAGCAGACCCTCGTAGATGAAGCCGGTGTCGCCCTGCGCGCACGACACGGTCACCAGCGCACCATCGCGCAGGTGACCGGTGGCATCGCCGCAACCCACCACGGCCGGAATGCCCAGCTCGCGGGCGATGATCGCCGCATGGCAGGTGCGTCCGCCCCGGTTGGTGACGATCGCCGAGGCGCGCTTCATCACCGGCTCCCAGTTGGGATCGGTCATGTCGGTGACGAGGACATCACCGGGCTGCACCCGCTCCATCTCGGCGGCGTCGTTGATCACGCGGACCGGACCGGCGCCCACCTTCTGGCCGATCGCCCGACCGGAGGCGAGCACCTCGGAAGAGCCCTTCAGCCGGAATCGCACCTGGCGCAGGGCCGAGCTCTGGGACTTCACGGTCTCGGGGCGGGCCTGGAGGATGTAGATGCGGCCATCAACCCCGTCCCTGCCCCACTCGATGTCCATCGGACGCCCGTAGTGGCGCTCGATCTCGACGGCGTAACGGGCGAGCTCGATCACCTCGCCGTCTTCGAGCGAGTAGCGATAGCGCATCTGCTCGCTGGTCTCCACCGTGCGCACCGTGCGGCCCACCGATGACTCGGGGCCATCGACCGGCGCCGCCGGATCGGCGAACTCCATGCGCAGCAGCTTGCTGCCGAGCTGCCGGCGCACGATCGGGTACTTGCCCGCGGCGAGGATCGGCTTGTGGACATAGAACTCGTCGGGGTTGACCGCGCCCTGCACCACCGTCTCGCCCAGCCCGTAGGAGCTGGTGATCAGCACCGCGTCGCGAAACCCGGACTCGGTGTCCATCGTGAACATCACCCCGGAGGCGCCGAGGTCGCTGCGCACCATGCGCTGAACACCGGCCGACAGCGCCACCTCGCCATGGCTGAAGCCCTTGTGCACCCGGTAGGAGATGGCCCGATCGTTGTAGAGCGAGGCGAAGACATGACGCACCCGTTCGAGCACCGACTCGATTCCGGTGACATTCAGGTAGGTCTCCTGCTGACCGGCGAAGGAGGCATCGGGGAGGTCTTCAGCGGTGGCGGACGAACGCACCGCCACCGACACCGGACCACCGGACTCGGCCTCGAGCCGGGCATAGTGCTCGCGAATGCCGGCCTCGAGCTGCGGTGGCAGCGGGCTGTCAATCACCCAGCCGCGGATCTCGGCGCCGCAGGCGGCCAGCGCCTTGACGTCCTCGGTGTTCAGGCCCTCGAGCCGGGCGGCGATGCGCTCGGTGAGGCGGTTGTGGGCGAGGAAATCGCGGAAGGCTTCGGCGGTGGTGGCAAAGCCGCCCGGCACGCGCACGCCCGAGGCGGACAACTGGCTGATCAGTTCACCCAGCGAGGCATTCTTGCCGCCGACCGATTCGACATCGGTCATGCGCAAGTCCTCGAGAGCGACGACGAATCGCCCATCGAAACGGTTCATGGAAAAGTCCTGGCATGTTGGGAAACGGGAGCCATGGGCGCGGTGGCACGGCCCCGGGGCCGCGCCAGCCGGCCAAGCGTTGTAGACGCCCCCCGGCAGCGGATCGGCAGAGACAGCCGATCGGCGGAACTGGGGCGCGACTGCAACACTCGGAACGTCAGCCCTGGAATGTTACTGCGGCGCAGCGTCGGGGGCACGAAAATGGCCGATCCCCTCCTGATCCGGCTCGCCCGCCGGCCAATACCATGCCAGACCAGCCTCCCGCGGACCGATCGGTCTTCTATGTCTCCGACGGCACCGGCATCACCGCCGAGACCTTCGGGCATTCGCTGCTCAGCCAGTTCGAGGGCATCCGCCTGCGGGAGATCCGCTTGCCGTTCACCGACTCTCCCGAAAAGGCCCGTGAGGCGGTCAACCGCATCCGTCAGCAGGGCGAGATCGACGGCGTCCGACCGATCGTGTTCAGCACCCTGGTCAATCCCGAGATCAGCCGCGAGCTGCGAGACATGCCGGCGATGTGCATCGATCTGTTCGCCAACTTCGTCGAACCGCTCGAAAACGAGTTCGGCGTGCGCTCCACGCACCGGATCGGCCGCTCGCACACCGCCACCGACTCCGGGCAGTACCAGCGGCGCATCGAAGCGATCAACTTCTCGCTCGCGCACGATGACGGCCAGTCGAACACCGGCCTCGAGAAGGCCGATGTGATCCTGGTGGGGGTGTCGCGCTGCGGCAAGACACCCACCAGCCTGTACCTCGCCATGCAGCACGGCATCAAGGCGGCGAACTACCCGCTGATCCCCGAAGACTTCGACCGCGGCCGGTTGCCGGAAGTGCTCTACCGCCACCGCAGCAAGCTGTTCGGCCTGTCGATCGCCCCGGACCGCCTGGCCGAGGTGCGATTCGAGCGCCGCCCGAACAGCCGCTACGCCTCGATCGAGAACTGTCGCGCCGAGGTGGGCGCGGCCGAGGCGATGATGCGTCGGGAGGGCATCCGCTGGCTCTCGAGCACCACCAAGTCGATCGAGGAGATCGCCGCCACGGTGCTGCAGGAACTCGAACTGCGCTGAGCCGCCCCTCAGGCGGAATGCGGGGGCCCCGGCGCCCGGGCCTGGGCCTGGGCCGAGTCCCCGACCTGCGAGGGAACCTGGCGCTGTCGCTGCTGCTCGAAGAGGCACACCGCCACGGCGGCGGCCACATTCAGCGACTCGACCGCCGACGCCTGGGGGATGCCGATCCAGCTCAGCCCGGGGGCGATCCGATCCGGATCGAGGCCCTGCCCTTCCCGGCCGAACACCCACAACGCCGGCGGCCGGAGATCGGCCTGCCAGATCGTCGATGGCGCCCTTGGCGAGGTCGCCCTCACCGGCAGGCTCAGCCGGGCGAGCACCTCGGGCCAGGACACCGACTCGTGGAGGGTGAGCCCGAAGTGCGCGCCCATGCCGGCGCGAAGCACCTTGGGCGACCAGCACCAGACCGTCCCCGGCGCGGTGAGCACCCGGGCGACGCCGGCGGCCGCGCAACTGCGCAGGATGGTGCCGACATTGCCGGGATCCTGGAGGCCGTCGAGATAGACACCATCCTCGTCGAGTCGCTCGGGCAGCTCGGCTCGGGGCGTATCGATCAGAAAGGCCACGCCGATGCCGTTCTCGACCTGACTCAGCAGCGAGAACAGCGGCGCGGCGATCTCCACCGGCGCCGTGCCCGCCGGCAGACCCTCGATGGGCGCGCCAGCCTGGCGCGGCGCTCGCCCTGACGGGCTCTCCGAGCCCTGAGCCAGCGCCGCGAGCAGCGCCGCCACCTCGGGTTGCGCCTGCGCCTCGGGCGTGACCAGCGTGAGGCGAGGACGCCCCACCCGCGCGAGATAGGTCGCGCACAGATGCACGCCCTCGATGAAGCTCACGCCGAGCTGGCGACGCTCCCGCGAGGACTCGACGATCCGCACCAGTTGCCGCAGCAGCGGATTGTCACGGGAGCTCAGGCGGCGCGTCATGGCCGGGACGATCCGGAGCCGGCGCCAGTCAGCGCGGCGCGCACCGGCGCGAAGCTGCGCCGATGATGCTCGCAGGGCCCGAAGGCGGACAGCGCGCGCAGATGCGCCGCTGAACCGTAGCCCTTGTGCCGGTCGAAGCCGTACTCGGGGTGGCGCTCATGAAGGGCGATCATGAGGCGATCACGCTCGGTCTTGGCGAGGATGGAGGCGGCGGAGATCGCCGGCTCGGTGGCGTCGCCACCCACCACCAGGCGCAGCTCGCAGGCCAGGCGCGGCGCCCGGTTGCCATCGATCAGCGCCAGCGTCGGCGGCACCGGAAGCGCCTGGACCGCGCGCTGCATGGCCAGCAGGGTGGCGGCCAGGATGTTCAGGGCGTCGATCTCGGCCACCGAGGCGCTGGCCACCGCCCAGCCGAGCGCCTGATCGCGGATCTGCGCTGCGAGCGCCTCACGCCGCGCGGCCGACAGCTGCTTGGAATCGCGCAGCCCGTCGATGGGCCGCGCCGGATGGAGGACAACCGCCGCCGCGAACACCGGGCCGGCCAGCGGGCCCCGCCCCGCCTCGTCGACACCGCAGACCCGGGATGCATCCGACAGGAAGAGCGCAGGCTGCGCAGCTGGCGAGGGCATGGCGCGCCGCATCTCATCGCCTCGTCATCAGATCGCCCAGCACCTCCGCGCAGCGCGTGGCGCAGTCCTGGCGCAGGCTGTGGTGCAGGGCCTCGAAGCGGCTGGTGATGCGCTCGCGGCCCGCCGGGTCGTCGAGCTGCGCGAGCAGCGCGGCGCCCATCGCGGGCGCGCTCGCCGCCGACTGGATGAACTCGGGCACCACCCAGTCCTGGCACAGGATGTTCGGCAGGCCGATCCACGGCAGATAGCCCATGCGCCGCATGATGAGGTAGCTGAGGGCGGGCATGCGATAGGCGATCACCATCGGCCGGCGAAAGAGCGCGGTCTCGAGCGTGGCGGTGCCGCTGGCCACCAGCGCGGTGTCGCACGCGGCCAGGGCCTCATGCGAGCGGCCCTCGGTCAGCAGCACCGAAGCGGGCGCATCGGGCCGCGCGGCGAGCATCGCGCGCAGGCTGCGGTATCGATGCTCGCCCGCGGCAGGCAGGACGAAGCGCAATCCGGGTCGCTGGCGCGCAAGCCAGTCGGCGGTGTCGAGAAAGACCGCGGCCATGCTGCGCAGTTCGGCGGCGCGACTGCCGGGCAGCAGGGCAACCACGGTGGCGGAATCCGGCAGGCCCAGGTCTCGCCGCGCCGATGCCCGGGTGTGAGGCCCGGGAATGGCGTCGGCCAGCGGGTGTCCGACATAGCTCGCCGGGATGCCCGCTGCCGCGTAGAGCGGCGGCTCGAAGGGGAAGACCAGCAGCATGTGGTCCACCGCGTCGCGGATGCGCCCCAGGCGCTCACGGCGCCAGGCCCACACCGACGGGCCGATGAAGTGCGCGGTGGGAATCCCGGCTGCGCGCAGCCTGCGCTCGAGCTCGAGGTTGAAGTCGGGCGCGTCCACCCCCAGGAACAGGTCGGGGCGCCAGGCCAGCACCCGCTCGCGCAGATCGCGTCGCAGCCGCAGCAGCCGCGGATACTCGCGCAGCACCTCGACATACCCGCGCACCGAGAGCGCCTCGATCGACCACCAGGACTCGAAGCCCTCCGCCTCCATCGCGGGCCCTCCGATGCCGGCAGCCCGCAGACCCGCCGTTGGCGCGCCCGCGCGAAGGCCGCGCAGCACGCTGCTGGCGAGCAGATCGCCGGAGGCCTCTGCAGCCACCACGGCCAGTTGCGGCGCGCCCGCAGCCATGCCGGTCAGCGAACGATGCCGCGGGTGACCTGGTCGAGGAAGCCGGCGAGCAGGGCGAGATCGCCGCCGGCCGTGCCGTCGGGATCGATGCGCGCGGCTGCCTCGCCGGACAGGGCGGCGCGGGCCTCGGCCAGGGTGAGGCCTTCCTTGTAGAGCAGCTTGTAGGCGCGCCGGATGGCGTTGATGCGCTCCGGCGAGAAGCCGCGACGCCGAAGGCCCTCGGCGTTGATGCCGTGTGCCGAGGCGGTATTGCCCGAGACCATCACGAAGGGGGGCACATCATGCAGCACCACCGATCCGACGGCGGTCATGGCATGCGCGCCGATCTTGCAGAACTGGTGCACCCCCGACGCGCCGCCGAGGATCACCCAGTCGCCGATGTGCACATGACCACCGAGATTGGTGCTGTTGGCAAAGATGGTGTGGCTGCCCACCACGCAGTCATGCGCGATGTGCACATACGCCATGATCCAGTTGTCGTCCCCGATGCGGGTGACCCCGCCATCCTGCACGGTGCCGCGGTTGACGGTGACCGACTCGCGGAAGGTGTTGCCGCTGCCGATCTCCAGCCGCGTGGGCTCGCCGCGGTACTTCTTGTCCTGCGGATCGGCGCCCAGCGACGCGAAGGGAAACACGCGGTTGTTGCGGCCCAGGGTGGTGTGGCCATCGATCACCACATGCGCTCCGATGACGCTGCCTGCCCCGATGCGCACCTCGGGGCCGATCACCGAGAACGGGCCCACGGTGACATCGGCATCGAGCTCGGCCCCGGCGGCCACCAGCGCGCTGGGGTGGATGCGGCTCATTCCGGGCTCTCCGGCTGCGGGTTGATCTCCCGCAGGGTGCACATCAGCTCGGCCTGCGCGGCCACCTGTCCATCGACCGTCGCCTTGCCGGCGTATTTCCAGATCGAGCGCGCCACCCGGACGATCTCGACTTCGAGCCGCAGCTGATCGCCCGGGACCACCGGCCGCTTGAAGCGGGCGCTGTCGATGCCCACGAAGTAGTAGACCGACTGGTCGTCGGAAACCCGGCCCATGGTCTGGAAGGACAGGATGCCGGCAGCCTGCGCCAGCGCCTCGATCTGCAGCACACCCGGCATGACGGGCATGTGCGGGAAATGGCCGACGAAGAAGGGCTCGTTGATCGTGACATTCTTGATCGCGACGATGCGCTTGCCCTTTTCGAGCTCGAGCACCCGGTCGACCAGCAGGAAGGGATAGCGGTGCGGCAGGTACTCGAGGATGGCCCGGATGTCGAGCTGAGTCATGGTCAATCCCTGGAATCGTTGGCCGGAGGGCCTTGTGGTGAAGGCCCGTCGGGCCCGGGGTCGGGCATGCGGGCGCCCGCCGACAGTTCACGCAGCCGCTGACGCAGGGCGGGCAACTGCTTGAGCGAGGCGGCAGCGCGCTCCCATTGCGCATTGGGCATGAGCGGAAACACGCCGGTGTGCAGGCCGGGCTCGGTGATCGAGCGGGTCACCAGGCTCATGGCCGAGACGACCGCGCCGTCGCAGACGCTGAGATGGCCGAGGATGCCCGCGCCACCGCCGATCATGCATCGCCGCCCGATCACCGCGCTGCCGGCGATGCCGACGCAGCCCGCGATGGCGGTGTGTTCGCCGATGCGCACGTTGTGGCCCACCTGGATGAGGTTGTCGAGCTTGCAACCGTCGCCGATCAGGGTGTCGTCGAGCGCGCCGCGATCGATCGCGCAATTGGCGCCGATCTCGACCACATTGCCGATGATCACCCGGCCGAGCTGGGCGATCTTGGCCCAGCCGTGCGGACCCGGCGCGAATCCGAAGCCGTCGGCGCCGATGACGGTGCCGGCATGGATCAGGCAGTCGGCACCGATCTCGCAGCCGTGATACACGGTGACGCGGTGATGCAGCACTGTTCGCTCGCCGATGCGCGCCCCTGCGCCGATGAAGACCTGCGCGCCGATGACTGCGCCCTCTCCCACCTCGGCGCCGGCCTCGATGACCGCGCCCGGACCGATGCTGGCCTGGGGATGCACGCGCGCATCGGAGTCGATCAGCGAGGCGGGGTGACGAAACCCGGCCGGGGGCAGCGCCTGCTGACGAGCCTGCAGCCAGCGCGACGCCGCCGCGTAAGCCGCGTAGGGATCGGACACCAGGAGCCGGCCGGCTGCGGCCGGAAGCGCCCTGGCCAGCGCCGCCGAGACGATGAACAGCCCTGCGCGGCATTGCGCTGCCCGAGCCCGCAGGCGGGTGGAGGCGAGGAAACTGAGATCATCCGGGCCGGCGCTCTCCAGGGAGGCCAGCCGGCGCAGACGGCGATCGGGGGCGATGCCGATCAGTTCACCCCCGAGATGAGCCTGCAGTTCAGCGGCGGTGAAACCCGGCGATGCCTCAGGCCCCATGCCCGGGCCTCACTTCGCGGTGGCCAGCGCCCGCAGGACCTTGTCGGTGACATCGATGCGGGGATTCCAGTACACCGCATCCTGAACGATCAGATCGAACTTCTCCTGCTCGGCAATCTGACGAATGATGCGGTTGGCGCGATCGATGAGTTGCTGCACTTCCTCGTTCTGGCGCTGGTTGAGGTCCTCGCGGAACTCACGCTGCTTGCGCTGGAAATCCTTCTCGAGTTCAGCGAATTCACGCTGCCGCCGGGTTCGCTCGGACTCGCTGGTGACGGCTGCATCGCGCTCGAGCCGCTCGCTCAGAGACTTCAGGCGCGCCGCCATGTCCTGAAGCTCCTTGTCACGCTTGCCGAACTCGGCTTCGATCTTGCGCTGCGCCGCCTTGGCCGGCTCGGCATCCCGGAGGATGCGCTGGGTGTTCACGAAACCCAGACGAAGCTCCTGGGCGGACACCGGTGGGAGGGCGAGCACCAGGCCAAGGGCCAGAAGGATGGCTCGCCAGGCGGCTCTGGGAAAGGGACTCGGGAAGGGGAATCGCATGGCGGCGGATTGTCGCACAGTTCACTCCTCAGAAGCCCGAGCCGATCTGGAACTGCATCCGCTGCAGGCGATCGCCCTCCTGACGACGCAGGGGGAAACCGAAGCCGATCTTCATGGGCCCGATGGGGCTTGCCCAGTTCAGGCCGATGCCGGTGGATGCCCGCATGGTGCTGAGATCTATCGCACCGGCAGAAAAGACATTGCCCACATCCAGGAACACGAACGAACGGAAGCTGCGGTCGTTGCCGGTGCCCGGCAGGGGAAAGATGAACTCGGCGTTGCCCACCAGCCGGGTCTGACCGCCCAGTGGCACATTGTCGACCGGGTCTCGCGGACCGAGCGACGACTGCGAGAAGCCACGCACGCTGCCGATGCCGCCGGCATAGAAGTTCTTGAAGAGCGGATAGATGTTGCCGCCGAGCGGACGCCCGACGCCGACATCGGCATTGAGCGCCAGCGTGTAGTCCTTGGTGATCGGCAGGAAGGTCTGGTGGACGAAGGTGGTGCGGTAGTAGCGCAGGTCTGCCGCCGGCAGCGTGATCTCGAGGTTGGCGGTGTTCAGGTGCCCCCGGGTGGGCGCAAAGGCGCTGTCGCGGGAGTCGCGGCGCCAGCCGAGATTGGCCAGCAGCGCGTTGCTGCTTTCGCCGAACGAAGCCACATAGTCCTTGAACCGCTGCGGCGGATTGGAGCCGAGAGTCAGCGTGTTGTTCTCGGCGACCACGCCGAAGGACACGCGGTCTACCTCGGTGTAGGGCACGCCGAAACGGATGCCCGCGCCGCTGCTGCGCCAGCGGTAATCGCCGAGGTTGAGCGCCGAGGCATTGAAGGTGCGGGTGTAGAGATCGAAGCTGCGGCTGATGCCGTCCTGCGTGTAGTAGGGATCGGTGAAGGAGAGATTCACCGTCCGGTTGATGCGGCTGGTGTTGACATCGAAGCCGAGCGACTGCCCGGAACCGAGGAAGTTCTGCTGGTTGATCGATGCCGACAGGATCAGCTTCTCGGCGGTGGAGATGCCCACGCCGAAGTTGATCGCGCCGGTGGGCTGCTCGCGAACCACCAGATTCAGGTCGATCTGATCGGGCGCGTCGGGCACCGGCGAGTTGTCGATGCGCACATCGACGAAATAGCCCAGCCGCCCGATCCGTTCGCGTGAAAGCCGGATCTTCTCGGCGTCGTACCACGCATCTTCGAACTGGCGCATTTCCCGACGGATGACTTCATCGCGGGTGCGGGCATTGCCGGAGATGTTGATGCGCCGGACATAGACGCGACGCCCCGGATCGATCAGGACATCGAAGGCCACCTCGCGCTTGTCGCGATCGATCTGCGGCACCGCGTTCACATTCGCGAAGGCATAGCCGAGGGCCCCCAGGCGCTCGCTGATCAGCCGGCTGGATTCGGCCAGCTTGCGACCTGAGAACACATCGCCGGGCTTGAGCTGCACCAGACGGGCGAGCTCGTCCTTGCGGCCGAGCAGCTGCCCGCCCAGGTTGATGCCGCTGACCTTGAACAGCCCGCCTTCGGTGATGCCGAGCACGATGTGCACGGCTTCCTTGTCGGGCGTGATCGAGACCTGGGTGGAATCGAGCGAGAACTCCAGATAGCCGCGATCGAGATAGAAGGATCGCAACGTCTCGAGATCGCCCGCGAGCTTCTCACGGGCATAGCGATCGGTCTTGGTGTACCAGGTCAGCCAGTTGGGGATGGTGAGCTTGAACTGGTCCAGCAGCACCGACTCGGGAAACGCCTTGTTGCCGACGATGGCGATGTTGCGGATGCCGGCGGTGTCGCCCTCCTCGACGGCCAGGGTGATGCCGACCCGGTTGCGCTCGAGGGGCGTGACCGTGCTGGTGACCTGCACGGCGTACTTGCCGCGTGACAGGTACTGGCGCTTGAGCTCCTGCTCGCCACGCTCGAGGAGGCTGCGATCGAACACCCGGCTCTCGGCCAGGCCGATGTCGCGCAGCGCGCGGCGGATGGTGTCCTTGTCGAATTCCTTGGTGCCGGTGATGTCGATGGTGGCCACCGCCGGGCGCTCCTCGAGCACCACCACCAGCACATCGCGATCGACCTCCAGCCGGACATCCTTGAAGAATCCGGTGGCGTAGAGCGCGCGGGTGGCCGAGACGGCCTTGTCGGGGGTGAGGGTGTCGCCAACCTTGACGGGCAGATACCCGAAGACCGTGCCCGCCTCGGTTCGCTGCGCGCCTTCGATGCGGATGTCGCGAACGACGAAGGGCTGGAATGCGAAGGCCGACTGGGCCAGAAGCCACACGGCGACCGCCGCGCACGCCTGGAACAGGCGCCTCGCGGCAGCGCCGCGCCAGTAGCGCGGAAATCGCATCAGGATCCGATCAGGCGGCTGAGGTCGTTGAACAGGGCCACCGCCATCATGAGACCGATGACGGCCAGGCCTGCTTTCTGGGTGAGTTCAAGGGAGCGCTCCGACAGCGGGCGACCCCGGATGGCCTCAAGTCCGTAATATACCAAATGCCCCCCGTCGAGCACCGGGACCGGCAGCAGGTTGAGCACGCCCAGGCTGATGGAGATGAGCGCCAGGAAACCGAGGTAGGCGTACCAGCCCACCCGGGAGCTCTGACCGGCATAGTCGGCGATGGCCACCGGGCCGCTGAGGTTGCGCCAGCTGAGCTCGCCCATGACCATCTTGCCGAGCATGCGCAGCGAGAACACCGACATGTCCCAGGTGCGGACCACCGCGCGCTGGAGGGATTCCAGCGGGCCGTAGCGGACATCGACCATCGCGACCCGCGCGCCGATGCCGGCCCCGATCCGCCCGATGGTCTGGCCCTGCTCGCCGGGCCGCTCCGAAGCCGCCGCGTCGGGCATGACCTCGATGCGCAAGCCCACGCCGTCGCGCTCGATGTCGAGACCGACCGGCCGGCCGGGGTTGGCCCGGATGAGATCGATCAGCTGCGACGGCCGGGTGACCGGCGCGCCGCCCGCGGCGATGACCTCATCGCCGGCGCGAATGCCCGCGCGCTGCGCGGCCGACCCGCTGGTGACGCTGGCGATGCGGACCCGTCCACCGCCGAGCTCGAGGCCCAGGGTGCGAAGGAAGTCGCGCTCGAGCTCCCCCGGCGGCAGGCTGTCAGTGGCCAGGCTGAGGGTGAGCTGCTCGGCGCCCCGCGCCACGCCGACCGCCACCGGCCGGCGCTCGATCAGGCCGTCGATGAACTGCAGACGAACCTCGTTCCACGAGCGCACATCGCGGCCGTCGATCGTGACCAGGCGATCGCCGCCGGTGAAACCGGCCTGGGCCGCAGCGGAGGCCGCGGGGGGCGGTGCGACCACCGCGGCCGGCTCGTCGACGCCGATGAGGTTGATCACGCCGTAGAGGCCGATGGCGAGGATGAAGTTCGCCAGCGGACCGCTGACCACGATGAAGGCGCGCCGACCCAGCGACTGACGGGAGAAGGCGCGCGGCAGATCGGCTGACGGTATCGCCGACGCGCCCTGCTCGCGCTCGTCGAGCATCTTGACATAGCCGCCCAGCGGAATGGCCGAGAGCGTCCATTCGGTCCGATCGGGCCCGACCCGCCAGGAGAAGAGCGCGGGGCCGAAGCCGACCGAGAAGCGCAGCACCTTGACCCCACACCAGCGGGCTGCGAGGTAATGGCCGAGCTCGTGGACGAACACCAGCAGGGTGAGCGCGACCAGAAAGGCCAACAGTGTCTGGATCATGGTCATTCCTGCCAACGGTGAACGGGGTGGGGCTGCAGACGGTCGCTCAGGCCGCGCGGGCCAGAACCTCAGCGGCGGCCCGGCGCCGGGCCTGGGCATCGATCTCGACCGCCGCCTCGATGGAGGCCGGCGACGCAGCGCCGCCCAGGGACTGCAGCGTGGATTCGACCACATCGGCGATCCGAGTGAAACCGATGCGTCGCTCCAGGAAGGCGGCAACCGCGATCTCGTTGGCGGCGTTGAGCACGCAGGACGCGCCGGTGCCGGCCTCGAGCGCCTCGCGCGCCAGACGCAGGCAGGGGAAGCGCTGGGTGTCGGGCGCCTCGAAATCCAGCCGGGCCAGCTGGGCGAGGTCGAGGGAGGCCACGCCGCTGTCGACCCGTTCCGGGTAGGCGAGCGCGTGGGCGATCGGCGTGCGCATGTCGGGGTTGCCGAGCTGGGCGAGCATGGAGCCGTCGTGGTATTCGACCAGGGAGTGGATGACGCTCTGCGGATGCACCACCACATCGAGGCGGCTGGAAGGCAGACCGAACAGGCAGTGGGCCTCGATCACCTCCAGCCCCTTGTTCATCATGGTCGCCGAATCGACCGAGATCTTTCGCCCCATGCTCCAGTTGGGGTGGGCCACGGCGTCTTCCGGGGTGACCGCGTGCATCTCGGCGAGGCTGCGACGCCGGAACGGACCACCCGAGGCGGTGAGCAGGATGCGCCGCACGCCACTGCCTGCCGGCGCGGCCTGACCGGCCTGGACCCCGGCTGGCATGCACTGGAAGACCGCGTTGTGCTCGCTGTCGATGGGCAGCACCCGGGCGCCGCTGGCGCGGCACACGCTCATGAAGAGCTCACCCGCCATCACCAGCGATTCCTTGTTGGCGAGCAGGATGCGCTTGCCGGCGCGGGCCGCCGCCAGCGTGGGCGCGAGGCCGGCGGCGCCGACGATCGCGGCCATCACGGCATCGACCGCCGACGCGCTGGCCACGGCGGCGAGGGCCTGCGGCCCGTGACCGATCTCGATGCCCTCCCCGGCCAGCAGCGCGCCCAGCCGCCGCGCGTCGGCTGCGGTGCCCACCACCGCCCAGGCAGGCCGATGCTGGCGGCACAGGGCGGCAAGCTCATCCACCCGGGTGTGGGCGGTGAGCGCGTGCACCCGGTAGCGGTCGGGATGGCGGGCGATGACATCGAGCGTGCTGGCGCCGATGGAGCCGGTGGCCCCGAGAATGGTGATCGCCTGGACGGGCATTGCGGCCTCCACAGTGTCAGCGCAGCAGTTCGTAGATGAGCAGCACCACCGGCATGGTGGGAATCAGGGCATCGATGCGATCGAGCACGCCGCCATGACCGGGCAGCAGGCGACTGCTGTCCTTGACCCCGGACTGTCGCTTGAGCAGCGACTCGTGCAGATCGCCGACGATGGACAGGGCGACGATGCCGGCGAGGACCAGCGCCGCCCCCAGGGCCCCGATCCCCTGCACGAGCACCGCGGGCAGCGGCTGCGACTGGCGCAGCCATGCCGGACTGCCCAGCCAGGCCAGCGCCAGAGCGAGGACGACCACCGCGACCAGGGCGCCGTACACCCCTTCCCAGGTCTTGCCCGGGCTGATCGCGGGCGCGAGCTTGCGCCGCCCGAAGGCGCGGCCGCTGAAGTAGGCGGCGATGTCGGCAACCCACACCACGGCCATGCCCGAGAGCAGCGCCACCGCGCCGATCTGGCGCAGCTCGAAGAGCGCCAGCCAGCAGCCGAACAGCAGCAGTCCGATCAGCACCTGGCCCGCGCCATGGGCATCGTGGCGGCGAAGGTGGACCGGGCCTGCCCACAGCCAGAAGCCGGTGAGCGCCGCCATGAGCGTGGCGAGCACGCCCGCGGGCCAGGGATGGGCCTGTCGCCAGACCAGCACCAGCGCGCCGGCCAGCGCAAGCCATGCCGCCAGGGGCCAGCCCCGGTGCGGCAGCCAGGCCGTGGATCCGGTGACGGGGAGCGGCGAGACGGCAGGGGCCGTTGGGGCGGCGGGGGCCGCGACGCTGCCGGCGGCCCCCGCGGCCATCCCGGGAGCGCGCGCGCGCGGGGCTGCAGGCAGCAGGCTCACCCATTCCGCCGCGGCGAGCGACAGGAAGGCCAGCGACACCGCGCCCCATACCCAGGTGGGCGCGAGGAAGATGGCCGGCAGCAGCACCGCCAGCAGCGCCACGGCTGTGATGACGCGCTGGCCGAGCATGGCGCTCAGCGCTCCGGCCGCAGGCTGGCGTCGCGCCGCCCGCGGCTCATCGGCCCGCTCCGACCTGCGCGCTGGTGCGGCCGAATCGCCGCTCGCGCTGGCGGTAGGACGCGAAGGCCGCGTCGATGGCCGCGCCATCGAAGTCGGGCCAGTAGGTCTCGGTGAAGTAGAGCTCCGTGTAGGCGAGCTGCCACAGCAGGAAGTTGCTGATCCGCTGCTCGCCCCCGGTGCGGATGAACAGGTCGGGTTCGGGCAGGCCCGCCATGGCCAGGTAGGGCTCGAAGGCCGGCTCGGTGATCGCGGAAGGATCGGCCGCGAGCTCGGCGTGCTCGGCCAGCATGCGCCGAACCGCCTGGAGGATGTCCCAGCGGCCGCCGTAATTGGCCGCGACCGTGAGCACCATGCGCTCGTTGGCCGGCGCCCGGGCGGTGGATTCGAGGATCAGGTCGCGCAAGCGCGGCTCGAAGGCCTGGATGTCACCGACCACGCGCAGCCGGATGCCGCGCGACGCGAGTTCGGTGATCTCGCGCTGCAGCGTGCGGATGAACAGGCGCATGAGCAGCGCCACTTCGTCAGGGGGGCGGCGCCAGTTCTCGGAGCTGAACGCGAACAGGGTGAGATGTCCCACCCCGCGCTGGTAGCAGGCCTCGACCACCCGCCGCACCGCCTCCACCCCGCGCACATGGCCCGCGAAGCGCGGCAGCATCCGCGAGGTGGCCCAGCGCCCGTTGCCGTCCATGATGATGGCCACATGCCGGGGCACCGTGCCGACCTCGGGAACGGCTGTGGTGGAGCTGGTGAAGTCGGCCATGGTGGGGCGGCGGACGATCAGATCGTCATGATCTCCTGCTCCTTGGCCACGAGCAGCTTGTCGATCTCGGCCACGAACCGGTCGGTGAGCTTCTGGACATCGTCCTGGGCGCGACGCTCCTCGTCCTCGGAAATGGTCTTGTCCTTGAGCAGCTTCTTGAGCTGCTCGTTGGCCTCGCGGCGCAGATTGCGCACCGCGACGCGGGCATGTTCGCCCTCGCCCTTGACCACCTTGGTGAGCTCGCGCCGGCGTTCCTCGGAGAGCGGCGGCATGGGGATGCGGATGAGCTCACCCATGGACATGGGGTTGAGCCCGAGGCCGGAGTCGCGGATGGCCTTCTCGATCGGGCCGGCCATCTTCTTCTCCCAGGGCGCGACGCCGATGGTGCGGGCATCGACCAGGGTGATATTGGCCACCTGGTTGATGGGCACCGGGCTGCCGTAATAGTCGACCTGCACATGATCGAGGATGCCGGCATGGGCGCGTCCGGTGCGGATGCGCGCGAGGCTGGTCTTCAGCGACTCGATCGACTTCTGCATCTTCTGATCGGCGGACTTGCGGACTTCGGCAATGCTCATGTTGGCTCCGGGGAAACAGGAAGGACTCAGACGTGCACCAGCGTGCCCTCGTCCTCGCCGCGCACGACGCGGGCGAGCGCGCCTTCCTTCAGGATGGAGAAGACCTTGATCGGCAGACGCTGGTCGCGGCACAGCGCGAACGCGGTGGCGTCCATGACCTTGAGGTTGCGCCCGATGGCATCGTCGAAACTGATGCGGTGGTAGCGCACCGCGGCGGGATCGCGAGCGGGATCGGCGGTGTAGACGCCATCGACCTTGGTGGCCTTGAGCACGATCTCGGCGCCCATCTCGGCGCCGCGCAGCGCCGCGGCGGTGTCGGTGGTGAAGAAGGGGTTGCCGGTGCCGGCCGCGAAGATGACGACCTTGCCTTCCTCGAGATAGCGCAGGGCCTTGGGACGGATGTAGGGCTCGACGACCTGCTCGATCTTGAGCGCCGACTGCACCCGCGCCACCACGCCGACCTGCCGCAGGGCATCCTGCAGCGCCAGCGAGTTCATGACCGTGGCCAGCATGCCCATGTAGTCGGCGGTGGCGCGGTCCATGCCCGAGGCGCCGGGCGCCACGCCACGGAAGATGTTGCCGCCGCCGATCACCACCGCAAGCTCGATGCCCAGCGCGACCACTCCGGCGATCTCGGTGACCATGCGATCGATGGTCTGGCGGTTGATCCCGTAGGCATCATCGCCCATGAGGGCCTCGCCCGAGAGCTTGAGCAGCACCCGGCGATAGGCCGGGCTGCCGGCAACGCCCGGGCGTTCAGGACTGCGATTGATCGGCACGGTGTTCACCCATCGTCCTCCGGTGAGATGGCCACCCGCCGCGTTGGCGGCGGATGGCGCTGTTGGACTCCGGACCGATTATCGCGGAAATCAGCGACCCGCCGCAGCCGCTGCGGCCGCCTGGGCGGCCACTTCCGCGGCGAAATCGTTCGATTTCTTCTCGATGCCCTCGCCGACGATGAACAGGGCGAAGTCGCGCACCTGGGCGCCGCGCTGCTTGAGGAGCTGCTCGACGGTCTGCTTGTCGTCCTTCACGAAGGGCTGGCCGAGCAGGGTGTTCTCCTTGAGGAACTTCTGCACCGAGCCCTCGATCATCTTGGCGACGATCTCGGGCGGCTTGCCCGGGCGGCCCTCGGCCGCAGCCTTCTGCTGCTCCTCGGCGGCCTTGAGCTCGGCAATGGAACGCTCACGGGCGATGTCGGCCTCGGCCACGCCGTCGCGGGACACCGCCTTGGGCTTGCTGGCGGCGATGTGCATGGCCAGATCGCGGGCCAGCGTTTCGTCGCCGCCGGCGAGCTCGAGCAGCACGCCGATCTTGGCGCCGCCGTGCACATAGCTGGCCAGACGGGCATCGGTGTCAAAGCGGCGGAAGCGCCGGATGCTCAGGTTCTCGCCGATCTTGCCCACCAGCGCGGTACGCACCGCCTCGACGGTCTGACCGTTGCAGGGCAGCGCCGAGAGCGCCGCCACATCGGCCGGGTTGTGCTCGGCGACCAGCCGCGACAGGGTGGCCGCGAGCGCGAGGAAGTCGTCGTTCTTGGCGACGAAGTCGGTCTCGCAGTTGAGTTCGACGATCGCGCCGCTGCGGCCATCGGCCGACAGATGCACGCCGACCACGCCCTCCGCGGTCACGCGGGTGGCTGCCTTGGAGGCCTTGTTGCCGAGCTTGACCCGAAGGATCTCTTCGGCACGGGCCATGTCGCCGCCCGCCTCGGTGAGCGCCTTCTTGCACTCCATCATGGGCGCGTCGGTCTTCTCGCGCAGTTCCTTGACCATGCTCGCGGTGATTTCCGCCATTTCAGCTCTCCGGTTTGAAAGGTGACGGGGCGCCGCGCAGGCGCCCCCGACACTGAGTGATGCCCCCTGGCGGGGCGGTGTCATGGCGCCGGCCGAAAGCCGCGCGCCGCCCTGCGGACGACCGGTGCGCACCGAGCGGCACACCCCGGCCCGCGGGCTTACTCGCTGGCGGCCACCTCGACGAACTCTTCGGTGCTCTCGCCCTGCACGATCTCCTGGATCGCGGCGTTGCGGCCCTCGAGCACGGCGTCAGCCGCGCCACGAGCGTAGAGCCGGATGGCCTTGCCGGAGTCGTCGTTGCCGGGGATGACATAGTCGATTCCCTCGGGCGAGTGGTTGGTGTCGACCACCGCGATCACCGGAATGCCGAGCTTGTTGGCCTCGGTGATGGCGATCTTGTGGTAGCCGACATCGATCACGAAGAGCGCGTCGGGCAGGCTGACCATGTCCTTGATGCCGCCGAGGCTCTGGTTGAGCTTGGTGAGCTCGCGCTGGAAGGTCAGCCCTTCCTTCTTGGACATGCGCTCGAGACCGCCCTCGGCCATGATGGCTTCCATGTCCTTCAGGCGCTTGATCGAGCCCTTGACGGTCTTGAAGTTGGTGAGCATGCCGCCGAGCCAGCGCTGATCGACATACGGCATGCCGGCGCGGGCGGCTTCCTCGGCCATGATCTCGCGCGCCTGGCGCTTGGTGCCCACGAAGAGGATGCTGCCGCGATTGGCCGACAGCTTGCGCAGGTACTTCATGGAGTCCTGGTACATGACCAGGGTCTTTTCGAGGTTGACGATGTGGATCTTGTTGCGATGGCCGAAGATGAACGGGGCCATCTTGGGATTCCAGAACCGCGTCTGGTGGCCGAAGTGAACGCCGGCCTCGAGCATTTCCCGCATGGTGACGGACATGGTGTGACTCCTGTCAGGGTTTTGACTGACGCGGTGCCCTGGCCGTCCGGCCGTGCCCCCACCGCCCAAGACGGTGAAAGGACCCTGGAGAGCGCCGCGCGCGTTTTGGGTTCGGCCCACTGCCCGGGCAGCCCAGGCGGCATTCAGCCGACCGGGCACGCGCAGACCAGGACTTAGCCCTGCAAGCCGGAACCCGCAACGCATTCAGCACGCGCGGCCCCGAGCTAACCTATAATCATAGCATGGCAATCACCCTGAAGACACCCGACGAAATCGCCGCGATGCGGATTGCCGGCCGCCTGGCGGCCGAGGTCCTCGATTACATCGCCCCGTTCGTCAAGCCCGGCATCACCACCGGCGAGATCGACACCCTCTGCCACCGCTACATGGTGGATGTGCAGAACACCATCCCGGCGCCGCTGAACTACGCGCCGCCGGGCTATTCGCCCTACCCGAAGTCGATCTGCACCTCGGTCAACCACCAGGTCTGTCACGGCATTCCGGGCGAGAAGGTGCTGCGCAACGGCGACATCGTGAACATCGACATCACCGTCATCAAGGATGGCTTCCACGGCGACACCAGCCGGATGTTCGTGGTGGGCGAGCCCTCCATCGCCGCGCGCCGGCTGTGCGAGGTCACCCATGAGTGCCTGTGGATCGGCATCGGTCAGGTCCGCCCCGGCGCCACGCTCGGTGACATCGGTCATGCCATCCAGCGCCATGCCGAGGCTGCCGGCTACTCCATCGTTCGCGAGTTCTGCGGCCATGGCATTGGCCGGCGCTTCCACGAGGAGCCGCAGATCCTGCACTACGGCCGCCCGGGCACCGGCGAGCGCCTGCAGGCCGGCATGATCTTCACCATCGAACCCATGGTCAACGCCGGCCGGCGCGAGATCCGCGAGATGGCCGATGGCTGGACCATCGTCACCAAGGACCACAGCCTCTCGGCCCAGTGGGAGCACACCGTCCTGGTGACCGAGGCCGGCCATGAGGTGCTGACCGTGTCGGCGGGCATGCCCGCCCGCCCGCCGGTGCCCGAGCGCGCCGGGTCGACGCCGGCCTGAGCGGCGGCGCCGCGTCGCCGTGTCGATCCCCGACGATCCCGCCCGGCCGGGTCCGGCCGCGCAAGACGACAGCGCCCAGGCAGCCGGCCTGACTCCGGCCGCCATCGCCGCCATCCGGCAGGCCTGCCATGAGCGGCGCGAGCAGGCCATCGACGCCTTTCGCCAGGATCGCCGCCCTTCCCGCCTGCTCAAGCGGCTGACGGCGGCCACCGACCAGTGCGTGCGCGAACTCTGGCTGGCCGCCGAGATGCCGCGCGGCGCGGTGCTCGCGGCCGTGGGCGGCTACGGACGCGGCGAGCTCTACCCGCATTCCGATGTCGACCTGCTGGTGCTCACGCCGGCCGCGCCTGAGCCGCCGGCCGACGCCTCGATCGAGGCCTTCGTGGGCGCCTGCTGGGATGCGGGCCTGGCCATCGGCCACAGCGTGCGCAGCGCCGAGGAATGCCTGAGCGAGGCCGCTGCCGACATCACCGTGCAGACCAGCCTGCTCGAAGCCCGCTGGCTCGCCGGCGACGCCGAGCGCCTGCAGGCCCTGCTGGCGCGGCTCGAGCGCGACCGCGATCCGGCGGCCTTCTTCACCGCCAAGCGCCTGGAGATGCGGCAGCGCCACATCAAGTACGACGACACGCCGTACAGCCTCGAGCCCAACACCAAGGAGAGCCCGGGCGGCCTGCGCGACCTGCATGTGGTGCTCTGGACCGCCAAGGCCGCGGGGCTTGGCCGGCACTGGCGCGAACTGGCCAGCCGTGGCCTGGCCACCGCCGAAGAGGCCCGCGCTCTCGCCCGCAACGAACGCATGCTCCAGGCCACCCGGGCCTGCCTGCACATCGTCTCGGGACGCCGCGAAGACCGGCTGGTGTTCGACCTTCAGGCCCAGGTGGCGGCCGCGCTCGGCACGGGCGGCACCGACCCGCGGGCGGCCTCGGAGGAACTCATGCAGCGCTACTTCTGGGCGGCCAAGACCGTCACCCAGATGAGCGCCATCCTGCTGCAGAACCTGGAGTCTGCTCTCCACCCGCAGCCCGATGCCACGCCCGAGCCGATCGACCACGAGTTCCGCAACCAGCTCGGCCTGCTCGACATCATCGACCCCCAGCTCTTCGAGCGCGATCCGGCGGCCATCCTGCGGGCATTCCTGGTGCTGGCCAGTCATGCCGAGCTGAGCGGCATCAGCGCGCCCACGCTGCGCGCGATCTGGCATGCCCGCACCCGGATCGACGCGGCCTTCCGGCGAGACCCCGCCAACCGGGCGCTGTTCCTGACGCTGCTGCAGCAGCCGCGCGGCGTCACCCGCGTGCTGCGACGGATGAACCAGTGGTCTGTGCTTGGCCGCTACCTGCCGGAGTTCCGCCGCATCGTCGGTCGCATGCAGCACGACCTCTTTCATGTGTACACCGTCGACCAGCACATCCTGATGGTGGTGCGAAACCTGCGCCGCTTCACGATGGCCGAGCATGTGCACGAGTACCCGTTCTGCAGCCAGCTGATGGCCGCCTTCCCGGCGCCGTGGCGCCTGTACATCGCGGCGCTCTATCACGACATCGCCAAGGGCCGCGGCGGCGATCACTCCGAGCTCGGCCGCGTGGACGCCGCCCGCTTCTGCCGGGCCCATGGCCTGAGCGAGGAAGACACCAGCCTGGTGGTGTTCCTGGTGGAGCATCACCTCACCATGTCCTCGGTGGCCCAGAAGCAGGACCTCAGCGACCCCGATGTGGTGCTCGCCTTCGCGCAACGGGTGGGCACCCAGGAGCGGCTCACCGCGCTCTATCTGCTCACCGTGGCCGACATCCGCGGGACCAGCCCCAAGGTGTGGAACGCCTGGAAGGGCAAGCTGCTGCAGGACCTCTACCAGGCCACGCGGCGGGTGCTGGCCGGCGAGGCGCCGCAGGCCGCCTCGGCCCTCGACTCCCTGCGCGAGGAGGCGCATCGCATCCTGAATCTGTACGCGGTGCCCGAGGAACGCTACGCGAGATTCTGGTCGCAGCTCGACGCGCCCTATTTCATGCGCACCGACGCGGCCGATGTCGCCTGGCACACCCGCGTGCTGCATGCCCATGCCGACACCACCGTGCCGGTGGTGCGCACCCGCCTGGCGCCGATCGGCGAGGGCTTCCAGGTGGTGGTCTACCAGCCTGACCGGCCCGAGATCTTCGCGCGCATCTGCGGCTTCTTCGACAGCCGCAACCTCTCGGTGCTCGACGCCCGGGTGCACACCACCCGTCACGGCTACGCGCTCGACAGCTTCCTGGTGGTCGACCCCGGATCGGGGATCCATTACCGCGACATCCTGCCGCTGATCGAGGCCGAGCTGGTCGAGCGGCTTCAGGCCGACGCGCCGCTGCCGCCGCCCGTGCGCGGTCGCATCTCCCGGCGATCGCGCTACTTCCCGATCCAGCCCACGGTGGACCTGCGGCCCGACGAGCGCGGCCAGCACTACCTGCTCGCGGTCACCGCGAACGACCGCACCGGACTGCTTTACGGCATCGCCCGGGTGCTCGCCCGCCATGGCGTGAACCTGCGCACCGCACGGGTCAGCACGCTGGGAGAGCGGGTGGAGGACACTTTCCTGGTGGATGGCCCCTCGCTGGCCAAGGCCCGCGAGCAGATCGCGCTCGAAACCGACCTGCTGGCCGCGCTGCAGGCCTGAGACGAGAGAGCCGCTTGCGTCGGTCAGCGCTGCTGCGCGGCCTGACGCACGAACTCGGCCAGGATGCGGTGCACGCGGGCCATGGCCTCTTCCAGCGTGCGGCTGATCGCCTCCATGGAGATCGCCTGGGCGCTGTCGCCCATGCCGGCCGCGTGATTGGCCACCACGCCGAGCGCGGCATAAGGCACGCCCAGCTCGCGGGCCAGCACCGCCTCCGGCATGCCGGTCATGCCGACCAGGTCGCAGCCATCGCGCGCCATGCGCCGGATCTCGGCCGCGCTCTCCAGCCGCGGGCCCTGGGTGCAGCCGTAGGTCCCCTCGAGGGCGAGCGGCTCGCCGATGGCGGCGGCCGCCCGCGCCAGCCGCTGGCGCACCGCCTCGTCATAGGGCAGCGTGAAGTCCACATGGGTGACCGGCTGATCGGGCCCTTCGAAGAAGGTCGCGCGTCGGCCCCAGGTGTAGTCGATGATCTGGTCGGGCAGCACCAGCGCGCCAGGGCCGTACTCGCGACGGATGCCGCCCACGGTGGCCACCGCCACCACGCCGTCGACCCCGGCATCGTGCAGCGCCCAGAGATTGGCGCGGTAGTTGATCTCGTGCGGCGCGATGGTGTGCCCGTAGCCGTGGCGGGCGAGAAAGATCAGGTCGACACCGTCGAGGCGGCCGTGGGTGAGCGGACCGGAGGGATCGCCGAACGGGGTGCGAACCACCTGCCGGCGACAGTCGTGGAGGCCGGCAAGCGAGCTCAGTCCGCTGCCGCCGATGATCGCGAATTTCATGGGGATGACTCCGACGCGCCTGGCGCCTGGGGGGATTCGATCATGGCCAGCAGCGCGGCCTCGTCGAGCACCGGCACGCCGAGCTCGACAGCGCGGGCGAGTTTGCTGCCGGCCGCCTCGCCGGCCACCAGAAAGCGGGTCTTGCGCGACACCGAGCCCGACACCGTGCCACCGGCGGCGCGGATGCGCTCGGCCGCGGCCTCACGCGCCAGCGTGGGCAGGGTGCCAGTGATGACGAAGCTCAGACCGGCCAGCGGCCCGGCCGCAGCCGCCGGGATGGCGGCGCCGTCCTGCGCGAACTGTCCGCCCGGTTGGGGCTCGACGCCGGCGGCGAGCAGCTGCGCGATCGCCTCGCGATTGTGGGGCTCGGCAAGAAACCGCTGCAGGCTGTCGATGATCTCGGGCCCGATGCCTTCCAGGGGCACCGGCAGCAGCGGCTCGCCGCGCGGGCGCCGGCGGGCGTTTTCCTTCTGGATCTCGGCCTTGCGGGCCTGGATCTCGGGCCAGGGCGCGGCCATGAGCGCGGGCAGATCAGGATAGGCGCCGGCCAGCTGGCGGGCGACCTCCTCGCCGACATGGCGGATGCCCAGCGCGAACAGCAGGCGCGCCAGGGTGGGACGGCGCGACGCCTCGATGGCGGCAAGAAGATTGCCCGCCGACTTCTCGCCCATGCGATCGAGCCCGGCGAGTTGCGCCGCATCCAGTCGGTAGAGATCGGCTGGCGACTGCACCAGCCCGGCCTCGACGAGCTGATCGACCAGCTTCTCGCCGAGGCCTTCGATGTCCATGGCGCGGCGCTGCGCGAAGTGCAGCAGGGCCTGCTTGCGCTGCGCCGGGCAGGACAGCCCGGCGACGCAGCGCCAGGCCGCCTCGCCTTCCTCGCGGACCGCGGCGCTGCCGCAGACCGGGCATTGGGTGGGCATGACGAAGCGGCGCCACCGGGCCGCGAACGATGGCGAGTCGGCGGGCGGTCGCTGCTCGACCAGGGCGCGCGCCACTTCGGGAATCACATCGCCTGCGCGGCGCACGACCACAGCGTCGCCGATCAGCAGGTCCTTGCGCCGGATCTCGTCCTCGTTGTGCAGGGTGGCGTTGGACACCGTGGTGCCCCCCACGAACACCGGGCGCAGCCGGGCCACCGGCGTGAGCGATCCGGTGCGCCCGACCTGGATCTCGATGTCGAGCAGTTCGGTGACCGCCTCTTCGGCGGGAAACTTGTGCGCCAGGGCGAAGCGGGGCGCGCGGGCGACATAGCCGATGCGCTCGTGCCACTCCCGCCGATTGACCTTGTAGACCACGCCGTCGATGTCGTAGGGCAGCTCGGCGCGCCGGGCCTGCATGCGGCGATAGAAGCCGAGCAGCGCCTGCGGGCCGTGGAGCAGCTCGCGCTCGGCGCCCACCGGCAGGCCGAGCTCGCGCAGCCAGTCGAGCAACTCGGCGTGGGTGGCCGGCTCGGGCGCGCCACGCAGCTCGCCCAGGCCGTAGGCGAGAAAGCGCAGCGGCCGGCGGGCCGTGACCGCGGGATCGAGCTGGCGCAGCGCGCCGGCAGCGGCATTGCGCGGATTGACGAACTCGCGCTCGCCGGCCTGGCGCTGGCCGAGGTTCAGGCGCTCGAAGTCGGCCTTGTACATGAGCACCTCGCCGCGCACCTCGAGCAGCTCGGGCACCGCGCTGCCGCGCAGGCGCAGCGGCACGGCGCGCACGGTGCGCAGGTTGGCGGTGACATTCTCGCCGCTGGCGCCATCGCCCCGGGTGGCGGCAAGCGCCAGCACGCCGCGCTCGTAACGCAGGCTCACCGCCAGGCCGTCGTACTTGAGCTCGGCGGTGTAGGCCACCGGCTCGTCATCGGCGAGCAGCGGACCGAGCGCTTCGCGGACGCGGCGATCGAAGCCGAGCACCTCGTCATCGCTGAAGGCATTGCTCAGCGACAGCATGGGGACCGCATGCGGAACCGAGGCAAAACCCGCCGCCGGCGCCGCGCCCACGCGCTGGGTGGGCGAATCGGGGGTGATCAGCTCGGGATGCGCCGCCTCGAGATCCTGGAGCGCGCGCAGAACCTGATCGAAGACCGCGTCGGGCACGCTGGGCGCGTCGAGGACATAGTACTCGTGGTTGTAGCGGGCCAGCTGCTCGCGCAGGGCCGCGGCCCGCGCGGCAGGATCGCCCTGGGCAGTGGGCGGCTGGGCGCTCACGGCGCGCTGCCTCAGTTGAAGACCCGCAGCGCGAGCGGCGAACCTGGCGACAGCCCGGCATCGACCAGCGCCTGCTGGCGGGCGGCGAGCTGCTCGCCGATGCGCAGCAGCACCGCCTGCGTGAGCGCCCTGCCCTGATCGTCGACCAGCCGACCGTCGAGGCGCAGGGCGCAGTGTCGGGCGCAGTCGAGCAGCCGCGCCCAGGGCTCGGCCGCCAGGGGCGCCCGCGGCACATCGATCAGCAGCGAGATGCGGTCGGGCGCATCGCCCAGGCTGACCGAGAACAGCACCTCACCGGCCGGGCCGAGGCAGACATGGCGGTTGTTGCCGCGCTCGACGCAGCCGGCCTCCTGGGCAAGCCGGGCCAGATCGGCCAGGCCGAGCGCCTGCGGCGCGAGCACATTGACCCCCACCATGGCGTCGAGCGCGGCGCAGGTCTCGTCGAGCGCGCGGGCGCGCTGCAGCACCGCCGTCATGTCGGGGATGTCGGCGAGCAATCCGAGTCGATCGGCCAGGGCCTGGACCGCGGCCACGAACTCCGAGAACTCCATGGCGTTGAGCGCGCCGTTGCGATTGGCCAGCAGCACGCCCACCCGCAGGCGCGACAGCCGCTGGCCAGGCGCGAGCGGCTCCCAGACGGCGTCGGGCTGCTCGTCGGCCGAGGCCGCACAGCCCTCGAGCGCCACCGGCTTGCCCCCAACCCGCCGCAGCGCCGCCGGGCCCGAGAGCAGCCGCTCGGCGCTGACTGGCTCCGGCAGATCGAACTCGACCAGGCAATCGGTGAGCGGGCTGAGGCACACGCCGGTGATCAGGCTGGCCACCGGCGCGGCGCCAACGGCGTCCTCGATGCGCGGCGGCTCGCCCGGGGCGGCCTGCGCGGGATCGTCTGCCATCCCCAGGCTGGGCTCGGTGCGCCCGCCCGCCCCGCTCGCGGCAGCGGACGGCGCCGGCGTGGCGACTTCGCGCAGCCGGGCTCCGCGGCGCCGCGACTGCCAGGCGTTGTAGCCCAGCACCGCCGCCACACCCAGCACGACCAGCACCAGCGCGCTGACCGCGAGCGAACTGAAGGCGCCGGCGCCGTTCATGCCGCCTGCGCCATCTGACGCGCCGAGTCGATGTCGACGGCGACGATGCGCGACACGCCGCGCTCCTGCATGGTGACGCCGACAAGCTGCTGGGCGAGTTCCATCGCGATCTTGTTGTGGGTGATGAACAGGAACTGGGTCTGGTCGGACATGCGCCGGACCATCTCGCAGTAGCGCTCGGTGTTGGCGTCGTCGAGCGGCGCGTCGACCTCGTCGAGCAGGCAGAACGGGGCCGGGTTGAGCTGGAACATGGCGAACACCAGGGCGATGGCGGTGAGCGCCTTCTCGCCGCCGGAAAGCAGGTGGATGGTGGTGTTGCGCTTGCCCGGGGGCTGGGCCATCACCTGGATGCCGGCGTCGAGGAGTTCGGCGCCGGTGAGAATGAGGCGCGCCTCGCCCCCGCCGAAGAGCTCGGGAAAGAGCTGACCGAAGCCGCGATTGACGGCATCGTAGGTCTGCTGCAGCAGTTCCCGGGTCTCGCGGTCGATGCGGCGGATGGCGTCTTCCAGGGTGTTGATCGCCTCGGTCAGGTCGGCTGACTGGTCATCCAGGAACTTCTTGCGCTCCTGGCTGGCGCCCAGCTCCTCGAGGGCCGCGAGGTTGACCGCGCCCAGGCCGGTGATGGCATTGTCGAGCCGGGTGACCTCGCCCTGCAGCCAGGAGGCCCGCGGCTCCTGGGGAAAATGCGCCCGCACCGCGGATTCGTCGAAGGGCTTCTCGGCGATGAGCGTGGCGTACTGCTCGACGCTGAGGCGGGCCGCCTGCTCGCGCATCTGGGCCTCGACCAGGCGCTGGCGCAGCGGCTCCTGCCGGCGCTCCAGCGTGAGCCGCTCCTCATCGCGGCCGCGCAGGGTCTGGGTGATGTCGTCCAGCCGCTGGCGCGCGGCCGACAGCGACTGTTCGGTCCCGGCGCGGGCGGCCAGCGCGGCATCGAGCGCTTCGCGCGTCTCGGCGTCGGACAGGCTGGCCAGGCGGCCCTCGAGCGCGGCCGCCTCTTCCCGGCTTTCCTGCTCCTGCTGCCGGGCCTGCGCGATGCGGGCCTCCAGGCGCTCGATGCGGGCCTGCGCCTCGCGGCGGGCGAAGTCGGCTTCCTGCTCGGCTCGCTCGGCGGCGCGCACCCGCTCCCGGTGCGCGGCCAGTTGCGCCTCGATGCCTTCGAAGGCCTGGGCCGCGTCCTCCTGCACCTGCTGGTGCTCGGCCAGGTCGGCATCGAGCTGCTCGAAGGCCGCCGACTGCTCCTCGACCGTGGCGAGCGCCTCCTCGATCAGGCCTGCCACCTCGGAAAGATCCTGCTCGAGCCGGCCGCGGGTCAGGCGCGCCCGCTCGTGGAGCTGCTCCAGCCGCTGGGCGTCGAGCCGCGCGGTGGCCAGATCGCGCACGGCGCGGCTGTGCGCGTCCCGGGCCTGGCCAAGCACGCGCCCGGCCTCGGCGGCCTGCTTCTCGATGCGGCCGGTGGCCGCGCGCGCCTCATCGGCGAGCAGCTGACGAGCACGCTGCTCGCGGGCGAGGTGCTCGAGATCCTGCTGGCGGGCGAGCACACCCTCCTGCGCCGAATCGGCCGCGTAGAGCTGCAGCGACTGGGGCCCGACCACATGACCTTCGCGGGTGACCAGGCGCTGCCCCGCCAGCAGCTCCGCGCTGCGGGCAACCGCCGCATCGAGCGATTCGGCGGCCCAGTGGCCATGCAGCCAGTCGGCCAGCACCGCGTGCAGCCCGGCATCGGTGACCCGGATGACCTCGATCAGGGGGCGCAGGCCGGCCAGCGGCGCGGCCACCACCGGCTGGACCCGCGGCGACAGGAAGGCGACCTTGGCGGGCGGAGCGTCAGCCACCAGCGCCGCGGCGGTCTGCAGGCGGCCGATCTCGAGCGCCTCGACCCGCTCGCGGATGACCGACTCGACCGCGGTCTCCCAACCCTCTTCGATGCGCAGGCGTTGCCAGAGGCGGCCCAGGCTGTCGAGGCCATGGCGGCTGAGCCAGGGGCCGATGCGCGACTGGCTCTGCGCCCGCTCCTGCAGCTGCTTCAGGGCAACGATGCGGGCCTCGACCCGGGTGAACTCGCCCTCGGCGTCGCGCAGGGCCTGCTGCGCCGGCGCCCGGGCCTGCTCGGCCTCACGCCAGCGGGTCTCGGCCTCCGACTGCGCCTGGAGGCCGCGCTGCTCGGCCTCTTCGGCGATGGCCAGGGCCTCGCGCACCGCGGCGAGGTCTTCCTCCGGGGGCGACTCGACCTGCGCGCGCTCACCCTGCAGCCGTTCCTGGCGGCGCTGGGCATCGGCGAGCGCACGCTGGGCATTGCGCTGGCGCTCGGCGCAGAGCTCGATCGCCTGCCGCGTGCTGATGGCCACCGCGCGGGCCTGCTCCAGGCGCGCGCGGGCCTCGCGCACCTGCTGCTCCAGCGGCGTGGTGGCCTCGGTGAGTTCGTACAGCTGGCCCGTGAGGTCCTCGGCGCGGGCCTGGGCCTCTTCCAGCGCCCCGCGCGCCTCGTCCTGCTCCTCGAGGGCCCGCTCGCAGTCCTGCCGGGCCCGGGTCTGGCGGGCCTGCAGCCCCGAGAGCCGACCGCCGATCTCCTCCTGGGTGTCGACGACCCGGCGGATCTCGGTCTCGAGGCGAACCACCTCGGCATTGGCGGTGTAGTGGGCAGCCTGGGCGGCATGGACCTCGTCGCTCGCGGCATAGTGACTGCCGCGCAGACCCTCGAGCGCGGCCTCGAGCTCGCGCAGTTCGGCCAGCGCGCCATCGACCGCGATCTGGGCGCGACCGGCATCCTGCGCCAGCCGTTGCTGCTCGGCCCGGGCCTCGTCGCGCCGGACCAGCCACAGCATCTGCTGCTTGCGCTCGCGGTCGGCTTCGAATTCGCGGTACTGCCGGGCCACCTCGGCCTGGCGGGAGAGCTTGTCGATCTGGGCGTCGAGCTCGCGCCGGATGTCTTCCACCCGGGTGAGGTTCTCGCGGGTGTCCGCCAGGCGGTTCTCGGTCTCGCGGCGGCGCTCCTTGTAGCGCGAGATGCCGGCGGCCTCCTCCAGGAAGACCCGCAGATCCTCGGGCCGGGCCTCGATGATGCGCGAGATGCTCCCCTGGCCGATGATGGCGTAGGCGCGCGGCCCCAGCCCGGTGCCCAGGAACAGGTCGTGCACATCCTTGCGGCGGACCGGCTGGTTGTTGATGTAGTAGGCCGACTGGTTGTCGCGGCTGAGCACCCGCTTGACCGCCAGCTCGGCAAAGCTCGACCAGGCGCCGCCGATGCGGCCCAGGGAGTTGTCGAACACCAGTTCCACCGAAGCCCGCGAGGCCGGCTTGCGATCGGCCGAGCCCGAGAAGATGACATCCTGCATCGACTCGCCCCGCAGCTCCGAGGCCTTGGACTCGCCCAGCACCCAGCGCACCGCGTCGATGATGTTCGACTTGCCGCAGCCGTTCGGACCGACCACGCCCACGCGCTGGCCGGGCACCTCGAAGGCGGTGGGATCGACAAAGGACTTGAAGCCCGACAGCTTGATCTGCTTGAGTCGCACGCGCGAAACACCCCGGAGCGATGGGCCCGACAGAAAAGCGAAAAGCCGCGCTGGCGGCTTCGACCCGCCTATAATAGCACCCGCCCATCCTGGCCCCGCCGGTTCCCAGCGAACCCTGCGCGGGGCTTTTGGTTTCAGGGGAGCTCGCCGCGCGGCGGGCGCCGCCCCGCCCGGAAAGCCGCCCGTCCATGCCCTCAAAGCCCAGCCTCAGCCTAGACACCTTTCCCAACCCCGCGCCCGGACGCGACTACCTCGTGCATCTCGAGGTGCCCGAGTTCACCTGCCTGTGCCCGCTCACCGGCCAGCCGGACTTCGCCACCTTCGTGATCGACTATGTGCCCGACAAGCGCAATGTCGAGCTCAAGAGCCTGAAGACCTACATGTGGTCGTTCCGGGACCAGGGCGCCTTCCACGAGGCGGTCACCAACCGCATCACCGACGATCTGGTCGCCGGCCTGGCGCCCCGCTACCTGAAGGTCACCGCGCGCTGGTATGTGCGTGGCGGCATCTTCACCAATGTGGTGGTCGAGCACCGCAAGCGCGGCTGGAAGCCGACGCAGCGGGTGGATCTGGACAGTTTTCCGCTCCAGTCGAACTTCAGATAACCAGCAATAACAGTCACTTGGAGGGGATTCTTGAACCCTAGACTCAAGACCCTGCAGGCCTACCCCTTCGAGCGCCTGCGCGGTCTGCTCGAGGGAGTCAGCCCCGATCCCGGCTTCACGCCGCTGAACCTGTCGATCGGCGAGCCCAAGCACCCCACGCCGGCGCTGATCACCGACGCCCTGATCGGCTCGCTGGCCGGCCTGTCGAGCTATCCGGCCACCGCCGGCTCGCCCGAGCTGCGCCGCGCCCTCGCCGCCTGGCTCACCCGCCGTCATGGCCTGCCGGGGGTCGATGCGCGCCATCAGGTGCTGCCCATCAACGGCAGCCGCGAGGCGCTCTTCGCGTTCGCCCAGACCGTGGTCGATCCCGCCGATGGCGCGCTGGTGGTGTGTCCCAACCCCTTCTACCAGATCTACGAGGGGGCGGCCCTGCTCGCCGGGGCCAGCCCCTGGTATGTCGACCAGAACCCGGCCAATGGCTACCGCTGCGACTGGCAGGCCGTGCCTGAGGCGGTCTGGCGCCGCACCCGGCTGCTCTTCGTGTGCTCGCCCGGCAACCCCACCGGCGCGGTGATGACCCAGGCCGAATGGGATCTGCTCTTTCGCCTGTCCGACGAGCACGGCTTCTGCATCGCCGCCGACGAGTGCTACTCCGAGATCTACCTCGACGAAGCCCAGCCGCCGCTGGGCGCACTGGCCGCGTCGGTGGCGGCGGGCCGGCCCGACTTCCGGCGGCTGGTGGTCTTCGGCAGCCTGTCCAAGCGCTCGAACGCCCCGGGCATGCGCTCGGGCTATGTGGCCGGCGACGCCGAGCTGCTCGCCGCCTTCCTGCTCTATCGCACCTATCACGGCAGCGCCATGAGCCCGCCGGTGCAGCAGGCCTCCATCGCCGCCTGGTCCGACGAGGCCCATGTCGCCGAGAACCGGCGCCAGTACCGCGAGAAGTTCGCCGCGCTGCAGCCCCTGCTCGAACCGGTGCTGGGCGTGCAGCGCCCGCAGGCCGGCTTCTACTACTGGGCCCGCGTGCCGGGTGGCGACGACGAGACCTTCGTGCGCGAGCTCTACCGGCGCTGCAATGTCCTCACCCTGCCGGGCAGCTACCTCGCCCGCCCGGGGCCCGACGGCAGCAACCCCGGACGCGGCCATGTGCGGCTCGCCCTGGTCGAGCCGCTGGCGGCCTGCGTCGAGGCAGCCGGCCGCATCGTTCGCTTCGTGACCGGCTGAGGCCGGCGCGCTTTCCTGATCAACCCCCTTCGAGAGAACCCGCATGAGTGACCTGCAGACCACCATCGACCAGGCCTGGGAAGGCCGCAACGAGCTCTCCCCCAAGGCCGCCCCGGCCGCCGTGCGCGAGGCGATCGGCCATGTGCTGGCCGAGCTCGACGCCGGCCGGCTGCGCGTGGCCGAGAAGCGCAACGGCGAGTGGATCGTGCACCAGTGGATCAAGAAGGCGGTGCTGATGTCCTTCCGGCTGGAAGACAACGCCGTCCTGCCCGCCGGCGGCCTGCAGTTCTACGACAAGGTGCCCACCAAGTTCGCCGACTTCTCGGCGGCCGACTTCGCCCAGGGCGGCTACCGGGTGGTGCCGCCGGCCGTGGCCCGGCGCGGTGCGTTCATCGGCCGAAATGTCGTGCTGATGCCCTCGTATGTGAACATCGGCGCGTATGTCGATGAAGGCACCATGGTCGACACCTGGGCCACGGTGGGTTCCTGCGCCCAGATCGGCCGCAATGTGCATCTGTCGGGCGGCGTGGGCATCGGCGGCGTTCTCGAGCCGCTGCAGGCCAACCCGACCATCATCGAAGACAACTGCTTCATCGGCGCCCGGTCCGAGGTGGTCGAAGGGGTGGTGGTCGAGGAAAACTCGGTGCTGTCGATGGGCGTGTTCATCGGCCAGAGCACCAAGATCTTCGATCGCACCACCGGGCAGGTGCTCTACGGCCGTGTCCCCTCGGGCTCGGTGGTGGTGCCTGGCTCCATGCCGTCGGCCGACGGCCGGGTGAATCTGTATTGCGCGGTCATCGTCAAGCGCGTCGACGCCCAGACGCGGGCGAAGACCGCGATCAACGAGCTGCTGCGCGGCGACTGAGCGCCGGGCGGCACGAGCGAAAGGCGGTCACTCGTGTCGATGATGGAAAAGCTGCTGCGGCTGCTGGCCGAGAAGAAGGGGTCTGACCTCTTCCTGTCGCCCGGGTCGGCAGCCCACATCAAGGTCAACGGCCTGACCGTCCCGATCAACCAGCAGCGCCTCGACCCGGCCGCGGTCATGGCGCTGCTGCGCCAGGTGGTCTCGGAGCGGCACTGGCAGGAGTTCGAGGACCGGCGCGAGCTGAACCTGGGCTACAGCGTGACCGGGGTGGGCAGCTTCCGGATCAATGTCTTCCGGCAACGCGGCTCGCCAGCCTGCGTCATCCGTTACATCCCGGGCGACATCCCGCGCTTCGAGCATCTCGGCCTGCCCGAAGCCATGCGCCAGATGGTGATGGAGCCGCGCGGCCTTGTCCTGGTGGTGGGCTCCACCGGCTCGGGCAAGTCCACCACCATGGCCTCGCTGATCGAGCACCGCAACGAGAACCGGTCGGGCCACATCCTCACCTTCGAGGATCCGATCGAATTCACCTTCCGCAACAAGCGCTCGATCGTCAATCAGCGGCAGATCGGCACCGACACCGACTCCCTGCTGGTGGGCCTGCGCAATGCCATGCGTCAGGCGCCCGACTGCATCCTGATCGGCGAGATCCGCGATGTCGAGACCATGTCGGCCGCCATCGCGTACTCGCAGTCGGGTCACCTGGTGCTGGCCACGCTGCACGCCAACAACGCCAACAACGCGCTCAACCGCATCGTCAGCTTCTACCCGCCCGAGAACCGGCGCGTGATGCTGTCAGACCTCGCCGGCACCCTGAAGAGCATCGCCTCGCAGCGACTGGTGCGCAGTACCGGCGGCACCCGCATTCCGGCGGTGGAACTGCTGCTGAACACCCGTTATGTGGCCGAGCTGATCGAGGCCGGCAATCTCGGCGACATCAAGGACGCGATGGAGAAGAGCCTCGCGCCCGGTTCGCAGACCTTCGAGCAGAGCCTGCTGCAGCTGGTACGCCAGGGCAAGATCACCCGGGAAGACGCGCTGGCCAATGCCGACTCGCCCACCAATCTGCTCTGGCTGATGGAGAACTCCGAGCGCCAGGTGAATGCATCCGAGAGCAAGAGCGAGAGCACCGAAACCAAGCGGCAGGGCGACGGCCCCTCGTTCGCGGAGTTCCTGCTCAATGTCTGAGGCTGCGCCGGGCATCTGAGGCTGCCCCGGGCGCGATGACCCGGCGCAGCCTATCGCCTCAGGGCTTGGTTTTCTCCACCTCGCGGCGCTCGAACAGGTAGTCGGTGTTGCCCTCGTGGCCGGCAAAGCGCGAGGCGCCGTACTGCGGGGTCTGCGGCACATCCTTGCTGACCTCGGTCTTGAGCGTCTCGAACACCGACACGCCCAGGTTCCAGTCATTCACCTTGCGCAGCAGATCCATGAAGTGCCAGGCGAAGCTGGAGTGGCCTTCCCGCCCGTCGTCGCTCACCGGCTCGTTGCCGCCCGATGACATCACCACCGCCGCCTTGCGGCCAAGCAGGCTCTTCGCATCGGCCGCGGTCGGACGGGTAACCCGCTCGCCGCCCGCGAACGCCCCCGAGAAGCAGCTGTCGGACACCAGCATCAGCTGCTTCGCGCTGATCCGCCCCAGCAGCCGAGAGATGTCGCCATTGGACAGCCAGGACTGCGGCCGGTCGGCGGTGCTGTCGTTCATGATCCAGTAGCCGGTCTTGCCGTTCTCGATCGCCTCGCCGTGGCCGGCGTAGTAGATGATCACCGAGTCATTGGGGCCGGTCTCCAGGGCGAGCCTGTTCAGGGTGCGGATGACGGCCTGCTTGGTGGCGTCGGTGAGCAGCACGGTGTCATAGCCCAGCGTTTCCTGGAGCAGCTGGCCCACTGCCTTGGCGTCGGCGCCCGCGTTTTCCAGGGTGGGGATGTTGCGATCGGCGTAGTTGTCATTGCCGATCAGCACCGCCACCTTGCGCTCGATCTCGGGCACGGCGGCCTGGCGCACCGCGCGCCGCGACTCACGGGCGAGCTTGCGCACCTCCCGGGCTTCCTGGATTTCCTTCTTGAGTTCCTCGGTCACCAGGCAGTTGCCCTGATCGAGCTCGGCCTCGTTCTCGCAGGCCCGCACATCGGCCAGCGCCGGGTTCACCTCCAGGCTGTTGATCGCTGACGCGAAGACCTTCTTCTTGTACTCGGCGCGAGCGGCGAGCAGGGTCTGCAGTTCGGCCCGGGTCATCTGGCCGGCGCTCACGCTGCGGAAGGCCACCTGCGCGGTGCCGCCCGAACCCGAGGCCGTGCTGCCCGAACCGGTGCTGCCCGCGGCGGCATCGGTGGCGGTGATCTCCTCCACGCCACCGGTGGTGGTGGTGCCTGCCAGCGCGGGCACGGCATCGAGCACCCGGCCGCGGGTGGGCGTGGACATCTGGGTGGGAATGGCCACCGCTGTCACCGCGCTGGCCACCGCCACGGTGGTGACATTGGTCGGCGCGTCACTTGGTTGGGTCTGGCTCTGGCGATAGAGCGCGCCGTTGCCGGTGCCGGTGGGCTGGGTGATGCCGTAGAACGCGCCGTACTGCTTGAAGTCGGGCACCAGGCCGCCGAGGGTGTCGGCATCCGGGTTGTTGGAGTAGACCAGCCAGCGCGTGCCGGACGGGATGGAGAACACGCCCGTGCCGGCCTGGTTGACGAAGGCGCCCCCACCGGCGTCGACGATCAGCGGGTTGGCGCCGCCTTCGCGGGCGGTGATGGTGGTGCCGCTGCGCAGCAGCGCGCCGGCACTGCCCGAAAGCGCCACGGAAGTGCCGCTGGCCGAGCCGGCGAGATCGAGGGTGCGGGCGTTGACGGTGAGGGTGCCCCCCGGGTTCAGGCCGGTACCGGCGCCGGTGGACAGGTTGCCGTTGACGGCATTGATGGTGACATTGCCGGAGGCGACCGTGTTGGTGCCGTAGCGGCCGATGCCCACCGGCGCATCGGCTGCGCTGCCTGCGGTGAGCGTGATGTCGCGACCGACGGTGAGGTTCAGGTTCAGCGGCTGCAGGCTGGATTCGTTATTGGACAGCCCTGCCCCGGCGCGCGCTGCGCTCCCGCCGGTAAGCGAGAGACTCCCGCCCACGGTGAGCGCAAGATCGGCAGCAGCGGTAGCTCCCGAAATGTTGCTCGCGCCAATGCGCGTGCCACTTCCCGAACCACCCGTGACCTGCCCTCCGCTCTGCCCGCGCAGGCTCAGATCACCACCCACGCTGAGGGTTTGCCCCTGGCCGACGATCGCGGCGTAGTTGCCCTGCCCGCCCGTGCCACCGAGCAGCGAGGCGTTGCCGGTGATCGAAACCGCCTGCGTGGCCGCATTCCCGCTGCCTGCCGAGATCAGCGCGTAGTTGTTGGTCCCGCCCGATCCGCCGGTCATGGCCAGACTGGCCGCCGAGACCGACTGGGCTCCAGCCGCGGTCTGGATGAACGCGCTGTTGTTCTCGGCGGTCGTGCCGCCACTGGCCCCGCCGGTCAGCGTCAGCGCCTTGACGCCGCGGATGGTCTGGGTGCCGGTGTTCTCGGCATAGATCTGCGCGAAGTTGCGTGAGCCGACG
>JAGWVN010000145.1 GCA_018970865.1 Betaproteobacteria bacterium
GCGTCCATGGTTTCGGACAACAGCAGCGGCAGCAGCTGCTCGAAATCCGCCACCGAGGCCACCGCCTCGGTGAGAGTCAGGAAGCGGCGCACGGTGCCCTTCATGCTGTCCATCGTGGTCGCCAGATCATCCACCTCGGTGATCGACGACCGGACCGTCACCGGCGCCGAAAAGTCGAAATGGCGGACACGGTCGGCCTCGGCGGCCAGACCCCGCAGTGGGGTGGAGACGCGACGCGAGGCCAGCACCACCACCACGATGGCCAGCAGCGCGATGAGCAGCGCGGTCCAGAGCGACCGCGCCCGCACCGCATGGGCCTGCGCGAGCAGCTCGTCATCCGGGATGGCCAGCACCAGGTGCAGCGGGATGCCGCCGGTGATCTCGATCGGCGTGATTGAAACCCGCCAGTCGCGGCCATCGACCTGCAGCGTGGCGGTGTGGTTGTCCTTGGGGTCAAGCGCCTTGACCGTGCCGTGGAGGGCCTGCAGCACCGGGATGCCCGACTCGGCCAGGGTGCGCATCCGCGGCTGCCCTGATGCGTCAGGCGCCAGCAGATACAGCCGATGCGGATCCTCATGGGCGAACAGACGAGCGTCAGGCGTGACCAGCGCCATCTGCGTATCGGGTGTGCGGCGTGCCGACTTGAAGAGTGCGCCCAGGGTCTCGAGGCGAATGTCGGCTCCCACCACCACCGGCGCGCCAGGCACCGGCGTGGACACCGTCATGCCCACCTTGCGGGTGGTGAAAAAGACATAGGGCTCGCTGGTCACGGTGCCGCCGCGGCTCAGCGCATCGCGGTACCAGGGCCGCGTCCGAGGATCATAGGCGGCGGCATAGCCGGGCTGATCCTCCTCGCGCAGCGACTGCAGATCCGCGTCGAGAAAGACGAAACGACCGCGCGGCCCCTCGGCGCGATGCTCGATCGACTGAAGCAGATAGCGTGCTTCGGGCGGCGCCTTGAAGTGGGCCTGATCGGCCTGATCGTGCAGCCGCCTGAGCATCAGCAGATCGCCGTTGGCGTAGCCGAGGTAGAGGGAGGTGAGCAGCGACGATGAATCCAGGGTGGCCTGCAGCTGCGGCAGGCCAGCACGCCGCTCAAGGGCGTTGCCGCTCGCGCCCAGGGGCGTGCGACTGATGATGGCCGTGGCCATGGTGGCCGATTCGATCGCGCGCTCGAGCTGGTGATCGGCCTCGCGGTCGACCGCATCGAGCAGATCGGCCGCCGAGGATTCCAGCATCTGGCGGGTGGACCGATAGCCCTGCACCGCGGTGACCGCGGCCACCAGCACGAAGATGCCCACGAACAGCGTGGACAGGTGCACATGCATCGGCCATCGGAATTTCATCGGCAACCCATCTTCAGACACGAACCGGCGCACTGATTGCAAGACGCAGATCAAGCCTGACAGACAGACTGCACCCGGATCGATTCTATCGGAGGTGCGCCTGTGCCCAACCCGCGGCCGGTTCACCCCATCCGCTTGGCCACCTCCTCGAGCATGACCTCGGTGGCGCCCCCGCCAATCGACTGCACCCGGGCATCGCGGGCCATGCGCTCGATGGCCGATTCGCGCATGTAGCCCATGCCGCCGTGGAACTGCAGGCAGTCGTGGATCACCTCGTTGACCACGGTGCCGGCCATCGCCTTGAGCATGGACACCTCCTTGACCACCTGCTCGCCGCGCGCGTCACGCCAGGCCGTGGTGTAGACGAAAGCGCGAAGCGCCTCTACCTGGGTGGCCCGCCAGGCCAGCCGCTGGCGGATGGCGGCATTGCTCCAGAGCGCCTGGCCGAAGGCCTGGCGATTGCGGGTCCAGTCAAGGGCGAGCTCAATGGCACGGGCGGCCTCGCCCATGGCCTGCGCGGCCAGCACGATGCGTTCATTCTGGAGATTCTTCACCAGCGCATAGAAGCCGCGGTGCTCTTCGCCGAGCAGGGCATCGGCCGGCAGCACGCAGTCCTCGAAGATCAGCTCGGCGGTGTCGCTCGACAACCAGCCCTGCTTGCGCAGCGGCCGCGCCACCCGAAATCCCGGCGTGCCCTTCTCGACGATGAACATCGATATCTCGCGGTGCCGAGCAGCCCCGCCACCGCCGGTCTTGGCAGCCACGAAAACCACATCGCCATGGACCCCGTTGGTGATGAACATCTTGCTGCCATTGAGCACCCAGCTGCCGTCAGCGCGCCGGCGCGCGGTGGTGCGCATGCCGGCGAGGTCGGACCCGGCATCCGCCTCGGTCATGGCCACCGCGGCGATGCGGCGGCCGGCGATGAGGTCAGGCAGGTAGCGGGCCTGCTGTTCGGGCGTGCCGGCATGAAACAGATGCGGGCTGGCCATGTCGGTATGAACCAGCACGGTGATGGCAAACCCCCCGACCGTGGAGCGGCCGAGTTCCTCGGCGAGCACCACGGTGGCGATGGTGTCGAGCTGGCTGCCACCGTGGCGCTCCGGATAGCGGATACCGAGGAAGCCAAGCGCGCCCATCTCGCGCAGCACCTCGCGGGGCACGAAGCCAGCGCTCTCCCAGGCCTCGGCGTGAGGGAGCACTTGTTCGGCGATGAAGCGACGCAGTCCGTCGCGCAGCAGTTCGTGCTCGGGGCCGAGGCCGGGAAAAGGGGCATGGCTGCTCATGGATGGGCCTTGTGCGAGGGGCGCGGCAGCGGCAGCGCGGTCTGGTAGCGCACCTGCTTGAGCGCGAAGCTGGATCGGATCTTCTCCACGCCCGGGATGGGCGTGAGCTGTTCGAGGATGAAGCGCTCGAGCGCGGCAATGTCGGCAACCGCCACGCGGATGAGGTAGTCGCTGTCGCCGGTCATGAGGTAGCACTCCATGACCTCGTCATGCTCGGCGATGCGCCGCTCGAACTCGGCGAGCGCCGACTTCGACTGCGCCTTCAGGCTGATGTTGATGAAGACATTCAGGCCAAGGCCGAGCGCCTTCGCGCTGACCAGCGCCACATAGCGCTGGATGACGCCTGCGGCCTCGAGCGCGCGCACCCGCGTGAGGCAGGGCGAAGGCGAGAGATGCACCCGGCGGGCGAGCTCGACATTGGTCAGCGAGCCATCGCGCTGCAGCTCATCGAGGATGCGCAGGTCGATGGCATCGAGCGAACCGGAAAACGCTGGAATTTCCTGCTTCAATCAGATCTCCTGACACTATTTTCTGCTTCTAGATTCGCCTCAGGCAAGCATATCAGGAGCCTATTTCGCGCGCTGCGATCTACAGTGCATGGATGAAACCCATCGACCTCCCCCTGCCCGGCGCCGGGCTGGCCCGCGGCGATGACGCCGGGATCGACGCCGATCCCGGCGAGACCGCCGAGTGGCGTGACGCCTTCGAGTCCCTGCTCGCTGCCCACGGCCCGGCGCGCGCGCGCTTCATCCTCGACGAACTCGCGGCAATGGCCCGCGGCCCGGCCGTGGGCTGGTCACCGCCGCTGACCACGCCCTATGTGAACAGCATCCCCGCCGAGCGGCAGGCGCCCTTCCCCGGCGACCTCGCCATCGAGGAGCGGCTGGCGTCGCTGATGCGCTGGAATGCCCTGGCGATGGTCGCGCGTGCCAACGCCGCCTATGGCGAACTCGGCGGCCACATCGCCAGCTATGCCAGCGCGGCCGATCTGTTCGAAGTCGGCTTCAATCACTTCTTCCGCGCGCGAGACGATCATCACCGCGGTGATCTGGTGTTCTTCCAGCCGCACAGCGCGCCCGGCGTCTATGCCCGCGCCTTTCTCGAGGGCCGGCTGAGCGAGGCCGACCTGCACCACTACCGCCAGGAGATCAGCGCGCCCGGGCAGGGCGCCCGCGGGCTGCCGAGCTATCCGCATCCCTGGCTGATGCCGGACTTCTGGCAGTTCCCCACCGGCTCGATGGGCCTGGGTCCGATCAGCTCGATCTACCACGCCCGCTTCATGCATTACCTCACCCACCGCGGGCTGCTCGACTGCCAGGGCCGCAAGGTCTGGGGCGTGTTCGGTGACGGCGAAATGGACGAGCCCGAGAGCATGAGCGCCCTCACCCTCGCCTCGCGCGAGAAGCTCGACAACCTGGTCTGGGTGGTGAACTGCAACCTGCAGCGCCTGGATGGTCCGGTGCGCGGCAACGGCCGCATCGTCGATGAACTCGAGCGGCTCTTCCTGGGCGCCGGCTGGCATGTCATCAAGCTGCTCTGGGGCAGCGACTGGGATGGCCTGTTCGCCCGCGACAGCGCGCAGGCGCTCACCCGAGCCTTCTCCCACACCGTCGATGGCCAGATGCAGACCTTCGCGGCCAAGGACGGCCGCTACAACCGCGAGCACTTCTTCGGCCAGAACGACGAACTGCGCCGGCTTGCCATGGGCCTGACCGACGCCCAGATCGATCAGCTGCGCCGCGGCGGCCACGACCTGGTGAAGATCCACGCCGCCTACGCGGCAGCAGCCCGCCATCGCGGCCAGCCCACCGTGATCCTGGCCCACACCAAGAAGGGCTATGGCATGGGCGCGGCCGGCCAGGGCCGGATGACCACGCACAGCCAGAAGACCCTCGACGAAGCGGCGCTGATCGACTACCGCAACCGCTTCAACCTGCCCCTGAGCGATGCCCAGGCCACCGGCCTGTCGTTCTATCGCCCCGCCGATGACAGCCCCGAGATGCGCTACCTGCACGAGCGGCGCCGCGCGCTTGGCGGCTACCTGCCGGCGCGGCGCGATGACTGCGCGCCGGTGGCGGTGCCGCCGCTGCCCGGCTACGCGGCCTTCGCCACCGCGGCGGGCGGCCGTGAGATGTCGACCACCATGGCCTTCGTGCGCATGCTGGGCAACCTGCTGAAAGACCCGTTGCTCGGCCCGCGCATCGTGCCCATCGTGGCCGACGAGGCGCGCACCTTCGGCATGGCCTCGATGTTCCGCCAGGTGGGCATCTACTCCTGCGCCGGTCAGAGCTACGAACCCGAGGACATCGGCTCGGTGCTGGCCTATCGCGAGGCGGTCGATGGCCAGATCCTCGAGGAGGGCATCAGCGAGGCCGGCGCGATCGCGAGCTGGACCGCCGCCGCCACCAGCTACAGCGTGCACGGCGTGGCCATGCTGCCCTTCTACATCTACTACTCGATGTTCGGCTTCCAGCGCGTGGGCGACGCGATCTGGGCGGCGGCCGATCAGCGCGCTCGCGGCTTCCTGATCGGCGCCACCTCCGGGCGTACCACGCTTGGCGGCGAGGGTCTGCAGCACCAGGACGGCAGCAGCCATCTGGTGGCGGCCACCATCCCGAACTGCCGGGCCTGGGACCCGGCCTTTGCGGGCGAGCTCGCGGTCATCGTCGACCAGGGCATGCGCGAGATGCTCATCGAGCAGCGCGATGTCTTCCACTACATCACGGTGATGAACGAGAACTACGCGCAACCCGATCTGCCCGAGGGCGTGCGCGAGGACCTGCTGCGCGGCGCCTACCGCTTCGGTCGCTGGGGCGCCGATGGCGCCGAACGATCGGTCACCCTGATGGGCTCGGGCGCCATCCTCAACGAGGTGATCGCCGCCGCGAAGGTGCTGGCCGAGGATGGCATCGCCTGCGAGGTGATCAGCGTGACCAGCTGGAGCGAACTCGCGCGCGAGGGTCAGGCCTGCGAGGCTCGCTGGCTCGCGGGCGATGAGGCCCCACGCCCGTTCATCGCGCAGCTGCTCGCGGCGGGCCGCGGCCCGGTGATCGCGGCCAGCGACTATGTGCGCGCCGTGCCCGACACGATCCGCGGCTTCGTGCCGGCCGGTCGCCGCTATGTCACGCTGGGCACCGACGGCTTCGGCCGCAGCGACACCCGGCGCGCCCTGCGGGCGTACTTCGGCGTGGATGCGGCCGCGATCGCGCAGGCAGCGCGGCGGGCCTGCGCCAGCGCAGGGTGACGGGTCAGCCCATCCCCTTCTGCCAGGTGGACGGCACACCGCCGAACCCCCGCCGGGCGCGGGACTCCAGCCAGAAACCCGACTGCCGGGGCACCTGATCGAACGCGGTGGCAAGGCCCATCTTCTGGGCCGCATCCATCGGCCAGTTCGGGTTGTGCATGATCTCCCGGCCGATCGCGACCAGGTCGGCATGACCCTCCTGCAGGATCTGCTCGGCCTGATCGCCGTGAATGATCAGCCCGACTGCCATGGTGGCGATGCCGGCGTCGCGCCGGACCTGCGACGCGAAGGGCACCTGGTAGCCGTAGCGCAGCGCGCGATACATCGTGGGCACGCGGCTGGACACCCCGCCCGAGGTGCAGTCGATGACATCGACACCCTTGGTCTTGAGGATGCGGGCAAGCGCGACATTCTGCTCGGGCCCCCAGCCGGCATCGTCCTCGATCGACAGGCGCATGAAGAGCGGCTTGTGCGCCGGCCAGTGCTCGCGCACGCTCTCCACGATCTCGATCGCCAGGCGCCTGCGATTGGCGTCCGAGCCGCCATAGGCATCGGTGCGCTGGTTCGCCTCGGGCGACAGGAACTGGTGGATGAGGTAGCCGTGCGCGCCATGGACCTCCAGCACATCGAAGCCGGCCTCGTCGGCCCGCCGCGCCGCCTGCCCCCAGGCGCTCACGAGCGGGGGAATCTCGTCGAGGGCCAGCGCGCGCGGCACCGGCCAGCCCTCGCCATAGGCGAGCGCGCTGGGCCCGACGATATCCCAGGCATCCCACTCGGCGGCATTCTCATCGGTGCGCGGCATCGGGCCATCGCCCTCCCAGGGCCGCGAGGTGCGTGCCTTGCGCCCGGTGTGGCCAAGCTGGATGCCAGGCACCGCGCCATGCTCGCGGATGAAGCCGGCCAGCCGCGCCATGGGCGCGATGAAGGCGTCATCCCACAACGCGAGGTCACCCAGCGTGCCGTGACCTCGGCGCTCGACCTTGGTGGATTCGACGAACACCAGCCCCGCGCCCCCGGCCGCGAAGCGACCAAGATGCATCAGATGCCAGTCGGTGGGCAGATGCTGGCGGGCCGAGTACTGGTGCAGGGGCGGCACCACGATGCGATTGCGAAGACGAACCTCGCGCAGATCGATCGGCGAGAAAAGGAGAGGAGTCATCGGGCTGCCTTTCGGTCGATCTCAGTCGAGTGTGATCATCGCCGCGGCGGCGGCCCGAAGGCGCCAGCCTGAGTCCACTGCCGGAACTCTTCCGGGCTCGCGCCCAGCACGGTGGTCATGATCTCCTCGGTGTCGGCGCCAAGCCGGGCCGAGGCCACCGCGGGAAGGCG
>JAGWVN010000146.1 GCA_018970865.1 Betaproteobacteria bacterium
GCGCGGCTGCGCCGGCGATGCGGTTCTGGCGGCCGGCTGTGCCGGCGAGGTGATGTCGGCCGCCGCGGCCAGGGCCGGCAGGGCGGTGAGCAGCAGCAGGATGGGGGTGGCGGCCAGTCGGGCGATGGGCCGCGGCGCGCGGCGGCGGAGACCACGGCCCTGGGCGCCGCGCGTCAGTGGGAGCGGCTTCATGAATCGATCTTAGGTTCAATTACACTCGCCGGCAACCAAGCCCATGCCTGAACTCCCCGAAGTCGAAGTGGTTGCCCGCGGGCTGCGCGCCCGGGTCCTCGGGCACACCGTGCGCGGCGCCCAACTGCGCGCCAGCGCGCTGCGCTGGCCCTTGCCCGCGGATCTGTCCGGCGTGCTGGCCGGCCGCCGCGTCGAGCGGATCGACCGGCGCGGCAAGTACCTGCTGCTGCATTTCGGCCACGGCACGCTGATCGTGCACCTGGGGATGTCGGGCAGCCTGCGCTTTCTCGAGCGCTGGGAACCGCCGCAGCGCCATGACCATGTCGATATCGGCTTCGGTCATGGCTGGCTGCGCCTGCACGACCCGCGGCGCTTCGGCGCGCTGCTCTGGCACGATGCCGCGCAGGGCCCGGTCGCCGCGCATCCGCTGCTCGCCCGCCTGGGCGTGGAGCCGCTGGAGGGCGGCTTCGATGGCGGGCTCCTGCACCGGGGCTGCCGCGGGCGCCGGGTGGCGATCAAGCAGCTGCTGCTCGCCGGGCAGGTGGTGGTTGGCGTGGGCAACATCTACGCCTCCGAGAGCCTGTTCCGGGCCGGCATCCGGCCCACCACCCGCGCCGCGCGGCTGTCGGCAGCGCGCTGCGAGGCGCTGGCGCAGGCGATCCGGGCCACGCTGGCGCTGGCCATCGAGCGCGGCGGCAGCACGCTGCGCGACTTCACCGGCGCCGACGGCCAGAGCGGCTACTTCCAGCTCGAGTGCCTGGTCTATGGCCGTCAGGGCGAGCCCTGCCGTCGATGCGGCGCGCCGATCCGCATGGCGCACCACCAGCAGCGGGCCACCTACTGGTGCCCCGGCTGCCAGCGCTGAGGCATCACGCGCCGTGAGCGCCTTCGCCCAGCGGGTGATCGCGTGGCAGCGCGCGCACGGCCGGCACGACCTGCCCTGGCAGGCCAGCCGCGACCCCTATCGCATCTGGCTGTCGGAGGTCATGCTGCAGCAGACCCAGGTGGCCACGGTGATTCCGTACTACCAGCGATTCCTCGCCGCCTTCCCCGATGTCGCCAGCCTGGCGGCCGCGCCCGCCGAGCAGGTGCTCGCCCTCTGGAGCGGACTGGGCTACTACAGCCGCGCCCGGCACCTGCACCGGGCCGCGAACGAGGTCATGACCCGGTTCGGCGGCTCGATGCCCACCGACCCCGAGGCCCTTGCCAGCCTGCCCGGCATCGGCCGCTCCACCGCAGCCGCGATCGCGGTCTTCTCGGTGGGCGAGCGCGCGGCCATTCTCGACGGCAATGTGAAGCGGGTGTTCCTGCGTCATGGCGCCATCGACGGCGATCCCGGTTCGGGCGCGGTGCTCGCGCAGCTCTGGGCGCTGGCGCAGGCGCGATTGCCGGCGAGCGACCTGCCGGCCTACACCCAGGGGCTGATGGACCTCGGCGCCACGGTATGCACCCGCAGCCGGCCGGCCTGCGGGCGCTGTCCGCTGGCCGTCGACTGCCGGGCGCTGGCCAGCGCCCGGCCCACCGACTGGCCGCAGCCGCGCCGGCGCCCGGCGGCGCCGCGCCGAGACCTGCCGCTGCTGCTGATCCGGCGCGGCGACGCGGTGCTGCTGCAGCGCCGCCCCGAGCGCGGCATCTGGGGCGGCCTGTGGTGTCCGCCGGTCTGCGACCGGCCGCCGGCCTCGGCGGCCGAGGCGATCGCCGCTGCCGCCGACCTGCTCGTCGCGCTGGGCGAGGCTGACGCGGGGGCGGCCTGCGCCGGCGGCGCGACGGTCCGGGCGCTGACGGTCTTCGAGCACGCGCTCACGCATTTCCGGCTGGTGATCGCGCCCTGGCAGGTGGATCTGCCGGTGGCATCGGCCCCGGCAGCGACGGGCGCCGCGGCGCTCATCGACTGCCGCTGGTGGCCGCTGCGCGACTGCGCCGACGCCGCCCTGCCGGTGCCAGCCCGCCGCCTGCTTGCCGGCCTCGCGCCGGACGCATCGTCGCCCGGCGAACCCTGATCCGGCGCTCCGGGGCCGCGTGCGCCGGCGGCCGGGACCGGGCTCAGATCACCTGACGCTGGGCCAGGAACTGATGGACCAGGGACAGGCGCATCAGCGGATCGGGCAGGGTCATGAGCCGATGCCGCGTTCCCGGCGGGATGGGCAGGAACTCGCACAGCCGGTTGGCAATCCAGCCCGCGTCGTCGTAGCGCAGGGGCTCGGCCACCATCCGGCGCATGGGATCGGCCTCGCGCGCCACCAGGTCGTCGACGATGCGGCGCACCAGCTGCGGCAGCACCGCGAACTCCGCCGGCACCGGCGCGGCCGGATCGGGGTCGATCAGGCGCACGCGGGCGCGGACCAGTCCGTCCTTCTGCAGATGCCGCTCGAGCACCTGGAAGCGCTGCCCGCCCACGCAGCGGATGCGCAGCACGCCGAGCTGCTCCATGTCCCACTCGCGGATCTGCGCCAGGCAGCCGACGGCCTCGTGCTCGGCGGGCTCGCCGACCTCGCCGCCACGGGTGATCAGGCACACGCCGAACGCGGACTCGGTGCGCAGGCAGGCCTTGACCATGTCCATGTAGCGGGCCTCGAAGATGCGCAGCGGCAGCACGCCCTCGGGGAACAGCACGCTGCCCAGCGGAAACAGCGGGAGGTCGGCGATGACGCCGTCGTCGTGGTCTGCGCTCATGTCACCAGCCGGCGCTGGGCCAGCGAGCGGTGTCGCACCAGCACATGCTCGGTGCGGCGGAATCGGTGGGCGAGCTCCTTCACGCACCACACCGAGCGGTGCTGGCCGCCGGTGCAGCCCACCGCCACGGTCAGGTAGCTGCGGTGTTCCTGGATGTAGAAGGGAAGCCAGGTGCGCAGGAAGCCCTCGATGTGCTCGACGAAGCGCAGCACCGAGGGGATCTCGCGCAGGTAGGCGTCCACCGGCGCGTCGAGCCCGGTGAGCGGGCGCAGCTCGGTGTCGTAGTACGGGTTGGGCAGGCAGCGCGCGTCGAAGGCGAGATCGGCGTCGAGCGGCACGCCCTGCTTGTAGGCGAAGGACTCGAAGAGCAGGGTGAGGGGCGCGCGCCCGGCGCCCACCGATTCGCGCACCCACTGGCGCAGCACATTCGGGTGCAGATCGGTGGTGTCGATGGCCAGCCCGAGATCCTCGAGCACCGCCATCACCTCGCGTTCGCGTTCGATCGCTTCGACCAGCGTGCCGCGCTCGGCCGGCTCGGCGGCCTGCATGGTCATGGGATGGCGCCGCCGCGTCTCGGCATAGCGCTGCACCAGCGTGGCCGTGCTGGCGTTCAGGAACAGCGTCTTGACATCGTGGCCCAGGCTGGCCAGCCGCGGCACATTGGCGCGCAGTTCGCTCACCGACTCGCCGCTGCGGGCGTCGATCGCCACCGCCACGCGCTCGTGCCCGGCGCCGGCGAGCGAGGCGATCACCTCCTGCAGGAAGCGCACCGGCAGATTGTCGACGCAGAAGAAGCCGTCGTCCTCGAGCACATTGAGCGCGATCGACTTGCCGGAGCCGGAGATGCCGGTGATCAGGACGACGCGCATCGCGGGCTTCAGGGCTGGCCGCCCTGCTCGATCATCTGGTGCTGGCGCTCGACGAACTCGCGGGTGGTGTCGATCCCGCGCAGCGACAGCACCGTGCTGCGCACCGCCGCCTCGGTGAGCACCGCCATGTTGCGGCCGGCCGCCACCGGAATCACCACCTTGCGCACCGCCAGGCCGAGGATGTCCTGGGTGAGCGCCTCGAGGGGCAGCCGTTCGTATTCGTTCTCCATGGTGCTGCGCCGGACCAGATGCACGATCAGCTTGAGCCGCATCTTACGGCGGATGGAGGTCTCGCCGAAGATGGTGCGGATGTCGAGCAGGCCCAGGCCGCGCACCTCGAGCATGTTGCGCAGCAGCGGCGGACAGCTGCCCTCGACCGCGTTGTGCGCGATGCGCTTGAAGTCGACCACATCGTCGGCGATCAGCCCGTGGCCGCGGCTGATGAGTTCGAGCGCAAGCTCGCTCTTGCCCAGACCCGACTCGCCGGAGATCAGCACGCCCAGGCCGAGCACGTCCATGAACACGCCGTGCATCGAGGTGCTGTCGCCGGTGGCCTTGCCCAGCCAGCTGCGCAGCGTGTCGATGATGCGCGCGCCGGGCAGCCCCGAGGACAGCAGCGGCAGGTTGGCGGCCCGGCAGCGGCTGACCAGGCCCGGGTCGGGCTCGATGCCCTCGCTCACGATGACCGCCGGCGGGTTGCCGCTGACCACGTCGTCGAGGATGGCCCGACGCCGGGACTCGTCCAGGTGCAGGTAGTACGCGGTCTCGGCCTGGCCGAAGACATGCATGCGCGAGGGGTGGATCAGGTTCAGGTAGCCGAGCAGGTCGGCCGGCGCGGCGCGGCTGGGCGCGATGTCCCGGCTGCCGCCGGCCTCGCCGGCGATCCAGCGCAGCTGCAAGGCCTCACGGTTGGCCTCGAACATCTGCCGGACCGTGACGGTCATGATCGCGCGCTCAGGCCGCCGGCCGGTAGGGGGCCCAGCCCGCCAGGGTGCGGTGCACCTGGGCGGGGTCGTCGCAGGCCACGAGGCTGTCGCGCACGGCGCGGTCGGACAGCAGCTCGGCAAGCTCGGAGAGCAGCTCGAGGTGCTCCTCGGTGGCATGCTCGGGCACCAGCAGGAACACCAGCAGCCGCACCGGCTGGCCGTCGGGCGCATCGAAGGGGATGGGCTCGGCCAGACGCACCACCGCCGCCACCGCTTCCTTCAGGCCCTTGATCCGGCCGTGGGGAATGGCCACGCCCTCGCCCAGGCCGGTGGAGCCCAGCCGCTCGCGGGCGAACAGCGAGTCGAAGACCTTGCCGCGCTCGATGGCCTGGTTGTTCTCGAACAGCAGCCCGGCCTGCTCGAACAGGCGCTTCTTGCTGGTGACCGAGAGGTTGGTCACGACATTGGTGGGAGGCAGAAGGCGGGCGAGTCGGCTCATCGGACGCGGCATCCGGGGTTGACGACTCGCGGGCCGTCCGGGAACCCCGGAATTCGATGAAGGAGCGGCTGATTATAGGGAGGGCGCCGTGGCTTGGGCGGACTTTTTTGCGCGGCGCACAAGAAAAAGCCCGGCAAGCCGGGCTGGGTTTCGCAATGCAGAAAATTCAGGCGACAGGCGCGTGCTTCATGCTGTCGTGGCCATGCCCGGTGGTCTTGTCCTTGTGCTTGAGGACCTGGCGATCGAGCTTGTCGGCCAGGCTGTCGATGGCCGCATACAGATCCTGATCGGTGGATTCGGCGAAGATCTCGCGGCCGGGCACATGGATGTTCACCTCGGCCTTCTGGGCCAGCTTGTCGACGCTGAGGAAGACCTTCACGTCGATGACCCGATCGAAATGCCGGGTGATGCGCTCGAGCTTGAGCAGCAGGTAGTCGCGGATGGCGGGGGTGACTTCGAGGTGGTGACCGCTGATCGACAGGTTCATGGCGCCTCCAGAGGTGGCCCGACGGTGCACGGGCCGGGTTGACAACCAGTGGGACGCAGGGCGGCGAGGCCGCCGCGAGGGCTGCGAGGGTCGCGCCGGTCAGAGCGCCTTGCGCTGCGCCACCGGCGCGATCTGCAGGGACTCGCGGTACTTGGCCACCGTGCGTCTCGCCACCACGATACCCTGCTCGCCGAGCATTTCGGCCAACCGGCTGTCGGAAAGGGGCGCCTGGGGATCCTCGCCGGCCACCAGCTGGCGGATGAGCGCGCGGATGGCGGTGCTGGAGGCCGCGCCACCGGCCTCGGTGGCCACATGGCTGCCGAAGAAGTACTTCAGCTCGAAGGTGCCCGAGGGCGTGAGCATGAACTTCTGGGTGGTCACCCGCGAGACGGTGGACTCGTGCAGGCCGAGCTCCTCGGCGATCTCGCGCAGCACCAGCGGCCGCATGGCCACCTCGCCGTGCGAAAAGAAGGCCTTCTGCCGTTCGACGATCGCCTGCGACACCCTCAGGATGGTGTCGAAGCGCTGCTGCACATTCTTGATCAGCCAGCGCGCTTCCTGCAGCTGCGCGCCCAGACCGCCGGCGCCCGCGCCGCGGTTGCGGCGCAGGATCTGCGCGTACATGTCGTTGATGCGCAGCTTGGGCAGCACATCGGGGTTGAGCGAGGCGGTCCAGCCGGCGCGGGTGCGGCGCACCACCACATCGGGGATCACATAGGTGGGTTCGTCGATCGAGAAGGCCGCGCCCGGCCGGGGATTGAGGCTGCGGATCAGGGCCTGGGCCTCGCGCAGCGTCGTGTCGTCGCAGTGCAGCAGCCGCTTGATGCGGGCGAAGTCCTTGGCGGCCAGCAGCGCGAGATGATGGTCGATGAGCGCGCGCGCGAGCGCGAAGGCCTCGGGGCTGGCCCGATCGGGCTGCTCGGCCCGCAGCGCCACCAGCTGCAGGCGCAGGCTCTCGGGGAGATCGCGGGCGCCCACCCCGGCCGGGTCGAAGCTCTGCAGCAGGGTGAGCGCCGCGTGCAGCTGCTCAGGGTCGATCTCGAGCTCGGCCGGCAGCAGCGCCGCGATCTCCTCGAGGCTGCCGTCGAGCAGGCCGTCATCGGTGAGGTTGTCGATCAGCAGCTCCACCAGGGCCCGGTCGAGCCGGCTGCACTGGGTGGCGGCGAGCTGGCCGGCGAGGTGGTCGCGCAGGGTGCGGCCGGTGGCCGCCAGCTGCGGCATGGCGCGGTCGTCGTTCTCGTCGTCGCCGGCGCCGCCGGCGCTGCCCGACCAGTCGCCGCCGCGCTCGCCGTCATCGAAACCGCCGCCGTCGCCGCCCTCGCCGCCCTCGGCGCCGACCCGCTCGCCGTCCGCGCCGGCCGCCTCCCGGCGCTCGCCGTCGGCGCCCG
>JAGWVN010000028.1 GCA_018970865.1 Betaproteobacteria bacterium
CAGTTGCTTGGCAAGGCAATACCTATGGAGAGATTTGAAAAGTGATAATTTTACGAGGGAGCCTAGTCGGCCTTGTTTTACACCTAGACGGGTTACATATGCGATAGGGCTTGACGATATCTCCGATGGTAATTCAATATCATACTCAAGCTGCAAAGGTGAAGTTAGGTTTGTATCGATTCGCATCGTGCCAAGCGCGCTGCCATCTGCCTTGCTCTCCGCGAGAATAATCAGTGAATTAGGATCTCTGTCTTGAGTTTCAGGCTTTTGCAGGTTTGCCATTAAGTTTGGCCAGTGTCTGCCATAGGCTTCTGATCTGATGTAGACAGCCTTATTTAACTGCTCTTCATTTCTAACGATCCGAACCGTAAATGGGAGTCTGCCCGCGCCGAGGCGGCTATGGCTTCGATCTGCCAAGACTCCGCCAGATTGCGCTGCTAATTCGGGGTTCATTGTCATGATGTGTCTGCCAAGCTAGGATTCGATGAGTTTTTGGAGAGGGTACCACGCTTCGGTCGAGTGTGATGTGGAACTTGGTATTGGAATTCGGGCGGGGGCTAATACCTTCGGATTATTGCGGACAATATACTATAAATCATATAATTAGCGATTTGTGTTTGTGGCTGTCGTGATTATATTGGGGCAAGGTGATCGAAATGAATTCCCGATCAGTTGAATCGTCGCTCGAAGGCCGGCTCGGATGTTCCGAAGTGCTCGCCACTCGTCTTGATTTTGGTGCGACGATGAGTGTCTGGGCGGCTTTGTGCGGCGCCTTCGCGATTATTATTCTTTTGCTGTTTGATGGGTTGAGTCGTATAAGTTCAGATTTGATTTTCGGGATCCGCTTGTCGATGCTTGGAGTATTGGCGACGATTTTATTATTATTCGCGTTCAGGCGCAAATGGGTGATTGACCACTATTCGCCTGTTGTTGCTCTTGGTTGTGCTGTTTTCTTGGCCGGCATTCTTGCGCAGATATATGTTCCTGGCGTTCTCTCGCCTGAGTCCGGTTTTGATGTGATGCCAGTTGGGATGCTCGCGGTATTTATGATCTATACATTTCTGCGGTTGCCGGTAATTATAATAATTCCAATGGGGTTGATATTTAGCGCGATACTTTTGATTGCTCTCGGTCGCGTCACTTCAGAGGCTGGGCTTTATAGATCAATCTTCTATCTCGGCGTTTGTAACCTGATTGGCTTGATTTTGTGCTACGAGCTCCGGCGTTATGAAAAGAGAGTTGGGGTTGAGAGGGCGAGGGCTCTTCAAGCGGAGTTGGAGGCCCGTACTCGAGCCGATGAATGCTTGTCACTTCTTGAGACGCGTATGGCCCTTGTTGCTGGCATCAATCACGATCTTTCTCAGCCAGTTGTCGCGCTGGATGCCAGCGTTATGATGGCTATTTCAACGCTTGAAAGGGGTGATTTATCAGGGGTTCGGAATGCTCTGCTTACCGCGAAAAATTCTCTAATTTATTTCAGAGATTCGCTATCCCATTTGCTACTTGTTGCGCGTGGAGTTGATGCCGACACTGTTGTAAGGGTTTCAGAAGTTGACGTCTGTGAGCTGCTGCGAACGCTCGTTAGCCAGTTTGATGCTCGTTCCGGTAGCGAGGAGTCTCAAATCAAGTGTAGATTTTCCTCGCCCAAGATTTTTGTGCTTTCGAATGCTGGTTATTTAAATCAGGTCGTTGCAAATATTGTCGGAAATGCAGTTAAGTTTTCGAAGTTTGGGGTGTCTGGTAAGGGTAGCGTGATTATTCGAGTGCGCGAGCATCATCAGATTTGTACGGTGGATATCATCGATAATGGTCCTGGTATACCAGATGGAGATCGCGACAGAATTTGGGGATTGTATGAACGAGGCGCGCAACAATCTTTCGCGCCAGGTTCTGGTCTGGGCCTTGCTCTTGTGAAGTTTGCTATCGCACAGTTGCCCGATCACGCTATTACAATGAAGAGCTGGCTTGGCCGTGGGTCGCGTTTCCGCATATCAATGCCGGTGGCGCCTGCTATTGGACAAATTGATTTATTGGCTGTTGAGCCTTCGTGCGGTACGGGCGCGGTGCGTTCTTCTGTCATGGTTGTAGTTCAGGACGGGTTGGCTTTGGGTGGCGGCATCTCTCAGTTACTATCCGCATTGGGTCTGGATGTTGTTATTGTTAATATTAACGAGGCTCGTTGCGATATTTCGAAATTGATAGCGAGTTCTGAGAGTGATCTTCGAGTCGTGGGGGTCGTTTATTGCGCAGATATTCTTCGCTTGGGTACTTGGCTACTCGACATGCGCTCGATGCCCCTTTTCGACGCTCAATCTTCCTCTGTTTTGGTGATTCCAATTCCTTCCTCAGAGGGCTGTCAGCAGGAGATTGTAGAAAAATTTCCGGACACAAAGATTCGATGGATGCACCCTGGATTTGGTCCGATGGATTTGTTGAATGCCTTGGAGGGAAAGTAGTGCGCTTAAGTTTGATTTGGATGAGCTATTGGTTCTACCAAGGTTGGCTTCACACCCTCTCCACCACCGTAGCAATCCCCATACCCCCACCCACGCAGAGCGTAACCAGTCCCCGCTTGAGGTTGCGGCGCTCCAGTTCGTCGATCAGGGTTCCCAGGAGCATGGCGCCGGTGGCGCCCAGCGGGTGACCCATGGCAATTGCGCCGCCATTGACATTGACCTTCTCCTCGGGAACCTGCAGTTCCTGTATGAACCGCATGACCACGGCGGCAAATGCCTCGTTGACCTCGAAGAGGTCGATGTCGTCGACGGTCAACCCAGCCTTCTGAAGCGCCTTGCGGCTGGCGGGAGCCGGGCCGGTGAGCATGATGGTCGGGTCCGTACCCGTGAGCGCGGTGGCCAGGATCCGCGCCCGCGGAGCAAGCCCCAGACGCTTCGCGGCGGCTTCATTGCCGATCAGCACGAGCGCGGCGCCGTCGACGATGCCGGATGAATTGCCGGCGTGGTGCACATGCTCGATACGCTCCACCTGTGGATACTTCCGGAGCGCGACCGCGTCGAATCCCATGGCCCCCAGCTTGGCGAAGGAGGCGGGCAGTGCCGCCAGCGACTCCAGCGTGGCCTGCGGGCGGATGGTCTCGTCGCGTTCCAGGATCGGCAAGCCCAGCGCGTCGCGTACGGGCACCAGCGAGCGGCGGAAGTGCCCGGCCTGCGCGGCGGCTGCTGCCTTCTGGTGGGACCTGACCCCGAATGCGTCGACTTCTTCCCGGGTGTAGCCATCCAGCGTGGCGATCAGGTCCGCCCCGATGCCCTGCGGCACGAAGCCGGTACGCAGGTTGGTCTCGGGATCTTGCGCCCAGGCGCCGCCATCGGAGCCCATGGGTACCCTGGACATCGACTCGACGCCGCCGGCAACGATCAGGTCTTCCCATCCTGAGCGCACTTTCTGCGCGGCCAGATTCACCGCCTCGAGGCCCGAAGCGCAGAAACGGTTGATCTGCACCCCGGCGACCTGCTCGCTCCAGCCGGCGGACAACGCCGCGGTCTTGGCGATGACCGCACCCTGCTCCCCCACCGGGCTCACCACGCCGAGGATGACATCCTCGACCTCGGCGGTATCGAATCGATGCCGCCGTTCGAGTTCATGCATGAGGCCGGTCACCAGGCTGACCGGCTTGACCTCATGGAGCGAACCGCTGGCCTTGCCGCGGCCGCGCGGGGTGCGGATTGCGTCGAAGACGAAGGCTTCTGTCATTTGGAACTCCGGGGTCTGAGAGGGCGGCTGAACTGTCGGGTCTGCAGGCAAGTCTAATGGAAGAAACTGGTACCTTTGGCGGGTCACGACACGGAGAACCACAATGATCGACCGCACCCTCTTCAACGAGGACCACACGCTCTATCGCGATTCGCTGCGCCGCTTCCTCGAGACCGAGGTGGTGCCCCATCACGCGGCCTGGGAGGACCAGGGCTATGTCGACCGCGAGGTGTGGACCAAGGCCGGCGCCAACGGCTTTCTCTGCTCTTCGATGCCGGAGCAGTACGGCGGCGCCGATGCCGACAAGCTCTACTCCGTGGTGCTGATGGAAGAGGTGGCGCGCGTGAACGCCACCGGGCTGGGCTTCGGGTTGCACTCCGAGATCGTCGCCCCGTACCTGAACCGCTATGGCACCGACGAGCAGAAGCAGCGCTTCCTGCCGCGCATGGCCAAGGGAGAGATCATCGGCGCCATCGCGATGAGCGAGCCCGCGGCCGGTTCCGACCTGCAGGGTGTGCGCACCACCGCCACCCGCAACGGCGATCACTATGTGCTGAACGGCTCCAAGACCTTCATCACCAACGGCTACCTCGCCGACCTGGTGATCGTGGTTGCCAAGACCAACCCGGCGGCAGGCGCCAAAGGCACCAGTCTGCTTCTGGTGGAACGGGGCATGCCCGGGTTCGAGAAGGGCAAGCGGCTGAAGAAGGTGGGCATGAAGGCCCAGGACACCTCGGAGCTCTTCTTCGACAATGTGAAGGTGCCGGTGAGCAACCTGCTTGGCCGAGAGAATGAAGGCTTCATCTATCTCATGCAGGAGCTGCCCTGGGAGCGGCTGCAGATCGCCATCTCCGCGGTGGAGTCCGCGCAGGCGGCCATCGACTGGACGGTGGCCTATGTGAAGGAGCGCAAGGTCTTCGGCACCACCGTGTCGGCCTACCAGAACACGCGCTTCAAGCTGGCCGAGGCGCAGACCGAAGTCCAGGTTGCGCGGGTGTTCGTGGACAAGTGCATCGAGCTGCTGATGGCGGGCAAGCTCGACACCGCCACGGCCTCGATGGCGAAGTACTGGTGCTCCGACCTGCAGTGCAAGGTGATCGACGAGTGCGTGCAGCTGCATGGCGGCTACGGCTACATGTGGGAATACCCCATCGCCCGCGCCTACGCCGATGCCCGCGTGCAGCGCATCTACGGCGGCACGAACGAGATCATGAAGGAACTGGTCACCCGCTCGATGGGGCTGAGCGTCAAGTAGGCCGAGTCGCCTCAGCCGCTGGTGCTGAGCAGACCGAACAGCACCGGCCCGGCGATGCCCGCCCAGGTGATCAGCACCAGCACCAGGGTGAGCATCACGGCGGCGCTGCCCAGATCCTTGGCGCGAGCCGCCAGCGGGTGGTCATCGAGGGAGATGAGATCCACGGTGGCCTCGATTGCGGAGTTGAGCAACTCCACGATCAGCACCAGAAGCAGCGAGCCGATCAGCAGCACGCGCTCCACCGCGCTGAAGGGCAGCAGCAGTGCGGCGGGCACCAGAACCGCCGCCAGGGCGAGTTCCTGGCGGAACGCGGCCTCGCGGCGGAAGGCGTCGCCGAGGCCCTGCAGCGAATAGCGCACCGCGGCTGCCAGGCGCCGCGGGCCGCCGCGGCTCTTGTGCGAGCTGGCCGGCGGCGTGCTCATCGCTCAACGGCCCTTGAACTGCGGGGGCCGCTTCTGAAGGAAGGCGGCCACGCCCTCACGGAAGTCTTCCGTCTTGCCGGCCTCGACCTGGAGGTCGGCTTCCAGCTCGAGCTGGGTGGCGAGATCACGCTGATGGCTGTCGTTGAGGGCCTGCTTGATCATGGCGTAGGCCCGGGTGGGCATGGCCGCCAGCCGCTGGGCCATCTCCTGGGCCTTGGGCAGCAGCTCGGCGTCCTCATGCACCTGCCACACCAGACCGAAGGCCTGCGCGTCCTGGGCGCTGATGCGATCGGCCAGGATGGCCATCGCGCGAGCGCGCACGTCGCCCACATAGCGGGGCAGGAACCAGGTGCTGCCGGCATCGGGCACCAGGCCGATCTTGGAGAAGGCCTGCAGGAAGCTCGCCGAGCGGCCGGCCAGAATGATGTCGCCGGCCATGGCGATGCTCATGCCCGCGCCAGCGGCCACGCCATTGACCGCGCTGATGATCGGCTTGGGCATGGCGCGCATGGCCAGGATCACCGGGTGATAGCGCTCGCGCAGCGTGGTGCCGGCATTGCCCGTGCCGCCGGACGAGGAGGCAAGGTCAGCGCCGGCAGAGAAGCCGCGGCCTGCGCCAGTGACCACCACCGCCCGGATTGCGGCGTCAGCCGCAGCCTTCTCGACCGCTTCGCGCAGCGCCAGCATCAGCGCGGTATTCAGCGCATTCAGGACATCGGGGCGATTCAGCGTGATGGTGGCGACGGCGCCATCGACCTGATAAAGCACGGGGGAGTCGGACATCGGGAATCCTGTTCAGGGTGGTGTCGGGTTGGAAGATGGTGCGATGGGGCGATGCGTGGCGCGCCACTCAGCCCGGCGACGCGGCCGGCTCGACCAGGGCGAGCAGACGCCCTGGCGAAACCTGCTGGCCTTCGGCGACGCCGATCTCGCGGATGGTACCGTCGATGGGCGACTCGATGCGGTGCTGCATTTTCATGGCCTCGATGGCGAGCAGCAGTTGCCCGCGCTGAACCTGTTCGCCCGGCTGAACGGCCAGCTTCACCACCAGCCCGTGCATGGCGCAGGCGATCCGGCCACTGGCCTTGCGCTCGCCGCGCGCGCCCTCGTGGGTGCGGTCGGTGAGGCTGGCGCATACGCCCAGGGCGTCGAGGCAGGCCACGCCGTTGCCCGCGTGCCAGTGCACCCGATGGCCGACGCCCTCGACCGTGGCCTGCAGCCAGCCCTGTGCAGCGGGCTCGAGCGCGACATCGATCACGGCTTCGCCCACCGTGATCTGGAAGCGGCCCGGCTCGCCGGTGCTGACCTGCATGGGCTGCTGTTGCCCGGCCGCAGCCAGCAACAGGGGCCAGGCCCGGCGACCGGTGCTGGCGAAGTTGGCGAACTCGCCATAGGCTGCGCCGCTGGCCTGCATCTGGCATGCGGCGGCGATCGCCCACCAGGCCGGACCCGGCGCCGGACGGGTGAAGGCATCGGCGTGCTGACCGAGCCACGCGGTGGACAGCCTGGGCGTGACGAAGGGCTCGGCCTGCAGGCACGCGATCAGGTAGTCGCGATTGGTGACCACGCCAAGCACCGAGGTTTCCGACAGGGCGGTGATCAAGGAGCGCCGCGCCGATTCCCGATCGGGACCGTGCGCGATCAGCTTGCCGATCATGGAGTCGTAGTGGGGCGGGATGACGGGACTGCGGGTGAGACCGTGATCTACCCGGATGGCCCGCCCCTGAGGCAGTTGCCATGCCAGCACCACACCGGCCTGCGGCACGAAGCCGTTCCAGGCGTCTTCGGCGCACAGCCGGGCCTCGATGGCATGGCCCTGCCAGCGAATCTGCTCCTGGCTGAGCGGGAGGGCCTCGCCTTGTGCGACCAGCAACTGCCACTCGACCAGGTCGAGGCCGGTGACGGCCTCGGTCACCGGATGCTCCACCTGCAGGCGGGTGTTCATCTCGAGAAAGTAGAAGCTTCCGTCGGGCGCCAGCAGGAACTCGATGGTGCCGGCGCCCTCGTAGCGCACGGCCCGCGCCAGCTCGATGGCGGCCTGGCCCATCGCGTCGCGCAGCGCGGGGCTGACGCCCGGCCCGGGCGCCTCCTCGAGGATCTTCTGGTTGCGCCGCTGCGTGGAGCAGTCGCGCTCGCCAAGGTGAAGATAGTTGCCGTGGCTGTCGCCGAACACCTGGATCTCGACATGGCGGGCCTCGAGCACCAGCCGTTCGAGCAGCAGCTGGCCGCTGCCGAAGGAGGCTTCGGCCTCCTGGCGGGCGGCATCGAGCTGCTCGCGCAGCGCGCCTTCATCGTCGAGGGAGTCGATGCGGCGCATGCCACGGCCGCCGCCGCCGGCGGCCGCCTTGATCATGAGCGGCGCGCCCACGGCGCGGGCCTTCGCCAGCAGCGTGTCGGTGTCCTGCGCGGACCCGTTGTATCCGGGCAGGCAGGGCACGCCCACCGAGCGGGCGAGCTGCTTGCCCGCGGACTTGTTGCCCAGCGCCGCGATGGATTCGGGCGAGGGGCCCACGAACACGATGCCGGCCTCACGACAGGCGCGCGAAAACGCCGCGCTCTCGGACAGGAAGCCGTAGCCCGGATGCACCGCCTGCGCGCCGCTGCGCCGGCAGGCGTCGAGGATGCGGTCGATGCGCAGATAGCTGTCGGCTGCTGGCGCCGCGCCGATCTCGATGTGGCTGTCGGCGAGCCGCACATGGAGCGCCTGGCGGTCAGCGCTGGAGCAGACCGCCACTGTGCGGATGCCCAGGCGGCGCGCGGTGCGGATGACGCGACAGGCGATCTCGCCGCGGTTGGCGACGAGCAGAGTCTGGATGCGTGCCATGGTGCGGGCCTAGTTGCGGGGCATGATGCCCATGGTCTTGGCGATGATGCCCATCATCACCTCGTCGGCGCCCCCGCCGATGGAGCCCAGGCGGGTGTCGCGCCAGAAGCGGTTGACCCGGGTTTCCTCCATGTAGCCCATGCCGCCCCAGAACTGCACGCACCAGTCGGCCACCTCGCGGGCCACCCGCGCGCACTTGAGCTTGCACATGGAGGCGAGCTGCGTGACATCGGTGCCGGCGAGATAGAGATCGACCGCGCGATGGAGCATGCTGCGCACCGCCTCGACCTCGGTCTGCAGTTCGGCGAGCTTGTAGTGGATGTACTGGTTGTTGAGCAGCGGCTTGCCGAAGGCCTCGCGGCTGCGCAGGTAGTCGATGGTTTCCTGGATGATCCGGGAAGAGGCCAGCCAGCCAGTGGCCGCCCACAGCCGCTCTTCCTGGAACTGCTGCATCTGATAGGTGAAGCCCATGCCCTCCTCGCCGATGCGCCAGCGCTGCGGCACGCGCACATCGTCGAAGTGCAGCTGCGCGGTGTCGGAGGAGTTCATGCCCGCCTTCTTGAGCTTGCGGGCCACGCTGATGCCCGGGGTCTTCATGGGCACGCAGATCAGGGTCTTGTTGCGATGGGGGTTGCCCTCCGAGGTGTTGGCGAGCAGGCAGATCCAGTCGGCCTGGGTGCCGTTGGTGGTCCACATCTTGCCGCCGTTGATGATGTAGTCATCGCCATCCTTGCGGGCCTGCGTGCGGATGGAGGCGACATCGGAGCCGGCGCCCACCTCCGAGACGCCCAGGCAGGCGACATACTCGCCGCTGATCGACGGCGCGAGGAACTCCGCGCGGACTTCATCGGAGCCGAAGCGGGCGAGCGCCGGCGTGGCCATGTCGGTCTGCACGCCCACCGCCATGGGGATGCCGCCGCAGTTCATGTGGTTGAGGGCTTCGGCGGCGGCGATGGCGTAGGAGTAGTCCAGGCCCATGCCGCCATAGGCCACGGGCTTGTTCACGCCCAGGAAGCCGAGCTTGCCCATCTTGCGAAAGATCTCGTGCGCGGGGAAGGTGCCGGCGGCTTCCCATTCATCGACATGCGGATTGATCTCGCTGTCGATGAAGCGCTTGAGGGAGTCCTGCAGCGCGATGTGCTGTTCGGTGTAGATCATGGGATGCTCCTGAGAGGTGAGGGCGGGCGGCTCAGGGCCGGGCCACGCCGAACTGCATGGGCTGCACGCGACGGGACTCGGCCTCCAGGCAGGTGGCCAGCAGGAAGCCGAGCGCCTTGCGGGTGTCTCGGGGGTCGATGATGCCGTCGTCGAGCAGGCGGGCGCTGGTGTAGAGCGGGCCCGACTGCCGGTCGAAGTTCTCGATGATGCGTTTCTCGAGGGCGCTGAGCGCGGCCTCGTCCACCGGGAGGCCTTTGCGCTTGGCGCCGGCCTCGGTGACGATGCGCATGGTGAGCGCGGCCTGCTCGCCGCCCATGACCGCGGTGCGCGCGTTGGGCCACGACAGCACGAAGCGCGGGCCGAAGGCGCGGCCGCACATGCCGTAGTTGCCGGCCCCGAAGGAGGCGCCGCAGTGCACGGTGATGGAGGGCACGCTGGCGTTGCTGACCGCCTGGATCATCTTGGAACCGTGCTTGATCATGCCGGCCTGCTCGCTGGCCTTGCCCACGATGTAGCCGGTGGTGTTCTGCAGATAGAGCAGCGGGATGCGCGACTGGCAGCAGCTCTGGATGAAGTGGGTGGCCTTGTTGGCGCCGGCCGGGTCGATGGGGCCGTTGTTGCTGATGATGCCCACCGGCATGCCGTAGATGCGGGCATGGCCGGTGAGGGTCTGGGGGCCGTAGTCGGCGCCGAACTCGAGGAAGTCGGACGCGTCAACCAGCCGGGCGATCACCTCGCGGATGTCGATCGGCTGACGGAAGTCGAGCGGCACGATGCCGGCGAGCTCGTCGGGGCTCCAGAGCGGTGGCGGCGCGTCGAGATCCAGGGCCGACTGCGGCGCCATGCCCAGCCGGTTCCAGCCCAGGCGGGCGATGAGATCACGGGCGATGCGCAGGGCGTCGGCGTCATCCTCGGCGAGATACTCGCCCACGCCCGAGACGCTGGTGTGCATCTCGGCGCCGCCGAGCTCCTCGTCGCTGGCGATCTCGCCGGTGGCCGCCTTGAGCAGCGGCGGCCCGGCGAGGAAGGCCTTGGCTCGGCCCCGCACCATGACCACATAGTCGGACAGGCCGGGCATGTAGGCGCCGCCTGCGGTGGACGAGCCATGCACCACGCCGATGACCGGCAGGCCGGCCGCCGACAGCCGCGCGAGGTTGTAGAAGATGGCCCCGCCCTCGATGAAGCCCTCGACCTTGTACTTGAGCAGATTGGCGCCCGCCGACTCGATGAGCTGGATGTAGGGCATGCGGTTGTCGAGCGCGATCTGCTGGCCGCGCAGGATCTTCTCCAGGCCCATGGCCTGGATGGCGCCGGCATCGATGCCGGCATCGGAGGCATTGATGACGCAGCGCACGCCGCTGACGAAGCCGATGCCGACGATGACGCCGCCGCCCGGCACGCTGCGATCGGGGTCGGGGTCATCGAGGCAGTAGCCGGCCATGGTGGAGAGCTCCAGCCAGGGCGCGCCGGGATCGAGCAGGCGGGCGACCCGCTCGCGCGGCAGCAGCTGGCCGCGCTTGTCGAACAGCGGCTTGGCGCGGGCGGAGGCGGCGGCGGTGCGGCTTTCCAGGCTGCGCAGATGGGCGACGAGCTCGAGCATCTGTTGGCGCTGGCTGGCAAAGCGTTCGCCGTGAGTGTCTGCCTGGGAGTCGATGCGGGGCATGGCGGATAGTGGGCCTGGAGATATTGAATTTCGTTCATTAAGTTGCTGTAATCATCCGAACCAGTCAAGGTGCGATGCAGCATCCAGAGACCATTTCAGCGTGCCTTCCACTTCTGAATCCGATTCAGCCAAGGCGATCCGACCCGCCGCAGCGGCGTTGCCGCGGCGCCGCAAGGCGGCCCGCAGCAGCGAGATCCTGGCCGCCGCGCGCGAGGTCTTCACCGCTCGGTCCTATGAAGAGGCCTCCATCAGCGAGATCGCCGCGCTGGCCGGTTGCGTGGAAGGCACCATCTACACCTATTTCCGGAACAAGCGCGAACTGCTCGACGCCGTGCTCGCGGCTTTCTTCGATGCCCTGGTGGACGATGTCGCGCCCCGGCTCGACGCCATCCACGGCACCCGTGACCGGCTGCGCTTCCTGGTGGCGCGCCACCTGCAGATCTCGCTCGATGACCCCGCCCTCGGCGCGCTGATCGTGCGCGAGTCGCGCCGCCAGGGCGCCTACTTCGGCTCGAAGCTGCATGAGCTCAACCGCCGGTACAGCCGCTTCCTGCAGCAGACGCTCGAGGAGGGCGTGCGGCGCGGCGAGCTTCGCGCCGATCTGAATTGCGCGCTGGCCCGCGACCTGATCTTCGGCGGGATCGAGCACTGGGCATTCAATGAACGAGGCCGCCGGCGCGCCTTCGAGCCTGCCGCGGTGGCCGATACCATCGTGGGCATGCTGCTCGACGGCTGGGCCGCCAGCCCGCAGGATGCGCCGCTGGCCGTGCTCAGCCGGCGGGTCGATCGGCTCGAGGCGAGCCTCAGACAGACAGGGAGACGGAAATGACGGACAAGATCGTGCGGATCGGCGGGGCCTCGGGCTTCTGGGGCGACACCGCCATGTCGGCGCCGCAGCTGGTGCGTGGCGCGGAAATCGACTACCTGGTGTTCGACTACCTCGCCGAGGTGACCATGTCGATCCTCGCCGCGCAGCGGCTGAAGGACCCGAACGCGGGCTATGCCACCGACTTCGTGAACATCACCATGAAGTCGCTGCTGCCCGATCTGGTCTCGCGACGCATCCGCGTGGTGGCCAACGCCGGCGGGGTCAACCCCCTGGCCTGTCGCGATGCGCTGGCCCGCGTGGCCCAGGCCCTGGGGCTCAACCTGAAGATCGGCGTGGTGCTCGGCGACGAGATCTCCGCGAGCGTGCCGGGGCTGCGCGAGCGCGGCGTGCGCGAGATGTTCAGCGGCGAGCCCATGCCGGCGTCGTTCGTGAGCGTGAATGCCTACCTGGGCGCGGTGCCGATCGCCCGCGCGCTCGATCAGGGCTGCGATGTGGTGATCACCGGCCGCTGCGTCGATTCCGCGGTCACGCTGGGCGTGCTCATGCACGAGTTCGGCTGGCGCGACAGCGATCACGATCAGCTCGCGCAGGGCACGCTCGCCGGCCACCTGATCGAGTGCGGCGCGCAGTGCACCGGGGGCCTGTTCACCGACTGGGACACCGTGCCCGACTGGGAGAACATCGGCTTTCCGGTGCTCGAGGCGCGCGCGGATGGCTCGTTCATCGTCACCAAGCCGGCGGGCACCGGCGGCCTGGTCACCCCGGCCACCGTCTCGGAACAGCTGCTCTACGAGATCGGCGACCCGCGGGCCTACCATGTGCCCGATGTCTGCTGCGACTTCACCCAGGTGCGTTTCGAGCAGGTCGGCGAACACCGGGTGCGGGTGAGCGGCGCTCGCGGGCGCGCTCCTACCACCACCTACAAGGTCAGCGCCACCTTCGCTGACGGCTTCCGCAACCAGGCCGTGCTGGTGATCGGGGGGCATGACGCGGCGGCCAAGGCGCGCCGCACCGGCCAGGCCATCCTGAACCGGACCACCCGCATGCTCGCCGAGGCCGGCTTGCCGCCCTACAGCGAAACCCGCCTCGAAGTGCTTGGCGCCGAGGACATGTTCGGCGCATCGGCGCGGCCCGAGAGCCGCGAGGTGGTGCTCAAGATCGCGGTGCGCTGTCCGGCCAAGGCCAGCCTCGATCTCTTCGCCCGCGAGTTCGCGCCGGCCGGCACCTCCATGGCGCCGGGCACCTGCGGCCTGGGCGGGGGGCGTCCCACGCCCTCGCCGGTCATCCGCCTGTTCTCCTTCCTGGTGCCCAAGACCGAGGTACCGGTGAGCATCGATGTCGATGGCCTGCGCACCGAGCTCAGCCTGGCCGCGGGTTCCGACGCGCCCCTGACCGACCTGCCGCCGCAGCGGGTGCTGGCCTCGGCGCCCGACTGGTCGGGCGAGGCGACGGTGACCGTGCCGCTGCTGCGCCTGGCCCACGGCCGCTCCGGTGACAAGGGCAACAAGGCGAACATCGGCGTCATCGCCCGCCAGTCCGCGTATCTGCCCTACCTCTCGGCCTGGCTGACGCCGGAGCGGGTCGCGGCCCACTTTGCGCACAACCAGCCCAGCCTGGTCGAGCGATTCGATGTGCCGGGCTTCGGCGCGATGAACTTCCTGCTGCACGATGTGCTGGGCGGCGGCGGCATGGCGTCGCTGCGCACCGACAACCTCGCCAAGGCTTTCGCCCAGGTGCTGCTGGCGATGCCGGTGACGGTGCCGGCCGCGCTGCTTGCCGCCTGAACCGGGTGACGCCGGCCGCGCCCCGGCCGGGGCTGCTCATCGTCTGGTGCAGCCACACCGGTGGCAGTCAGGCGCTTGCCCGCGCGGCGGCGCAGGGCGCGCGCCGCGAGGTTCCGGGCGGCGTGCGGCTGCTCGGCGCGCGCCGGGCGACGCCGGCCGATCTGCTCGCCGCGGGCGGCTACCTGTTCGTCACTCCCGAGACCCTGGGCAGCATGGCCGGTCAGATGAAGGACCTGATCGACCGCAGCTACTACCCGCTGCTCGGGCGTCTGGCCGGACGGCCCGCGGCGCTGATCGTGTGCGCGGGCTCCGATGGCGCGGGCACGGTGCGGCAGATGGGGCGGGTGTTTGCCGGCTGGGGGCTGCGCGAGGCGGCACCCCCTCAGGTGGTGATCACCGGCGCGCAGACCACGCAGGCCATCATGGCCCGCAAGCGCATCGCCGATGATCGGTTGAGGGCCGCGGCCGACCTCGGGCGGGCGCTTGCCCTGGGCCTGTCGATGGGGGTGTGGTGAGGCGGCTCAGTCCTTGGGCGTCACCGTGAAGAAACAGCTCAGCCGCTCGCGCGGACTGAGCCACAGCATCACGCCCGGTCGGAGATCGGTGGGTTTGAGCGCCTTGCGGATGGTGAGCTCCTTGGGCGCGTCTTCCAGGGCGATCGGCTCGGCGTCGATCTTGAGCACATCGGGGTTGTGCACCAGCACCCTCGGCCGCATGGGATTGCTGCTGGTGCTGACCACCAGCGCCACATTGCCGTCGCTGAGCTCGACGATGGTGCCGGGCGGGTAGACCCCGAGCACCTTGACCAGCGCGCTCAGCACCTTCTCGTCGAAGCGGCTGTTGCGTTCCTCGCGCCAGAGCTTGCGCAGGGCGTCGGCCGGCGCCATGGGGGGGGCGTCCGGCGACTCCGGGCCGCACAGCCGGTCATAGCGGTTGACCACGCCGACGATGCGCGCCATCAGGCCGATGGCATCGCCGCGCCGGCGGGCCGGAAAGCCGCTGCCGTCGAGCGCTTCATGGTGATCGCGGATGATGGCCAGGGCCGCCTCGCTGAACGACCCGCTGGAGCGGGCGAGCTCGACCCCGGCGTCGCAGTGGGCGCGGTAGGCCTTCTCTTCGGGCGCCGTGCGCTCGGCGAGCTTCAGGATGTAGGGCTGGACCATGACCTTGCCGATGTCATGGGCCAGCGCGCCCAGGCTGAGATCGCGCAGCTGGGTTTCGTCGAGACCCAGTTCGCGGCCGACCAGCGCGGCCATGGTCATGCAGTTGATGGCGTGGTACTGCAGCGCCTCACCCTGCTGCTTGTCCATGAGCTGCAGCATGCCCTCGCCGCTTTGCAGCAGCTCGACCGCCGAGGCCGCGACGCTGGCGAGCTGCTCGCCCGCCTGGCGCGGCGTGGTGGCCATGGACGAGAACACGCTCTTGACCATGCTGCCGGCACGCTCCCACTCCCGCCGCGCGGCGGCGACCAGCAGCCGTTGCCGCCGGGCCTTCTCTTCGCGCCGCTTGGACTGCAGGACCGCCGGGTTGAGCGCGGCCTCCTCGGCCTGCTGGTCGGCGACGATGTCACGGGCGACCACCAGCATCTGCTTGTGATCGTCGGCTTTGGGGGCCGCCGGATCGACGCCTTCATCGGGGGGCGGGATCGGCTCGACATCGCTCAGCGCCGGCACCCAGGAAATCCCCTCGGCGCCCATCTCCATGAGGTCCTTGAGCTGCTTCTCGCTGGTGATGAGAAAGCGCGTTCGCAGGAAGGGGTGATCGAGCCAGGGGCGGTCGATGGTGACATAGACGCCAATGCGCAGCTGGCTCTTGCCCAGCGGCACCGGTTGCTCGGATTTGTTCGTGCTGCTCATGCTCCAGGGACCTGGATCCGGTTGGGGTCTGATGGCGATCCGGGAACTCGACGGGGGCTGTCCGCGCGCGGGGATGGGGGGCGCCGGCGCTGGCGCCTCCGGCACGAATCGAACGTGCGACCCTCCCCTTAGGAGGGGGATGCTCTATCCACTGAGCTACGGAGGCAGCGGGCGGAAGTTTACCGGATGAATCCGGCGGGCCGGCTCGGGTGCGCCGATCAGCGGCGACGATAATCGACGATCGCGTAGCGGATGCCGTTCGCAGCGGTGTGCTCCTCGCGCCCGGCGGCCAGCCACTCGCGCGGATCAAGGTCAGGAAAGTGCGCATCGCCGGGCACGCTGAGCGCGATCTCGGTCATGAGCACCCGGCTGGCCGCCGGCAGCGCCAGGCGGTAGACAGCCTCTCCGCCCACGACGAACACCTCGCCGGGGCAATGGGCGCGCGCCAGCGCGATGGCCGCGTCCAGGGTGGCTGCGCTCAGGCACCCCGGGGCGTGCCAGCCCGGCTGACGGCTGAGCACGATGCTGGTCCGGCCCGGCAGCGGGCGCCCGATCGAGTCCCAGGTGCGCCGGCCCATGATGATGGCGCGGCCCAGGGTGGTCTGTCGGAAGTGCCGCAGGTCTTCCGGCAGATGCCAGGGCAAGCGGTTGTCCTGGCCGATGACCCGCCCCTGGGCGCAGGCCACCAGCAGGCTGAGGTCGGGATCGGGGGTCAGACCGCCACCGGTGCCTTGATGGCCGGGTGGGCCTGGTAGCCGACGATCGCGAAGTCTTCGTAGCGGTAGTCGAACAGGCTGGGCGGCCGGCGCAGGATCTCGAGGCGCGGCAGCGGATACGGGGTGCGGCTGAGCTGTTCGCGGGCCTGGTCGAGGTGGTTCAGGTAGAGGTGGCAGTCGCCGCCGGTCCAGATGAAGTCGCCCACCTGGAGGTCGCACTGCTGCGCCACCATGTGGGTGAGCAGCGCGTACGACGCGATGTTGAAGGGCACGCCCAGAAAGATGTCGGCGCTGCGCTGGTACATCTGGCAGGAGAGCCGGCCCTGCGCGACATGGAACTGGTAGAAGGCGTGGCAGGGCGCCAGCGCCATGCGGGGCAGATCTGCGACATTCCAGGCCGACACGATCAGGCGACGGGAATCGGGGTCCTGACGGATGCGGCTCACCACCTCGGCGAGCTGGTCGATCTCGCGGCCATCCGGCGTGGGCCAGTGGCGCCACTGATGGCCGTAGACCGGCCCTAGCTCGCCCTCGGGGCTGGCCCATTCATCCCAGATGGTGACGCCGTTGTCGCGCAGGTAGCGCACATTGGTGTCGCCGGAGATGAACCAGAGGAGCTCGTGGATGATGGACTTCAGGTGCAGCTTCTTGGTGGTGACCAGCGGGAACCCCGCGGTCAGGTCAAAGCGCATCTGCCAGCCGAACACCGACAGCGTGCCGGTGCCGGTGCGGTCATCCTTGGGGGCGCCATGCTCGAGCACATGGCGCATCAGATCGAGGTACGGGGTCATGCGTGGCGTTCGGGCGCGGGAGGGGATGGGCGAACGCCGATGCCCGAGAAGCAGGCCGCGACCATCTGGTCGACGATGCGTTCATCGGGAATGGTAGCGCCCAGCCGCAGGAAGTCGAGGGTCGGATCGCAGGCCCGGGCATAGAAGGTGTACAGGATGAACTCGTCATCGAGGTGCGTGGCGAGATCGCCTGCCTGGCGCGCCGCGCGGATGAGTTCGCCCACCTCGTCGGACAGGCGTAGCAGCTCGTCGACATAGTGGCGGTTGGCCATCAGGCTCTCGCGCAGCGACTGGCTGGTGGAGGGCAGGTGCGGGATGCCGCCGCCGAGTCGTTCATTGAGCGTCCAGCGCAGCAGTCCTTCCAGGCGGCCGATGGCCGAGTCGCCGCCGACCGCCGCCAGCGCGTCGCGGGTGCGCTTGAGCAGCCGGACCATGACCGCGCCGACCAGGGCGTCCTTGGAATCGAAGTGCTTGTACAGGCTGCCCTTGGCGATGCCGACATCGGCCGCGATGTGGTCCATCGACATCAGCTCGTAGCCGTGGAGGGCCAGCAGCCGGTGCGTGGCGTCGAGGATGGCTTCTTCCCGGACCTCGAACTGGGTTTCCCTGAAGGACTTGCGCGCAGGGACGCTCTGGCCGGTGGCGCTGGACACGGGGTCTTCCGGAGGGCTGTAGGCGGCCGGATTATGGGGCCGCCCGCCGCCGGTGGCCTCAATGCCCTTTGGATGCGTTGGGAGCGGGTGTTCCGCCGCTGAGCACGGCCATGGAGGTGCGGGCGGGGGCCGGCAGGCTGAGCTCGCGTCCGTTGTCGTCGATGAGCACCGACTGGTCGGTGATGGCCTTGAGCTGCCGGCCCGGGCCCAGGGTGGCCCCGACGGTGTAGGCGCGGGCAGGCTTGCCATCGACAGCAAGCAGGGCGCTGCCCAGCCGGCCGGCCGCCACCACGCCGAGCACCTGCAGGTTCAGGGCGGGTGGCGCCACGGCCTGCGCGCCCGGCGTGTCGGCCCGGCCGAAGAGCAGGCCGGCGCTGGCGTGATCGGAGGCGCCGATGCCGGTGGCCGCCGGCGCGGGGCCCGGCTGCGCGGTGGGCGCTCCCAGGATGACGACCCAGTGCGCCGTCGTGGCCGCCAGCAGCGCCGCGGCCAGGAGCGTGGCCACCCAGGCCGGTCGGCCGAGACCGGTGAGCAGGGCATTGAGGCGACGGGGCATGAGGGGCGGGGTGGGCGAAGACCGGCTGATATCATAGCCCGGCCGGACACGCGGTCCGGCGTGCCTCGGAGAGCGTGCATGGCATTTCCCGAACAGACCGGATGGCGGGTCGCCCAGCGTGGCTTCACCCTGATCGAGGTGATGGTGGTGATCGTCATCCTCGGCGTGCTCGCGGCGCTGGTCGTGCCCCGGGTGATGAATCGCCCCGACGAGGCCCGCGCGGTGGCCGCGCGTCAGGACATTGCCGCGATCATGCAGTCGCTCAAGCTCTACCGGCTCGACAACCAGCGCTATCCGTCCACCGAGCAGGGCCTGCAGGCGCTGGTCACGCGTCCCACCACCGGCCCCGAGGCCGCCAACTGGAAGGCCTACCTCGACAAGCTGCCGGTCGATCCCTGGGGCAAGCCCTACCAGTACCTCAATCCCGGGGTGAAAGGCGAGATCGATGTGTTCAGCCTGGGGGCCGACGGCGCGCCCGGCGGCTCGGGAGCCGATGCCGACATCGGTTCTTGGTCGCTCTAGCGGCCGGCGGTTTCGCGCGCCGTCGCGCCCCGCCGGCTTCACCCTCATCGAGGTGCTGGTCACCCTGGTGGTGATCGGCATCGCGGTTTCGGTGGTGGTGGTCAGCGCCTGGCCCGGGCCGCGGCAGGGCCTGCGCGATGAGGCCGAGCGGCTCGCCCTGCTGCTCTCGCTCGCCCGCGAGGAAGCCCAGGTGCGCGGCGCGCCCGTGCGCCTGTCGGCCGATGCCGGCGGCTACCGCTTCCTGGTCTTCTCGGAGCGCCAGTGGCGGCCGCTGCGCAACGACGCCGAGCTTCGCGAGCGCGCCTGGACGGCGCCGACCACCTGGCAGTTGCGCCGGGCCGACGGCCGACCCGATCTGGTCTTCGGCCGCGATCCGGTGGACTCGCCCTTCGAGATCACGCTGATGCGTGGCGGCGCCAGCGTGCGTCTGGCCGGCAATGGTCTCGGGCGGTTCGAGGTGCTGCCGTGAGCCGGCGCGTTCGGACCGGCGGGTTCACCCTGGTGGAGGTGCTGGTGGCGCTGGCGATCGTCGCGGTGGCGCTGATGGCCAGCCTGCGGGCGGTCGGTTCGCTCACCCAGGCGGGCACCGATCTGCGTCTGCGCGTGCTCGCGCAGTGGAGCGCCGAGAACCGTCTTTCGCAGATGCGGGTGCAGGCCGACTGGCCGCCGGTTGGCCAGAGCCGTCAGGAGTGTCCGCAGGCCGGCGTGGCGCTGATCTGCCAGGAGGAGATCTTCGCCACACCCAATCCGTTCTTCCGCCGCGTCGAGATCGCGGTGTACGAGGCGGGCGGGAGGCGGCCGCTGGCGCGGCTGACCGGTTTCGTCACCAGCGGCAACTCCTGAGCCATGCGGGAGCGGCAGGGCTCGGTCGGGCAGGGCGGCTTCACGCTGCTGGAGGTGATCGTCGCCGTCGCGCTGCTGGCGGTGATCGCGGTGCTCTCGCTGCGCGGGATCGATTCGGTGCTGCGATCGCGGGAGCGCCTGACGGCCGCCGCGGCCGAGCTCGACGCCCTGACGGTGTGCTTCACCCAGCTCGAAGAGGATCTGCGTCGCGCGTGGCCGGTGAGGCTGCGGCTGCCCGCCGAGTCATCCATCCAGTTCGCGATGGCCACGCCCGAGGATGGCGCGGCGCCCCTGAGCCTGTTGCGCGAAGGGGCTGGCGGCGCGGCGCCGGGCGCCATCCAGCGGGTGAGCTATCGCCTGCGCAATGGCGTGCTCGAGCGCGGCTTCGCGCCCTGGCAGGCGGTGCCGGTCGACGCGCCGGATCCATCCGGCACGGGCGGCCCGGCCCCCGGCGCCGATCCGCCCCTCGGGTCCGCCCTCGTCTGGCAGCCCCTGGTCGCCGGGCTCAGCGCGGTGCGCTGGCGCGGATTCATGCCCGGCCAGGGCTGGGTCGAGGCCGCCGCGCTGGCGGCGATGAGCCGCACGCCGCCGCCTGCGGGGCAGCCGCCGGCGGTGCCGGTGGGGCTCGAGATCGTGCTGGAACGACCCGGCAGCGGGCCGCTGCGACGGGTCTTCGGGGTGCGGGATTGAGCCCGGGGAATCGCCCCTGCCGCCGGGGGAGATCGCCCGGCATCGGCGCGGATCGCATCCGCGGCGCGGCGATCATCACTGCGCTGCTGGTCGTGGCCCTGGCCACCAGCGTGGTGGCCACGCTGTTCCTGCGCATGAGCGTGACCACCCGCTCGGTGGAGAACCGGCTCGCGCTCTCCCAGGTGCGCTGGATCGAGCGCGCGGCGGTCGACTGGGCCAAGGTGATCCTGCGCACCGACGGCATGGCGAGCGCGGTCGATCATCTCGGCGAACCCTGGGCGGTGCCGGTGGCCGAGACCCGTCTGGACGAGACGGTGACCGCTGGCGCGCGCATCGGTGACGACAGTCGTCCGGGGAGCCTCACCGGGCAGATGATCGACATGCAGGGCCGCCTGAATCTGGTCGCCATCCTGGGCACCGGTCAGGTCTCGGCACCGCACCTGACGGCGGCGCGGCAGCTGTTCGCGCTGCTCGATCTGCCCGACAGCCTGGTCGATGCGGTGCTGGCCCGGCTCATGCGCAGCCAGCCTCGGGTCGTGGAAGGGCGCAGCCTGCCGCCGCTCGAGGCCCCGCTCGTGCGGCTCGACGACCTGCTTTCGCTGCCGGGATTCGATCCCGCGATCGTGGCCCGGCTGGAGCCCTTCGTGACGGTGATTCCGTTCACGCCCGGCGCGCCGCTGCCGTCGGTGGTCAACCTGAACACCGCGCCGGCGGAGGTGATTGCCGCCGTGGTGCCCACGCTCGAGCTGTCGGGCGCCCGCCGTTTCGTGGAGCGACGCGAGCGCAGCGTGTTCCGCAGCCTGGAGGAGGCCTCGCAGCAGATGAACGGACAGCCGGTGCTGTCGCCCCTGCTGGCCGGGGTCGGCTCGAGCTATTTCCTGCTGCGCGGAATGGTACGCTTCGACCGCGTCGAGGTGGTCAGCGAAACACTGCTGTCGCGAGCATCCGGGAAGATCGAGATCGTATGGCAGCAGCGCCTCTGAAACACGGCATCGTCTGGCTACCGCCACGCAGCGTGGGGGAGCGGGCGCTGGCCGGTGAGCCGGTGCTCATGGCGCTGATGCCGCGGGCGCCTGCAGGCGCTGCGCCCCAGCGCTGCAGCCTCGAGAGCCTGCCGCGCATGCGCTCGGCGGTGCTGCTGCTCAATCCCCGCGATGTCTCTCTCGTCCGGGTGAGCCTGCCGCCGCTCAGTCCGGCCCGTCTCGCGCGCGCGCTGCCCAATCTCCTCGAGGAACAGCTCCTTCAGGATCCCGCCGCCTGCGCGCTCGTGCCGGGCCCCGCGCTGGCGCAGGGCGAGCGTCTGGTGGCCGTGATCGACCGTGCCTGGCTGGAGTTCGTGCTCGGCGCATTCGAGCGCCGCGGCATCCGCGTGGCCGCGGCCTGGCCGGCCCAGCAGGCGTTGCCCCTGGCAACCGGTGGCGCCACCCTGGCCTGGCTCGGGGACGCGCTCGCGCTGCGTCTGGGCCCTCAGGAGGCGCTCGGCTGGGCGGCTGGCGCCGACGCCGCCTCGCGGGTGGAGTCGGTTGCCGCCCTGCTGCGCGCGACCGGCTGGCGCGAGCCGGCCGGTGCGGGCGGCGATCCGGTCGTCGATGGCGCTGCCCGACCCCGCGAGATCAGCCTGATCGGATTCCCCGACGAGGACAGGGCGGCCCTGGCCGGGCTGGCCGATGCGTTCGGGGTCGCGTTCCGACCTGCGGCCTGGGGGATCGATCCGGCCGCGGGGATCGACCTCAGCCTGGCCCGGGCCGGCAGCTCGGGCAGCCGCTGGCTGGCCCGGATCGACTGGCGTGCCTGGCGCCTGCCCGCCGGCCTGAGCGCTGCCGCCGCCCTGGTCGCCATCGTGGGTCTGAACCTGCACTGGGCGCAGCTCGCGCGCGAACGCGCCGGCCTGCGCGCCGCCATGGAGACGAGTTTTCGCCAGGCCTTTCCGAGCGCGCAGGTGGTGGTCGACCCGCTGCTGCAGATGCGACGGCAGGTGGCCGATCTGCGGATCGCCGCGGGTCAGAGCGGCCCCGATGATTTCCTGCCGCTGCTGTCGCGCGTGAGCCGGCTCATGGCCCCCACGGGGGTGGGCGCGCCGGCCTCGGTGGAATACCGCGATGGCCAGCTCTCGATCCGCTGGGCGGCAGGCGCGCCAGATGCGCCGGCGCGCGAACGCCTGATCGCCGAGGCCGCCCGCGCCGGGCTGCGGGTGCGCTTCGAGGGTGAGGCGCTGGCGATCGTTGCGGTGGCGGGCTGAGATGCTCGAACGGCTGCTCGCGAGCTGGGCCGGCGTCTCGCCGCGCGAGCGCCGACTGGTGCTGTTCGCCGGCCTGGTGCTGCTGCTGGCCGCGGTGTTCCTGCTGCTGATCGAGCCTGCCTGGCGCGGCCGGGTGGCTCTCCAGAAGGAGCTGCCGGTGCTGCGCGCGCAGCTCGCCGCGGTGCAGTCCCTGGCCCAGGAGGCCGGCACGCTGGCTGGCCGTGCCGGTTCGGCGCCGGCTTCCAGCGCCCAGGTGCGAGTCGCGCTCGAGCAGTCGGTCGCCGCGGCCGGACTGGGTCCTTCGCTGCAGAAGATCGAGCTCAACGGCGAGCTGATCGAGATGCGATTCCGCGGCGTCAGCCATGAGCGCTGGTTGAGCTGGCTGGCGGGCGCCTTGCCCGAGACCCGAACCCGGGTGGTCGATCTCGCGCTCACCCGCGAGGCCGCGCCCGGCGTCGTGAGCGCGCGGCTGGTGCTCGAAGCGCCGCGGCGGCGGGCGGGTTGATGACCAGGCGCCGCAGTTTCGATCCGGGGAGGCGCTGAGATGGCTGCCGGCCCGACGGCGCTGGGGCGCTGGCTGGCGCTGTCGCTCATTGCGGCGCTGGCGGGCATCGCGGTGGCGATCGGCAACGGTCCGGCCACCTGGGTGGACGCGGCGTTGCGCCTGCTCTCCCACGACCGGGTGCGTCTGGCCGAGGCGAGCGGCGTCTGGTGGCGCGGCGAGGGTCGGCTGGTGCTGCTCGACGGGTCGCCGCAGACGCCGGTGAGCGCGGGCTTCGCGTTGCCGGGTCCGTTGCGCTGGGAGCTGCGGCTGGCCGGTCTGCCGCTGGGCGTCATCGACGCCACGCTGTCTCTGCCCGGCGCCGAACGACCGCTGCGGCTGAGCGGCACGCTGGCGCAATGGCGGCTGGAGCCGGGCGCGGTGCGCCTGCCGGCGGTCGATCTGTCCCGGCTCGGCTCGCCTTGGAATACCATCCAGCCGTCCGCCGAGCTCTCGCTGCGCTGGGAGCCGTTGCTGGTGCGGGCCGACGCGGTGGAAGGGCGCTTCGCGATCGAGTTCAGCCAGGTTTCGTCCGCGATGACGCCGGTGCGGCCGCTGGGACACTACCGGGTCGAGGTGGTGGGCGCGGGGCCGCAGGCCACGCTGTCGCTCGCCACCCTGAGCGGGCCCCTGCAGCTCACGGGCTCGGGTCACTGGAGCGCGCGCGGCGGTCTGCGGCTGACCGCCCAGGCCTGGGGTGAAGGGGCCGAGCAGCCGAGGCTGCAGTCGCTGCTTGCCCTCATCGGCCGTCGCGAGGGCGAGCGCACGATCATCAGGATTGGAGGGTAGGCGAGTGAGCAGTGACCAGGCCCAGCGGGCCCAGCCCCGACGGCCGAACCCCGGCGCGCCCAGGACGGGCGCTGCCGCCATCCGAGCGCTGCTGCTCGCGATCGTCCTCGTCCAGTGCCCTGTCGCGCGCGCTGCCGAGCCGCCGCCCGGCATCGCCGGCTCGTCCAATCAGATCACCCTCAATTTCCGCGAGGCCGAGATCGATGTGGTGGTGGCCGCGTTCAGCCATCTCATGGGCCGCGCCTTCATCGTCGATCCGAAGGTGCGCGGCAAGATGACCCTGGAGATCCCCAAGCCGGTCTCGCGCACCCAGGCCTATCAGCTGCTGCAGGCGCAGCTGCGCCTGCAGGGCTTCGCGCTGGTGGAGGCGGGCCAGACCGTGCGGGTGGTGCCCGAGGCCGATGCCAAGCTGCAGAACGGCCCGGTGGCCGCCGACCGGACCGAGCTGCCGGGGGGCGATCAGATCGTCACGCAAATCTTCCGCCTGAGCTACGAATCGGCCTCCAACCTGGTGCCGGTGCTGCGCCCGCTGGTCGGCGCCAACAACCCCGTGACGGCCTACCCGAGCAACAACTCGCTGGTCATCACCGATTACGCCTCCAACCTGCAGCGCATCGGCAAGATCATCGCCAGCCTCGACAGCCCGTCCACCGGCGAGGTCGAGGTCATCCCGGTGCGTCATGGCCTCGCCACCGATCTCGCCACCTCGGTCACCCGCCTGCTCGACGACACGCAGCGCGCGGCCGCAGGCGCGCAGGTCGATCCCGGCCAGCGCATCACGGTGCTGGCCGATGCCCGGCTCAATTCCGTGCTGGTGCGCGCCGCCAGCCCGGCCCGGCTGAATCTGGCCAAGAGCCTCATCGCGCGTCTTGACCAGCCCAGCGAGCAGCCCGGCAATATCCGCGTGGTGTACCTGCGCAATGCCGAGGCGGTGCGTCTCGCGCAGGTGCTGCGCAGCGTGATCGCCGGGGATACCGGTGGCGGCACCGGCGTGGGTACCCTCGGGCAGGGGCTGGCGAGCCTGTCGCAGGGCACCGCCCTGCAGCCCGCGGGCACGGCGGGCGCGACGGCGCCAGGCGCCGCGCCCGGCAGCGCCATCACCGGCGCCACCAGCGGCACCGCCACGCCCGGCAGCACGCTGCCCGGCGCGGTGGCCCACAACGTGGGCGGCGTGATCATCGCCGCCGATGCCGCCACCAACTCGCTGATCATCACCGCGCCCGAGCCGGTCTATCGCAACCTGCGCGCCGTCATCGACCGGCTCGATTCCCGCCGCATGCAGGTCTACATCGAGTCGCTGATCGTCGAGGTGTCGGCCGAGCGCGCCGCCGAACTCGGCATCCAGTGGCAGTTCCTCAGCCAGAGCAGCGGCGGCGGCAATTCGGTGGTGGGCGGCACCAACCTGCCGGCGCGCAACAGCGGCGGCAACATCCTCGACGCCACCGCCAATGTGCTGGCGCTGGGCCAGGGCCTGAACCTGGGGCTGCTGCGCAGCGGCGCCATCGTGGGCAACCCCGGCGCCAGCGGCGGCATCTCGCCGGTCAATCTCGGTCTGCTCGCGCGCGCCCTCGAGAGCGGCGCCAATGCCAACATCCTGGCCACGCCCAATCTGCTCACGCTCGACAACGAGGAGGCACGGATCATCATCGGCCAGAATGTGCCCTTCATCACCGGCCAGTTCACCGCCACCGGCACTGGCGGGGCGGCGGTCAGCCCCTTCCAGACCATCGAGCGGCGCGATGTCGGCACCACGCTGCGGGTCAAGCCGCAGGTGTCCGAGGCCGGCACCATCCGCCTGCAGATCTTCCAGGAGGTCTCCAATGTGCAGGACCGCAGCCTCTCGGCGGGCCTGATCACCAACCGGCGGGCCATCGAGTCGAATGTGCTGGTCGATGACGGCCAGGTGGTGGTGCTCGGCGGACTCATCGAGGAGCGGGTGGAGGGCGGCACGAGCAAGGTGCCGGGGCTGGGCGACATCCCGGTGCTCGGGCAGCTCTTCCGCTACGACAACCGCAAGCGGGTCAAGACCAACCTGCTGGTGTTCCTGCGCCCGGTGGTGCTGCGTGACGCCAATGCGGCGCAAAGCCTCACCGCCGACCGCTACGACTACATGCGCACCCTGCAGGGCGACTCGCGCCTGCCGCCGCGCTGGCTGCTGCCCGACATGCCGCCGTCGGTGCTGCCTGCGATGCCGAAGCCCGCGGGCCCCTCGCCCCTGCCGCCGGGCGCGCCGGCCAGCCTGTCGCCCGACATCGACGGCGCCGCGCGCCGCTGAGGCATCCGTCATGGCCAGCGTCTCGCCTGCCCGCTATGTGCCCTATGGCTTTGCCCGCACTCACGGGGTGTTGGTGGCCGCCCAGTCGGGCGATGCGCTCGAGGTCTGGGTGGGCCCGCGCACGCCGCCCTCGGCGCTGGGCGAGCTTGCGCGCGTGCTGCCCTTCCGCCTGGTCACTGTGCGCAAGGACGAGGCGGAGCTTGCCGGCGCGATCTCGCGGGCCTATGCCCAGCAGGAGGGCTCGGCCGCGTCGGTGGTGGGCGAGGTCGAGAGCGATCTCGATCTGTCGCGGGTGATGCAGGAGCTGCCCCGCATCGAAGACCTCCTCGAGACCGAGGACGATGCGCCGATCATCCGTATGATCAATGCGCTGCTCACGCAGGCCAGCCGCGATGGCGCCTCCGACATCCATGTGGAGCCCTTCGAGGGCTACTCGGTGGTGCGCTTCCGGGTCGACGGCACGCTGCGCGATGTGGTGCGTCCCCGCCGCGAGCTGCACGCGGCGCTCATCTCGCGCATCAAGATCCTGGCCCAGCTCGACATCGCCGAGAAGCGCCTGCCCCAGGACGGCCGGATCGCGCTGCGCATCGGCGGGCGCCCGATCGATGTGCGGGTGTCCACGCTGCCTACCGGCCACGGCGAGCGCGCGGTGCTGCGCCTGCTCGACAAGGAGGCCGGCCGCCTCGACCTCGGCCGCCTCGGCATGAGCGAACAGGCGCTTGCCGGTTTCGACCGCCTGGTGCGCCAGCCGCACGGCATCGTGCTGGTCACCGGGCCCACCGGCTCGGGCAAGACCACCACCCTGTACTCGGCGCTGGGCCGCCTGGATGCCGCCACCACCAACATCCTCACGGTGGAAGACCCGATCGAATACGACCTGGACGGCATCGGCCAGACCCAGGTCAACGCGCGCATCGACATGAGCTTCGGCAAGGCGCTGCGCTCCATCCTGCGGCAGGATCCCGATGTGATCATGATCGGCGAGATCCGCGACCTGGAAACCGCCCAGATCGCGGTGCAGGCCTCGCTCACCGGGCATCTGGTGCTGGCCACGCTGCACACCAACGATTCGGTGTCGGCGGTCACCCGCCTGATCGACATGGGGGTCGAGCCTTTCCTGCTGTCGTCTTCCCTGCTCGGCGTGGTGGCGCAACGGCTGGTGCGCAAGCTGTGCCTGCAGTGCCGCCAGCCCGACCCGGTTGCCGGCGGCTGGCGTGCCGCCGGGTGTCTGGCCTGCAACCGCAGCGGCTATGCCGGCCGCACCGGCGTCTACGAGCTGCTGGCCATCGACGACACGCTGCGCGCGCTCATTCACCGCAATGCCGCCGAGTCCGAACTGCGCGCCGCGGCCCTGGCCGCGGGCATGGTGGCCATGCGCGAGGACGGCCAGCGCTGGGTGCGGCAGGGCATCACCTCGGCCGACGAAGTGGTGCGGGTCACCCGCGACTGATGGCCGCCTTCCGATTCGAGGCGGCCGACGCGGCCGGACTGCTCGAGCGCGGCGTGATCGACGCCGACTCGGCGCGCCATGCCCGCAGCCTGCTGCGCGAGCGCGCGCTGTTCCCGCTGGAGGTGACGCCGGTGGGGGCGCCCGCCGCCGGCAGCGCGGCCCTGCCGGGCGGACGCCTGCGCAGCGCCGATCTCACCCTGGCCACCCGGCAGCTCGCCAGTCTCCTGGCGGCGCGGCTCACCCTCGAGCAGGCGCTGGGCGCGGTGATCGAACAGGCCGATCGCGCGGTGGTGCGCGAGCGCTTCGCGGCGGTGCGCAGCGAGGTGGTGGCAGGCCAGACCTTCAGTCAGGCGCTGGCCCGCTATCCGCGCGACTTCCCCGAGATCTACCGCGCGCTGGTCGCCGCGGGCGAGGCCTCCGGCGACCTGTCGGTGGTGATGGCGCGGCTGGCCGACCATGTCGAGTCGCGGGCCGCGCTGGCGCAGCGGGTGGGGCTGGCGTTCGTCTATCCCGCCATCGTCACCCTGGTGGCTGCCGGCGTGATCGCCGCGCTGCTCGCCTATGTGGTGCCGCAGGTGATCGGCGTGTTCGCGCAGAGCCGGCAGAAGCTGCCGATGCTCACCGTGGGCCTGATCGCGCTCTCGGACTTCGTTCGTCACTGGGGCTGGGCGCTGCTGCTGGCGGCCGCCGCCGGCGGCTTCAGCTTCGCCTCGGCGCTGCGCTCGCCCTCGTTCCGGCTGGCCTGGCACCGGCGGGTGCTGGCGCTGCCGCTGGTCGGCCGGCTGGTGCGCGGCGTGAACACCTCGCGCTTTGCGTCGACGCTGGCCATCCTGAGCGCCAGTGGCGTGCCGCTGATCCGGGCGCTGGAGGCCGGCGCGCTCACCCTCTCCAACGAGGCGATGCGGGTCAATGTGGTCGATGCGATCGCGCGGGTGCGCGAAGGCGCGTCGCTGTCGCGGGCGCTGGCTGCGGGCGGATGCTTCCCGCCACTGATGCTGCACATGATCGCCAGCGGCGAGGCCACCGGTCACCTTGCCGAGATGCTCGAGCGCACCGCCGCCACCCTCGCCGGCGAGACCGAGCGCCGCGCGCTTGCGCTCACCGGCATCCTCGAGCCCCTGCTGATCCTGCTCATGGGCGGGGTGGTGCTGCTGATCGTGCTGGCGGTGCTGCTGCCGGTGATCGAGATCAACCAGCTGGTGCGCTGATGGGCCTGCTGCGCCTTCGCCGCATGTTCCGCGCCGCCGGTCGCGACGCGCTGATCGTGTTCTTCGCGATCCGCGACCCGCGCACGCCTCGCCGACTCAAGCTGGCCGCCGTGGCGGCGCTGGCCTGGATCTTCTCGCCGGTGGATCCCCTGCCGGATCTCCCGCTGATCGGCTGGGTCGATGACCTGCTGGTGTTCAGCGTGGCCCTGCCGCTGATCCTGCGCAAGCTGCCGGCGCCGGTGCTGATGAGCGCGGTGGCCCGGGCCGACCAGGTGATCGCGCTCTGGGGCCTGGTGCCGGGCGGCGGCACGCCCGGCGGTCAGGATTCGGCGCAAGGTGCCGCGCAGGCAAGGCGTGGCGATCCGACGGGCCCGGGCAGGCGCGCCGCTCGCGCCCGGGCGTCGGGTGACCCGGCCCGGGCGGGCAAGGCGGCCGCCGCGAGCGCCCCGGGCACGGGCCGCGCCGGCGCCGCAGGGCGGCGCGCTCACAGACGCAGCGGGCCCGCGTAGCCGGTCAGCTCCAGGTAGCCGCGCCCGGTCTCCCGTCCGGCCTCGAACACCCGCACTGCCCCTTCCCAGTAGTGGCCACCGGTGCTGGCGCGGGCATCGAGCTCCTGATCGTCCAGCAGCGGTTCGAGCTGCAGCGTCCGGTCGCCGACCCGCAGCCGCATGGCCACCGGATAGTTGCCCGCGCTGCGGCTGGAACGCCAGTGGCGCAGGGGCTCGAAGCGCACCGCTGGCGCCCGATCGAGGCCGGCCTTGCCGGCGGCCGGCGCGCCGGTTGCGCCCACGGCCGTGTCGCCCGCGGGCAGCCAGCGGGCGTGCTGCCAGATCTCGCCGCCATCGTCGGCGCGGATGCGGAAGGCCATCAGCGCGCTGCCGTCGTCGAAGTTCAGGCCGACCCAGTCCCAGCCCACCGCGCGCGGATCGAGCACCTCGGAGGACCATTCGTGATCGAGCCAGGCAAGGCCCTGCTCGACCGCGCGCGAGCGGCCTGCGATGACCACCTCGCCCTGCACCGCGAGGCGCGGCCGGCTGTAGTAGTGGCTGGCCTGCGCCGGCTGCGGCCCCTTGCGGGAATAGCCGTTGTCGCCTTGCGGCTGCGGGGCGGCGGCCGGCGTGAAGCTCAGGGCGAGACGGAAGTCGCGGGCCTCGATGCGGGTTCGGTAGCGGTCGTCGGCATCGCGCGACAGCTGCCATCGACCGAGGCTCAGGTCGGTGTCGGTCTGGCTGGCCTGCGCGAGCCCGAAGCCGGCGCGGGCGCTGAGCTGATCATGGCGCAGGCGGCCGTGCGCCGGATCGGCGATCGCGGCATGGGCCAGCAGCAACTGGTGCGGCGCGAAGCGGCTGGGATTGCCGGGGGGATGTCGCGTGCGGCTGCGAAAGAAGGTCACCTGCACCCCGAACGGCTGGCCGGCGAGGCGCAGCCAGCCGGTCAGGTACCACCACTCGGTCCGGAACTCGGGATGGGCGCCGTGGTCGCGCGGAAATCGCAGTGGCCGGCCCGGGAGCACCGGCGCGAACGCGGGCTCGTCGGCGGGGTTCGGCGCGGCGACTGATCCGGCAGGCAGCGCCAGCCCGCTCGAGCCGGCTGCGAGCACGAGCCTGCGCCGGGCCAGGCGCGGCATCACCAGTCCTCCCGCACGGCGCGCACCGGCGATTCGCCGGCCGCGCTGCGGGCGGCGAGCACCGCGGCCAGCACCCCGAGCGCGATCAGCCCGAGCGCGCTCGCGCCGAGCAGTCCCCAGGGCCAGTGCATGTCCATGGTCCAGTGGAAGGACTGCGGGTTGACCCGGTGCACCAGCACCGCGGCGATGGCCGCGCCCAGGGCGCCGCCCCAGCCCACGCCGATGGCCACCAGCAGGCCGGATTCCAGGGCGAACACCTGGATGATCCGCGTCCGGGTCACGCCGAGGTGGCGCAGCATGCCGAACTCTCGGGCCCGCGCCAGCGCCTGACCGGCATAGGTGGCGGCCACGCCGAACAGACCGACGCCGATCGCGATGGCTTCCAGCACATAGGTGACCGCGAAGCTGCGATCGAACACCCGCATCGACAGGCTGCGGATCTCGCCGGCGCTTCGCCAGTCCATCGCTGTCAGGGCCGGCAGCGCCGAGCGGATGCGGCCGAGCACCTCGGCCGGGTCGGCGCCCGGCGCGAGGCTGATCGCCACATCGTTGGCGCTGTGATCCCCGGTGAGCGCGACATAGTCGTCGCGGGCGAGAACGACGGCGCCGTGCTGCCGGGCATAGTCGCGCCAGACCCCGGCCACCCGCAGCGCCACCGGCTCGCCGCCCAGCGGCAGGCTCACCCGGGAACCCGGCTGCCAGCCGTAGAGATCGACCATGGCCTCGCTCACCCAAACCGGGCGCTCGCCCGGCGGCACGGCGATCGCGGGACCAGTGAGCGGCAGCAGGCGGGCGGCCTGCCCGGGATCGAGCGGGCGCGAGAGCACCGCCACCGGGGGGCGTTGCGCATCAAGCAGCAGGTCCTGGCTGCGCAGCAGTTCCACCCGCGCCACGCCCGGCAACCCGGCAAGGCGCGCCTGCAGCGCCGGCGTGAGGGCGGCCGAGGCGCCCTGGCTGCCGGCGCGGCCGTAGAGATCGGCGGGCAGCACGGTGCGCAGCCAGTCGGCCACCGAGTGCCGGAAGCTGTCGACCATGATTGCCATCGCGCTCGACAGCGCGAAGCTCGCCACCACACCCGAGAGCGCGACCGCTGCCGCCCCCGGCGCCCGGCGCAGCCGCTGCAGCGCCAGCCAGGCCCCGGGGACGCCCCAGAGCGCCGGCGTGGCGGCGTCGAGCGCCCGGGCGAGCAGCGCCGTGACCGGGCCCACCACCAGGATGCCGGCGAACAGCCAGCAGGCGATCGCGGCGTAGGCGGCCACGGGCAGGCCCTGCCACGCGGGCAGCGCGATCAGCAGCCCGCCGATCAGCGCGAGCGCGCCCGCGGCGGCCGCCGCGCGATGACGCCCGCCGAGGACCCTGCGGCGCCCCGCGCGCGGGCCAGCGCCGTCGGCCTCCTCGTCAGCGCCATGGCGGATGGCCCTTGCCGGCGCCATCCGCATCACGCGCAGCGCGGGCGCGAGCCCGCTGGCCAGCGCGGTGACCAGGCCAAGCAGCGCGTAGCCGGCGACCACGGCGGGCTCGGTGGCGAGCGCCACCCGGGCGCCGCTGAAGTAGCCGCCGCCAAGATCGCTGCCCATCGTGCCCAGCAGCAGCGCGGCCAGCCCCAGTCCGGTGACCACCCCCAGCGCCGCGCCCGCCACACCGAGCAGGGCCGCCTGCGCCATCACGCTGGCCAGCGCCCAGCGTGGTGGCGCGCCGAGCATGGCCAGCAGCGCCAGCACCGGCGCCTGGCGGGCCGTGGCCAGCGCGACCGTGGCATGGACGATGAAACCTCCGGTGAGCAGGGCAACCAGCGCCAGCACGGAGAGATTGACCCGGTAGGCCCGCGACAGGTTCGACATCCGCTGGCTGCCGGCCTGCGGCGTGCTCCAGATCGCGTCGGCAGGCAGGCGTTCGGACCAGCGCGCGCCGGTCGGCCCGGCCGCGCCGTCGTCGCCCAGTCGCAGGTCGATTCGAGAGATTCGCCCGAGCCAGCCCAGGCGCCACTGCAGGGCGCCGATGTCCATCACCGCCAGCCGCTGGCCCGGCGCGGCCCCCGGGATGCTGCCGGCCACCCGCAGCCGCAGCCGCTGGGCGCCCGAGCTCGCCTCGATCGCATCGCCGGCGCGCACGCCCCAGTGAGCCTGGGCCGCAGCCGACAGGAACAGCGCGTCGGCCTCGAACAGGCGCGAGGCCGACCCCTCGTCCGTGACGGCCGGCAGCAGACCGGGCGTGACCTCGGCGGCGCGCATGGGATCGATGCCAAGCACCTTGAGCGTCTTGCCGCCGACGCTCAGTTGGGTCTCGATCACCGGACTGGCCGCCGCGATGGCGGGGTCGGCGAGCAGTTGCGGGTAGAGCGCTTCGTCGATGCCGGCGCCTCGCGCCGACACCGTGGCATGCGCCTCGCCGTTGACCACGGCGAGGGCCTGGCCGAACTCCGCGACGGCGCTGCGGTTCACGAGATCGATGGCCAGGCCGAGCGCGACGCCGATCGCGATCGCCAGCACCGCGATGCCCAGGCGGCCCGGCTGGGCCCGCCACTGGCCGGCGAGCAGCCAGGCCAGGAGGCTGGCTCGCGCCCGCCAGCGCCCGCCAGCGCGAGGCGCCGCGGCCTCAGCCGGGGCGCAGGATGCCGTCATGCAGGGTGAGGCGACGATCGCAGAAGCCTGCCGCCTGGGTCGAGTGGGTGACCATCAGCAGCGCCGCGCCGCTGGCTGCGATCTCGTCCTCGATCAGGCGCAGCGCGCGCGCCGCGGTGGCCGGGTCGAGATTGCCGGTGGGTTCATCGGCCAGCACCAGACGGGGCCGATGCACCAGGGCCCGCGCCAGCGCGACCCGTTGCTGCTCGCCGCCCGAGAGCTCGCGCGGCAGACCGGCGCCGCGTCCGCCCAGCCCCACCCGGGCGAGCAGGGCGTCCGCCCGCGCCAGCGCGTCGGCCCGCGGGCAGCCCTGCAGCAGCAGCGGCACCGCCACATTCTGGGCCAGCGTCAGGTGCGCGATCAGATGAAAGGCCTGAAAGACGAAGCCGAGGGCGTCGCGGCGCAGCGCGGCGCTGGCATCGGCGTTGCCCGCCGGCAGGATCTGCCCGTCGAAGCGGATCCGGCCCTCGTCGGGGGCATCCAGGCCGGCGACGAGGTTCAGCAGCGTCGACTTGCCCGAGCCCGATTCGCCAAGCAGCGCCACCCGTTCGCCAGCGCGCAGGCTCAGGTCCAGGCCGCGCAGGACCCAGCGGCCGCCGAGCCGACGACCGACCTGGGCGAGTTCGAGCAGCGGTGGCGCAGTCATGGTGTCAGGCGCCGGGGCGATGCCGGGGCAACCCCCCGGGCCGGACGCCGGGCAGGGTTGGGGGTTCAGGCGGAATCGCCGTCGCCAGCCACGCCGCTCATCACGGCATTGAAGCCGCCATCGACATAGGTGATCTCGGCGGTCACGCCGCCGGCGAGGTCGGACAGCAGGAATGCCGCCACATTGCCGACATCCTCGATGGTGACATTGCGGCGCAGCGGCGCGTTGCTCTCGACCAGCGAGAGCATGCGCGAGAAGCCCTTGATGCCGCTGGCGGCCAGCGTGCGGATCGGGCCGGCCGAGATGCCGTTCACCCGGATGCCGCGCGGGCCGAGGCTCTCGGCCAGGTAGCGCACCGACGCCTCGAGGCTGGCCTTGGCCAGTCCCATGGTGTTGTAGTTGGGCACCATGCGCTCGGCGCCAAGGTAGCTCAGCGTGAGCAGCGCGCCGCGACGGCCCTGCATCATCGGCCAGGCCGCCTTGGCCAGCGCCGCGAAGCTGTAGCTCGACACATCATGGGCCACCCGGAAGGCCTCGCGCGAGAGGCCCTCGAGGAAGTCGCCGGCGATGGCTTCGCGCGGCGCGAAGGCGATCGCGTGCACCAGGCCGTCGAGCCCGTCCCAGTGCGCGCCCAGCCCGGCGAACAGGGCGTCGATCTGCGCGTCCTCGGCGACATCGCAGGGGAAGATCAGGCTCGAGCCGAAGGCCGCGGCCATCTCGGCCACGCGGTCCTTGAAGCGCTCGTTCTGGTAGGTGAAGGCGAGTTCGGCGCCCTGTTCGTGGCAGGCCCGGGCCACGCCGTAGGCGATCGATCGGTTCGACAGCAGGCCGGTGATCAGGATGCGTTTGCCGGCGAGAAAGCCCATGGGATGGATTCCTGTGCGGGACCGGGAAGCCCGGCGGGAGGTCATTGGCGGCGGATTCTCTCATGAGCCCGGCTCGGGGCCGGCCCGGCTTCGTCATAGAATCCGGGTTTTGCCCGCCCGGCTGCCAACCGCGGCCGAGGCGCTTCTCCGGAGCCCCCATGTCTGTCTGCCATCCGACGCCTTCCCGCCGGTTCCTGCCGTCGGCCCCGGCGGTCCGCGGGGCCGCGCTGATGCTGATCGGCCTGCCGGCGGCGGCCCTGGCCGCCGGCGACAATCCCTATGGTCTTGCCGCGCTCTGGAGCGGGTCCGATCTGGTCGCCAGGACGGTCCTGCTGATCATGCTGATCATGTCGATGGGCAGCTGGTACCTCATCGTGACCCGCGCGCTCGACCAGGCCCGCGTGCGGCGCCAGGTCGGCACCCTGCAGGGCTTCTGGCAGGCTGAATCGGTGGCGGCCGGCATTGCCGGGCTGGCCGAGGGCAGTCCCTTCCGGCTGGTGGCCGAGGCCGGCCTGTCGGCCTCGCAGCAGCACACCGGTCTGGTCGCGCAGATGGCTCCTGAAGACTGGATCACCCTGTCGATCCAGCGCGCGGTCGACCGCGCCCAGAGCCGCAGCCAGGACGGTCTGTCATTCCTCGCCACCGTGGGTTCCACCAGCCCCTTCGTGGGCCTGTTCGGCACGGTCTGGGGCATCTACCACGCCCTCACCGCCATCGGCGTGGCGGGGCAGGCTTCCATCGACAAGGTGGCCGGCCCGGTGGGCGAGGCGCTGATCATGACCGCGATCGGTCTGGCGGTGGCGGTGCCGGCGGTGCTCGGCTACAACTGGCTGGTCCGACGCAACCGATTGATCATGGACGAGGTCCGCGGGTTTGGCGCCGACCTGCTCGCGGTGATGCTGGCCGCCCCGCGGGGCAGGGCGGGCTGATCCATGGCGATCGGGGTCGGGCCCTCGCCCGATGGCGATGACGAGGTGATCGCCGCCATCAACACCACACCGCTGGTCGATGTGATGCTGGTGCTGCTGATCATCTTCCTCATCACCATCCCGGTGGTCACCACCTCGGTCGCGCTCGAGCTGCCCCGTGAGAGCGTCGAGGTGCGCGAGTCCCGGCCCGAGAACATCGTGGTGTCGGTCGATCGGGAGGGCGCCATCTACTGGCATGACCTGCGGCTGAGCGGCCCCGGCGCGCTGCGCGAGCGCCTCGCGGCGGTGGCCGGCCTGCAGCCGCAGCCCGAGGTCCAGATCCGCGGCGACATGGCGGCGGCCTACGAGTCGGTGGGGCGCGTGCTGCTCGCCTGCCAGCGCGCCGGCATCGCGCGGGTCTCGTTCATCACCGAGCCGCCGGGTCGCTGAGACCCGCCGGAATCGCTCATGCCCCCGCCAAAGCGCCGGACCCTGCGTCGAGCCGAAGCCGATCCGGCGGTGCTGGTCGAGATCAACACCACCCCGCTGATCGATGTGATGCTGGTGCTGCTGATCATGCTGATCATCACCATCCCGATCCAGCTGCATTCGGTGAATCTCAATCTGCCGGTCGGGCCGCCGCCGCCCGTGCGCGAGGAGCCCGAGGTGGTCCGCATCGATGTCGACGCCGCCGGGGTGGTTCGCTGGCAGGGCGTCGCGCTCGCCGGCCCCGATGAGCTGGCTGCGAGAATGGCTGCCGCTGCCGCCCAGCCGGTGCAGCCCGAGATCCACCTGCGCCCCGACCGCAAGGCCCGCTACGAGGTGGTCGCCGGCGTGCTCGCCGCCTCGCGCCGGGCCGGGTTGACCCGCCTCGGCGTGGTCGGCAGCGAGCAGTTCACCGAGTGAGTCCGATGACGGGTTCCTGGGCCGCGGCGCAGCGCCGTCGCCGTCTCGCGGGAATGGGCGCGGTGCTTGGCGTGCATGTCCTCGCCGGTGTCGCGCTGATGGCGGGTCTGGGCCGCAAGCCGAGCGACAGTCCGGAGCAGCCCGTGCAGGCGCGCCTGATCCAGGAGCCGCGGGCGATTCCGCCGCCACCGCCGCCACCGCCGCCACCGCCGCCGCCGCCG